>NZ_JBGCAQ010000017.1:0-248010 GCF_041261405.1 Streptacidiphilus sp. EB103A | reverse complement strand
ATCAACATTTGGCGTTGACTTTTGGCACGCTGTTGAGTTCTCAAGGTACGGACGCTTCCTTCGAGCGGCTTTCACACCAGCCCTCCGGGCGCTTCGTTTTGTTCGTGTTCCGAGTTTAGCAGACCATTTCAGCGGTCCGTCCCGGTTCGAATTCCGGCTGCTGGTCGCAGGCAAGACCGAACCCCGGCGCAGTGTCATTGCGAGTGGAAATTCGGATGATCTCACCAACGTGCCGCAACCTCTCGGTTGCGGCGGCAGGGCTCCAACGTACAGCGGCGCGCAGGGCGGAGCAAATCCGTGGGCGGACGAGGGACGCGCGTGTGAGCGGGCTGTGGAGTAGCGAGGTACCCCAACTTGTGTTGATTTAGGCTGACTCCTGCTTGCCACTTCCACCGGAGGCTTGAAGCATGACCGAAGTGACGTCCCCTCTCGCTGGACGGGCCATCGGGCTGGCCGCTGTGCCCGATCTCGTGTTCGCTGGAGCGTTGGTCGGGCCGGGAACGGCGATCGACCCGGTTCGTGAAGCCGGGGATGCCGTCGCGCCTGTCGACGGGACGATCGTTTCCATGCATCCGCATGCCTTCGTCGTCATCGACGAGGACGGGCACGGAGTGCTGACTCACCTGGGGATCGACACCGTTCAGCTCAACGGGAAGGGCTTCGAGCTGCTGGTCGGCAAGGGCGACACGGTGAAGCGCGGGCAGCCGGTGATCCGCTGGGATCCACGGGCGGTCGAGGCCGCCGGCAAGTCGCCGATCTCCCCGGTCGTGGCGCTCGAAGCGGCCGCCGACCAGCTGAGTGATGTCCAGGAGAACAGCGAGGTCGCGGCCGGGGACGGCCTCTTCACCTGGACCTAGCAACGAGCTGGGCCCGGTGGTGCTGCCTGCCATGGTGAACATGGTGAAGGTGAATGAGGAAGTGGAGACCGGCGAGATGACAGAGACGCTGCGCGGCGTGGGCGTGAGCCACGGGGTCGCGATCGGACAGGTTCGGCACATGGGCACGGCGGTGCTGGAGCCCCCGGCGCAGCAGACGCCGACCGAGGAGGCGCCGCGCGAGCAGGCGCGGGCGCGGCAGGCTGTCGAAGCCGTCGCCGCCGATCTGCAGGCCCGCGGCAATCTGGCCGGTGGCGAGGCGCAGGCCGTGCTTGAGGCGCAGGCGCTGATGGCGCTGGACCCTGAGCTGATGGCGGACGTCGAGCGGCGGATCGCCGTGGGCAGCACCGCGGCGCGCGCCGTCTACGACGCCTTCGCCGCCTACCGAGCCCTGCTGGCGAACGCCGGTGAGTACCTGGCGGGACGGGTCGCCGACCTGGACGACGTGCGGAACCGGATCGTGGCACGGCTGATGGGCGTCCCCATGCCGGGGGTGCCGGACAGCGACGAGCCGTACGTCCTGTTCGCGCGGGACCTGGCGCCGGCCGACACCGCGCTGCTGGACCCGACGCTGGTGCTCGGCTTCGTCACCGAGGAGGGCGGGCCGACCAGCCACAGTGCCATCCTCGCCCGGGCGCTGGGCGTCCCCGCTGTGGTCGCCATGCCCGGTGCCACCGACATGGCCGAGGGCGTCGTGGTCGCGGTGGATGGCAGCACCGGGGAGGTGCTGGTCGAACCGTCGGCGGAGCAGCAGGCGGAGCTGCGGCGGATCGCGGCCGAGCGGAAGGCGGCGCTGTCCGCGTCGACCGGTCCCGGACAGACCTCGGACGGGCACAGGGTGCCGCTGCTCGCCAACATCGGCGGCCCGGCCGATGTCCCGGCGGCTGTCGAGGTGGGTGCCGAGGGCATCGGGCTTTTCCGCACCGAATTTCTTTTCTTCGAAAAGCAGAGCTTGGACGACTCGACGAAGGCTCCGACCGAGGACGCGCAGGTCGAGGCCTACCGCGCGGTGCTGGAGGCCTTCCCCGAGGGGCGCGTCGTGGTGCGGGTGCTGGACGCCGGCGCGGACAAGCCGCTGGAGTTCCTGACGCCGGCGGACGAGCCGAACCCCGCTCTGGGCGTCCGCGGGCTGCGCAGCCTGCTGGAGCACCCGGAGGTGTTGCAGTCCCAGTTGCGGGCACTGGCCAGGGCCGCCGCGGGACTGCCGGTGTACCTGGAGGTCATGGCGCCGATGGTGGCCGACCGTATCGACGCCAGGGCCTTCGCGGACGCCTGTCGGGAGGCGGGGCTGTCGGCCAAGTTCGGGGCGATGGTGGAGATCCCGTCGGCGGCGCTGCGTGCGCGGTCGATCCTGAAGGAGGTCGAGTTCCTCTCACTGGGCACCAACGACCTGGCCCAGTACGCCTTCGCCGCCGACCGCCAGGTCGGCGCGGTGGCCCGGCTGCAGGATCCTTGGCAGCCGGCGCTGCTCGACCTGATCGCACTGTCCGCGGAGGCGGCGATCGCGGCCGGTAAGAGCTGCGGTGTCTGCGGGGAGGCCGCCGCCGATCCGGTGCTGGCCTGCGTGCTCACCGGGCTGGGAGTGACCAGCCTGTCGATGGGTGCGGCGTCGATCCCCTATGTGCGGGCCACCCTGGCCAAGTACACGCTGGCGCAGTGCCGACGGGCCGCTGCCGCCGCGCGCGCCACCGACACGGCGGACGAGGCGCGCGCGGCCGCGAACCAGGTGCTGTCCGGCGAGTAGGAGTCAGTAGGAGTCGACGCCGACTCACCTGTCTAGCTACCCCGGTGGCTGGCCCCTCCGCCGTTGGCGAGCTCCAGGAACGGGGCGAGTGCCTCCGGGTTGTCGAGCGAGCCGGGGTTGACGGCCTGGGCGAGCGGGGTGCCGGAGAGGATGCGCTTGACCGGGACTTCGAGCCGCTTGCCGGTGAGGGTGTGCGGCAGAGCGGGGACGGCGATGATCTCGTCGGGGACGTGGCGCGGCGAGAGTTGCTCCCTCAGCGCGGTGCGGACCGCCGTACGGAGGTCGTCGTCCAGGGCGGCTCCCTCCGCGAGGACCACGAACAACGGCATCCAGTAGCCGCCGTCGGGCTGTTCGAGGCCGATGACCAGGGACTCGCGAATCTGCGGCAGCCGCTCGACCACCTCGTAGATGTCGGCGGAGCCCATTCTGACGCCCTGTCGGTTGAGCGTGGAGTCGGAGCGGCCGTGGATGACGACGGTGCCGCGCTCGGTGACGGTGATCCAGTCGCCGTGGCGCCAGACGCCCGGGTAGACGTCGAAGTAGCTGTCGTGGAACCGGGTCCCGTCCGGGTCGTTCCAGAAGTACAGGGGCATCGAGGGGATCGGCTTGGTGCAGACGAGTTCGCCGACCTCGCCGCGCAGCGGTTTGCCGTGGACGTCCCAGGACTCGACCGCGGCGCCGAGGCTGGGGGCCTGGATCTCGCCGAGGTACACCGGCAGGGTGGGGACGCCGCCGACGAAGCAGCTGCAGAGGTCGGTGCCGCCGCTGACGCTGGCCAGCCAGATGTCGGGGCTGATCTCGTCGTAGATCCAGCGGAAGCCGTCGGGCGGCAGCGGGGATCCGGTGGTGCCGATGGCGCGGAGCCGGGAGAGGTCCAGGTCGTGGCCCGGGTGGACGCCGCCCTTGGCGCAGGCGGTGATGTAGGCGGCGGAGGTCCCGAAGACGGTGGCTCCGGAGCGTTCGGCGACCCGCCACTGGGCGTCGACGGAAGGGAAGCCGGGGCTGCCGTCGTAGCTGACGATACTGGCGCCCACGAGCAGGCCGGCCAGCAGGAAGTTCCACATCATCCAGCCGGTGGAGGTGTACCAGAAGAACCGGTCCCCCGGGCCGAGGTCCTGGTGCAGCCCGGCCTGCTTCAGGTGTTCGACGACGATGCCGCCGTGGCCCTGGACGATGGCCTTGGGCAGGCCGGTGGTGCCGGACGAGTAGAGCACCCAGAGCGGGTGGTCGAACGGGACCTGCTCGAAGACCGGTTCGTCCGCACCGCTGATCAGGTCGTCCCAGACCAGGTCCGTGTCGGGAGCGGGCGTGCCGAGCAGCGGGATGTGCACCACATGGCGCAGCGAGGGGAGTTCGCGGCGCAGTTCGACGACGATCCCGGTACGGTCGTGGGTCTTCCCGCCGTAGCGGTAGCCGTCGACGGCGAAAAGCAGGACCGGTTCGAGCTGGCTGAAGCGGTCCAGGACGCTGCGGGCGCCGAAGTCCGGGGCGCAGGAGGTCCAGACCGCCCCGACGGCCGCGGTGGCCAGCAGCGCGACGGCGGCCTGCGGGACGTTGGGGACGTAGGCGCCGACCCGGTCGCCGGGTCGGACGCCGAGGTCGCGCAGCCGGGCGGCGAGGGCGCCGACCTGGCGGCGGAGCTCGGCCCAGGTCAGCGTGGTCGGCTCGGCGCCGGTCTCGTCCAGGTGCAGGACGGCGGGACGGTCGGCGTTGGCCGGGTCCTCGCCAAAGCGCAGGGCGTGTTCGGCGTAGTTGAGACGGGCGCCGGGGAACCACACGGCGCCGGGCATGGCGGCGTCGGCGAGGGCGCAGCTCGCGGGGGTGGAGAAGCGGACGTCGAACCACTCGGCGACGGCGGTCCAGAAGCGGTCGAGGTCCTCGGTGGACCAGCGGTGCAGCGCGGCGTAGTCGCCGGTGGGCGCGCCATGGTGCTCGGTGGCCCAGCGCTGGAAGCGGGCGAGGTTGGAGGCGGCGGCGCGCTTGGGGTCGGGTGTCCAGAGCGGGGTGGGCTGCTGCTCTGCGCTGGTCATGCGGATGCCTCCGGCGGTCGGCCTCGTTGCCGGGACCGAATCTGCCATGGGGAGGGGGGTCAGGCCAAGACCATCATCGGGCTGTCGCGGAGCGGGGAGTCGTCACGGCGGGATCCGTGGCTGCGTTGCAGGACGGGGGTGTCCGGGGTGCCCGCGACAGTATCGGTCCAGGTGCAGGGGTCGGGCCCGAGGTGTGGGTCCGACCGGGGCGGGCGCGCAGCAGGCGGAGCGGTGAGGGCGGCCTGGTGGCGGAGGTCACTGGGCGGACCGAGCGGCAGCTCGTGGATCTCGTCGCCGTCGAGGTCGTAGGTCTCGCAGACGGAGGGGTACGGGTGGCGGCCGGTGCGTCCGGACGGGTGAGCGTCAAGGCGCGGACGGCGTGGACGGCGTGGATGTCGGGGTCAGCGGACCGCCTCCTCCCGGTCGGGTCGGAGCAGCGCGGGGTGGAGCAGTCGGGCGTCGCCGGTGCGGTAGAGGCGGGCCCGGGGTCCGCCCTTGCTGCCGGCCCGGGTCGCGGTCGCGCCGGTGCTCTCGACGAAGCCGGGGACGGAGAGGACCTTGCGATGGAAGTTGCCCGCGTGGAGCTTCTCCCCCCAGATCTCCTCGTAGACCGAGCGCAGTTCGGAGATGGTGAACTCGGGACCGAGGAAGGCCGTGGCCAGCGGGGTGTACTCGAGTTTGGACCGGGCCCGGTCCAGGGCCTCGGTGAGGATCACCGCGTGGTCGAAGGCCAGGGGGTGCCCGGCGGGATCGGTCCGGCTGCTGGGCCCTCCCCTGTGGGGTCCGGCAGCCGGATCGGTCCCGCCGAGCGGTACCCAGGCGGCCGCTGCCGCGTCGGTGCCCGCCTGCGGGTCGGGCAGGTCGGGGGCGAAGGCGAGGTAGGCCACGGAGACGACATGCATCCGCGGATCGCGGGCGGGAGCGCCGTAGGAGCCGAGCTGTTCCAGGTGGACCCGCCGCAGGGCGGCGGTGTCGACTCCGGTCTCCTCGGCGAGCTCGCGGGCCGCGGCCTGGTCGAGGTCCTCCTTTCCGGCTCGGACGAAACCGCCGGGCAGTGCCCAGCAGCCCTGGTACGGCGGGCCTGCGCGCCGGACCAGCAGCACATGCAACCGGCCCTGGCGCAGCGTCAGAACGACCACGTCCACGGTGACCGCGACCGGGGCGAAGGCCCGGGGGTCGTAGGCCGCGAGCCAGTCCTGTTCGGACCGGTCGGCCTGCGACGGCTGGTCCTGCGGGGACATCGGGCGCTCCGCTCGGGTTGTTCTCACTTCGAGTTCTTCTCTTACTGAGAACAATATACTCCCGAAAGGAATCCCGGACCACCCCCTATCGGGCCAGCGCGTCCACCACCACCATCAGCTCCTCCGTCAACTGCGGTCCCACCGGGGCGTGTTCGTTCATCAACCGGTACCACATGGCGCCAAAGGCCAGGTCGACCATGGTGTCCACCGGTACCGCCCAGGCACGGTCGCAGCGTTCCAGGGCCTCACGCAGCAGATCGCGACGGCCGGAGATGTAGCCGCGCCGGACGGCGGCCAGCCCGGGATCGCTCACCGCATCGGCAGTGATGCCGAGCAGGACATTGGCGACGGGAACCTCGACGGCCAACTCGAAGGTCTGGTCCAGGAACAGCCGCAGGTCCGCACGCGGGTCGCCCGAGGGCTCGGGCAGGACGTGGGCCGCGCCGATCTCGGCCAGCGCCTCGATCAGGACCGCCCCCCGGGTCGGCCACCAGCGATACACGGTCTGCCGACCCACGCCGGCGGCTTCGGCGATGCCCTTGATGGTGACCGCGGTGTAGCCGTCGCGAGCGGCGAGCGCCAGGGCCGCGTCCAGGATCGCCCGGCGGGCGCTCTCGCTGCGGGGGCGCCCCTGGGGTGCGGAGGTGGTCTCGTTCATGGGCCGACTTTACAAGTCACTGTGCCTCGATACATAATCGAGGCACAGTGACTCGAAAGTGGGTCACCGGGAGGGAACAAGAGGAAGCGGACGCCATGTCTGAACGTGTTGTGATCGTCGGCGGGACCTCCGGGATCGGCCTGGCCACGGCCGAGCTGCTGCGGGACCGGGGCTACCGGGTCGTCGTCGCCGGACGGAACGCCGAGCGTCTGGAGGCTGCGCTGAAGGTGCTCGGCGAGGAGGTCGAGGGGCGGACCCTGGACGCCTCCGACGAGGGGCAGTTGACTGCGTTCTTCGCCGGGGTGGGCCCGTTCGACCACCTTGTCGTCACCCTCACGGCCAGGGGCGGAGTCACCTCGCTGCTGGACCTGACCGACGCAGAGCTGCGCCGGCACAGCGAGGGCAAGCTCATCCCACAGTTGCTGACGGTCAAGGCCGCACTGGGGACGCTGCGGGCGGACGGGTCGGTGACCCTGGTCGGTGCGGTGAGCTCGCAGCTCAGCGCGGCCGGGCTGGTCGTACTCGGCTCCTCGAACGCGGGTGTGGAGGCGGCCTCCAGGATCCTGGCGGCGGAGCTGGCCCCGCGCCGGGTGAACGCGGTCTCCCCCGGTGTCATCGACACTCCCTGGTGGGACTGGGTCCCCGAGGAGGGCAGGGACGGCGCGCTGACCGGTGCCTGCGCCGGGACGCCGGTCGGGCGGCCGGGGCGGCCCGAAGAGGTGGCGCACGCCATCGCCTTCCTGGTGGAGAACACCTACACCACCGGCATCGTGCTGCCGGTGGACGGCGGGGCACGGCTGGCCTCCTGACGGCGCGCCGGGCCGGAGCCGCGGCGGTGGAGGGCGGGCCGGGGTGGCTGGCAGACTCTTCTGCATGCCTCCACAGTCGCGCCCCGCCATCGCCGCCGTTCCCGACGCCGGGGAGCGACCGCGGGGCCGCTACATCGCCGCGATCGACCAGGGCACCACGTCGAGCCGCTGCATCGTCTTCGACGCGGACGGTTCGATCGTGGCCGTCGAGCAGCAGGAGCACCGGCAGATCCTCCCCCGGCCCGGCTGGGTCGAGCACGATGCCGCGGAGATCTGGACCCGGGTGCGCTCGGTGGTCACCGGGGCGCTGCGCCGGGCCGGCATCAGCCCGGAGGAGCTGAGCGCGATCGGGATCACCAACCAGCGTGAGACCACCCTGCTGTGGGACCGCCGCACCGGTGAGCCCGTGCACAACGCCATCGTCTGGCAGGACACCAGGACCGAGGCGCTCTGCCGGGAGCTGGGCCGCAACGTCGGCAAGGACCGCTTCCGCCGGGAGACCGGGCTGCCGCTGGCGAGTTACTTCTCCGGGCCGAAGATCCGCTGGCTGCTGGACCACGTCGACGGGCTGCGCGAGCGCGCCGAGGCCGGGGAGCTGCTGTTCGGCACCATGGACAGCTGGCTGATCTGGAACCTCACCGGCGGCGTCGACGGCGGGGTGCACGTCACCGACGTGACCAACGCCTCCCGCACCATGCTGATGAACCTGCACACCCTGGAATGGGACGACCGGCTGCTGGAGTCCTTCGCCGTCCCGGCGTCGCTGCTGCCGCAGATCCGCTCCTCCGCCGAGGTGTACGGGTACGCGGTGGGCGAACTGGCGGGCGTGCCGGTGGCGTCGGCGCTGGGGGACCAGCAGGCGGCGCTGTTCGGGCAGACCTGCTTCACCGAGGGCGAGGCCAAGAGCACCTACGGCACCGGGACGTTCCTGCTGCTCAACACCGGCGAGAAGGCCGTCAACTCGTATCACGGGCTGCTGACCACGGTCGGCTACCGGATCGGCGCGCAGAAGCCGGTGTACGCGCTGGAGGGCTCGATCGCGGTCACCGGGTCGCTGGTGCAGTGGCTGCGCGACCAGTTGGGGCTCATCTCGACCGCCGCCGAGATCGAGGAGCTGGCCTCGACGGTGCAGGACAACGGCGGCGCGTACATCGTGCCGGCCTTCTCCGGGCTGTTCGCACCCTACTGGCGCTCCGACGCACGAGGGGTGATCACCGGGCTGACCGGCTATGTGAACAAGGGCCATCTGGCGCGTGCGGTGCTGGAGGCCACGGCCTGGCAGACCCGCGAGGTCGTCGACGCCATGGCCAAGGACTCCGGGGTGACCCTCAGTTCACTCAAGGTGGACGGTGGGATGACCGCCAACGACCTGCTGATGCAGATCATCTCGGATGTCCTGGACGCACCGGTGGAGCGGCCGCTGGTGGCGGAGACCACGGCGCTGGGCGCGGCCTACGCGGCCGGGCTCGCGGTGGGGTTCTGGCCGGACCTGGACGCGCTGCGGGCCAACTGGCACCGCGGTGCGGAGTGGACGCCCCGGATGGACCGGGAGATCCGGGCGCGCGAGCAGCGCAACTGGTTGAAGGCCGTGGAGCGTACTAAGGGGTGGATCGACGAGGACTCGGTCCCGGGCGGGGCATGAGCCCCGCTGCGCTGGGCAGGACTCTGTCGGTGGTCGGTGAAGCGCGTGGGGGCTGGGGTGGCGGGTCGGGTATCGGACAGGTCGCGCAAGGCTCGGGCGCGGCTGCTGGTCGCCGCCGGATGCACGCTGAACGCACTGGGCTTCACGATGGTCGGCTCGGCCGTGCATGCCGTCTTCACCCCGCTGGCGCTGATCGTCACCGCCGTGGGGATCTTCGTGACGACCTGGTTCCTGCTGGACGCCGGCATCGCCCTGACGGCCGACGTCCAGCGCCGCAGGGCCACGCGGCGGCAGCTCTGACCGGAGCGGCCCTGATCTGACGGCGGCCTGAATTCGCGGCCTGAATTGACGGATGGTCAGGCAGTGACCTCCGCCGGCCTGCGGAACATCCGGGTCGCGGTGACGGCGCCGTGGATGTCGGCCTCCTCGGGGTCGATCTCCGGCAGCCCGGGCCGCAGATGCTCCTCGACGGAGATGTACTTGAGGCCGGCACGCAAGTCGGCGTCATTGCGCAGCCGGATGATCAGCGGGAACTCCGCCAGCGCATTGGCGTCCAACAGGCCCGTGGTGTACAGGAGTTGGACGCCAAGGGCGGAGGCCACGGCGCGCTGGAGCTCGATCAGATAGGTGGCGTTGGCGCGGCCGATCGGGTTGTCCAGGAACAAGGTGCCGGCGTGGGCCAGCCGGGCCTGACCGCGGTCGTTGGCGCGCAGCGCGGCCATGGTGCAGTAGAGCGCGATGGCGGCGGTGAGCAGCTGGCCGCCGGAGAAGACGTCCGACATCTGGCTGACCGAGACGCGTTCGGCGCGCAGGACCGCGTCCGGCTTGAGGATCTCCACGGCCACGCCCTTGGGTTCGACCGCCGCGTGGACGCCGCGCAGCAGCAGCGACATCCCGTCCCTGCGGCCCCAGTCGCTGGTGCCGCTCGCCGCGCCGGTGCGGCGGACGGCGGCGCGGGTGGCCTCGTCGATGACCTCGCCGAGGCGTTCGGCGAGCACGGCGTGGTCCGGGTCCTCGAAGCGGATCCGGAGGAACTCCTGGCCCGACCACTCCCCCAGCCCCTCGGGCAGCCGGGACAGCCGCTGGGCGGCGCGCAGGGTGGCGAGGGAGGTCTCGACCAGGCCGCGCAGCCGGTCGACGATGCTGTCGCGGTTGCGTTCCAGCTGCTCCAACTCGTCGCTGAGGACCCGCAGTCGGGGCGCGAACGCGACGGCCCAGGCGGCGGCGTGCTCGGGCAGGGCGGCGGCCGGGAGTTCGCGGATCTGCTGGCGGGCGGGGGTGCGGACGGCCTCGTAGCGGGTGGAGTTGGCGTGCCGGACCAGTGTGTCGGAGGCGTCGCGGACGGCGAGGTCGGACGCGGCCAGATCGGCGACGGCCGCCCGCAGCGAGCGGCGGCTGTCGGCGGCGGACTGGCGGGCCTCGGCCAGGGTGCCGGGGAAGGGCGGCGGTGTCTCGTCCTCGCCCTCGTGGGCGGCCGCGGCCGGTTCCCGCAGGCCGTCCCGGAGTTGGGCCGCGGACTCGTCGAATTCGACGGCCGCGTGCTGGGTGGCCTCCAGCGAGCGCTGGAGCTCGTTGTGGGCCGAGCGGGCGGCGGTGAGCAGGTCGGTACGTCCGGCCAGCTCGGCGGTGGCGGCGCGGAGCAGCGCCTGGGCGTGCCCGGTGTCGGTGGGGATCAGCTCGTCGGGCAGCTCGGTGTGGGCGTCCCCGGTGAGCGGGGCGCTGCGCTCGGCCTCGCCGCGCAGCCGGCCGAGCTGCTCGCTGGCGGCGGAGGCGCGGCCCTCGATGGTCTGCACGAGATCTTCGGCGCGCGCGGCGGCGGCCTGGCGGCCCGGGGCGTCGGCGCCGTCGGGGGTGGTGAGCAGTTCCTCGGCGCGGAGCCGGACCTTGTTGGTGAGGCGGTCCAGCTCCGTGCGGGCGGCGGACTCGTCGCCCTCGGCGCGGGCCTGCTCGGCGCGCAGGTCGGCGCCGACGCCGACCTGGTCGTAGAGCTGGGAGGCGGCGCGGTGGGCCTCGCGCAGGGCCGGAAGAGAGGCGGGCGACGCGTCCGCTGACGCCAGGTCGGCTGACTCAGGGTCAGCCTCGGTGTCCTCGGCGGTGGGCAGTTCGGCGCGCTCGGCGCGCAGGGCGCGGACGGTGCGGCGGGCGTCGTCGGCGGCGCGCTGGGCGGCGCGACGGTCCTCGTCGGCGGCCTGGGCCCGCTCGGTGCAGAGCTGCTGGCGCTGCTCGGCCTGCGCGGTCTCGTCGGCCAGTTCGCGCAGCCGTCCGGTCCATCCGGTGCGCTCGCGCAGCCGGAAGGCGAGCCCGGCCAGGGCGTCGGCGCGGCGGCGGGCCTGCTGAGCGGCCTCGCCGCGCTCGTCGCGCAGCCGGGAGGCCTGCTGCAGGTCGGCTTCGGCGTCCTGCTGCTCGGCGCGGGCCGAGGCGAGCTCGGCGCCGGCCAGTTCCCGTGCGCTGCGAGCTGCCTCGGAGGCGTCGGCCAGCGCGGCGAGGTGGACGTCGGGGCACCGGGCGCGCCAGGACGCGAGACGGCCGCTGACCAGGCGGTCCGCGCCGAGCCTGGCGGCCAGGGCACGGATCTGCTCGTCCCTGGCGGTGGCCCGGTCGCGGAGCTGGCGGCGCTCGTCGTCGGCGGCGTTCTCGTCGTGCATGGCCGGGTTCGGCGGGACCAGGAACAGGCCCGTCGTAACCGCGGTAACGGGGGCGAGCAGGGCGGCCGCGGTGCCGACGGCGACGGCGGAGCGGGGCAGCAGGGCGGCTGCGGCCAGAGTCTCCCGGGCGCGTTCCAGCGCGGCCGGGTCGGTGACGATGACGCCGTCGACCAGCTGCGGGCGGGCGTCGAGGATCCGGTCGTGGTCGGCCGGGTCCACCGACTGGGCCAGATAGCGCCAGCCGGGGAGGGCGGGGACGCCGTGCTCGCCGAGGTACTCGACGGTGGCCAGCACGTCCGGCCCTGGCGGCAGCAGTCCGCCGTCGCCCAGTGCGGCCAGGACCCGGGAGTCGGCGGCGGCCGCCGTCCTCAGCTCGAACAGAGTGCGCTCGGCGGCGGTGACCGAGTCGTCCAACAGCTCGCGCAGGCTGTCGGCGGAGCGGTCCAGCGCCTCGGGGGTCAGCTCGCCGGGCCGGACCCCGAGGAGTTCGGCTGCGCGGGGCTGGGCGGCGAGCTGGGCGGCGGCGTCCTGCTCGGCGGCCAGGGCCGCCTCCGCGCCGGCCAGGGCGTCGCTGGCGCGGGCGGCGGCCAGCTCGGCCCTGGCCCCCCTGGCCGCGGCCTCGCGGGCCCGGGCGGCGGCCTGGTCGGCGAGGGCACGGGCCTGGTCCCAGGCGGCGGTGGCGTCCTGCTCGGCGTCGGACGCCTCCAGGGCGGCGCGGGCCGGGTCGATGGCTTCAGCGTCCGGGGCGGCGTTGGCGGAGTCGATCCAGCCGGAGCGGACCGCGGCCTGGGTCTCCTGCTCGACCTCGGCGAGGCGCTGGCGCAGGTGCTCGCTCTCGCTGCGGCCCTTCTGGGCGGCGGTGGTGGCGGCCGTGGCGTCGCGGCGGGCGGTCTCGCCCTCGGCCTGGAGCGCGCCGGCGCGCTGCTCCTCGCTGTCCGCCTGGGCCTCGGCCGCAGCGGCGGCCGTCTCCAGCGCGCCGACCAGGGCCCGGGCGGCGCGGGTACGGGCGGCCAGGGCGGGAGCGGCGTCGCGTTCGGCCTCGCGGATGGCGGCCGACATCCGGGCCGAACGGTCCGCGGCAGCGCGGTGACGGAGTACCAGTTCCGTTGCCTGCCAGGCGGAGTGCAGGGTCCTGGCGTCCAGCAACTCCTTGCGCAGCCCGGCGGCGGTGCCGGTGGCGGCGGCCAGCGCGAGGCTGGCATGACGGTGGGTCAGCTCGGCGGTGATCAGCGACTGCCGGGTGCGGCCGTCCTCGGCGTCGGCGACTGCGGCGGCAGCCTCGGCGACCTGCTCGGCCAACTCGCGGACCTGGTCCCGCTCAGCGGCGGCGCGGGCGGCCAGGGTACGGGCCAGGCGGCGGGTGCGGCGCTCGGCGGAGCGGTGGGTCTCGCGGACCGACTCACGCGCTGTGGCCGTCTCGGCGATCCGGCGCAGCAGGTCCAGCGAGCCCGCGGTGAAGTCGCGTTCGGCGGTCAGCTCGGCGCGGCGGCCGAGCTTGTTGGCGAAGCCGTGCACCAGGTCGGCCAGGCCGTCGGTGTCGCGGGTGTCGGTGACGGCGCGCAGCAGCAGGTCGGTGAAGTCGGCGTCGTTCTTCACCGCGAACAGGCCGGCCGCCTCGCCCTCGTCGGCGTTCATCTCGCGCTGGTAGCGGAAGAGTTCGGGGTCGAGCCCGAGGCCGCCCAGATGTTCGATCCAGCGGTCGTGGCCCTCTTCCCAGACCAGGTCGAGGGTCGGGTCGGCCTTGCCCGCCTCGGTGAGGGCGTCGCGGAAGCCCTTCATGGTGCGACGGCGGCCCTTGGCGCTCACTTTGGGCGCTTCCTGGCCCGGGGCGGGGAGGAAAGTGGTGCGCTCGGCGACCGGGAGGCCGTCCAGGCTGAGGCCGGGGCCCGGGCGGAAGGAGTACCAGGCCTCGGCGAACTTGCGCGGGTCGGTGGAGACCTGGCGGCCGCGCCACTCGCTGACCTTGCCGACCACCACGGTCTCGCCGGTGAGGGTGTGCTGCCACTCCAGGGCGACATGGCCGCAGTCGTCGGCGAGCAGGAACTTGCGCAGCACGCCGGAGCTGGCGCCGCCCAGGGTGTTGCGGTGGCCCGGCAGCATCACCGAGAAGATCAGCTTCAGCAGCACCGACTTGCCGCCGCCGTTCTCCAGGAAGAGCACGCCGGCCGGGGCCGGGCGACGCGGGGGACCGCTCTGCTCCTCGTCGAAGAAGCCGGGCTGGCTGGGGACCGGGTCTGGCACCGGCTCGCCGACACCGCTCAGGTCGAGCACGGTGTCGGCGTACCGCGCACCGGCGGGGCCGATGGAGTACAGGCGGACCCGGTTCAGCTCGTACATGGGGTGTCAGGTCTCCGTGCTGGTGGGGGCTGATAGGGACGGTGCGTCAGGAGGAGTGGAACGGGAGGCCGGCGTCGGCGACCAGTTCCTCGGTGGGGTCGGGCGGCAGCAGGCTGGCGCTGCCGTCGCTGATCGGGACCACGCCCAGGGCCAGCAGTTCCGCCATCGCGGCGCTGCCGGCCAGGTCGCGGACCTGGAGCTGGTAGCGGGCGGTGGTGCGGAAGGTGCCGCCGGCGTCGTCCGAGGTCTTCTGCAGGAAGCCGGTGTCGACCATGAAGGACATCGCCTTGCCGACGATGCCGATGGTGGAGCCGGAGAGCCGGCGGGCGTCCTTGGTGGCCCCGGTCGCGCTGCGCCGCGCGTACACCCGCCAGGCGGCCTCCAGGCCGGGGGCGTCGCTGACCGGGTCGGTGTTGGCGCCCTCGGTCTCGCCCTGCTCCTCCAGCCGGCGGCAGACCTGGCGGACGAAGGCGTCCACGCCGTTGACGGTGATCCGGCCGAGGTAGCCGTCGTCGGCCAGGTCCTCCGGGCGCGGAAAGGCCAGGGCGGCGACGGCGAGGTGCGCCAGGCCGTGCAGGAAGCGGTCGGTGGACTCGGAGGCCGCGCGGCGGGAGTACTCGCCGAGGCGTACCGCGAACACCGAGTCCTCGGAGGCGGCCACCGCCATCCCGGCCCGGGGCGAGACCTCCAGCACGATCAGGCCGAGGCCGGTGGCCACGGCGTCGGCGAGGCGGGCGAAACCGGGGTCGTCGCGGTAGCGGCGGACCAGCTCGCCGTACTCCGCGTCGCGGGCGGGCAGCAGTTTCGGCTGGAGGCCGAAGGAGACCAGGCGCGATGCGTCGGCGACGTCGCCGGGGGTGATCGCGGGCGGGGCCCCGGCGCCGTCCCCGGTCGTGGCGTGCTCGTCATAGCTGGTCATGGGCGGGACTCCAGGTGGTGCGGCTTCCGGCCGGCCGGGACGAGGGCCCTGGCCGGGGGCTCGGTCGGTGCTGAGGCCTCGGCTCGTTCAGCGGCCATTCCGGCCGCATCGAGCAGGGCGCTGCCGACGACCAGGTCGGCGCCGCCGAACTCCGGGTCGTCCAGGCGGGTGCCGTCGTCCACGGCGAACAGCAGTCGCTCCTCGCCCTGCCGGTAGGCCGTCCCGACCGAGGGGCTGGCCGCGTGCACGGCCAGCAGGGCGACCAGGTAGGGCAGTTCGGGATCGCTGCGGCGGGCCTCGGCGAGCAGCCCGGACAGCCGCCGCGGCGCGTCGGGCGGGAGGTCCAGCAGGACGTGGGCTGCGTCGAGCTGGGCCTCGGAGAAGCGGCTGTCGTCCGGGGTGTCCAGCAGGTCGGGCTCGGGCAGCTCGGCGCCCAGGTGCTCGCGCTCGACCGGCGGGGTGAGCAGCACCTCGACCAGGTCGGTGACCCGGACCGAGACCGGGGTACGCAGCCCTATGGCGCTGCCGAAGAAGGCGTCGGTGACCCGGAGGGCGTGCTCCAGCGGCAGCCGCAGCAGCGGGGCGAGCAGCTGCCCGTAGAGGTCCAGGCCGGACCGTGCGGTGGGGGCGGCGAAGGCCTGGCGGTCCTGCTCGGCGCGGAACAGCGGGCCGGCTTCGAGCAGCCGGGTCTGCAGCTGGGTGTGGCGGCGGATGCAGTCCTTGACGATGTGGACCAGCTCGGCGGCGCGGCGCTTGTGCTCAGGGTCCTCGGACTCGTCGCGGGCCCGGCGGATGTTGGTGAGGATCGCGTTCTCGTGCCGGTAGCGGTCGGCGATGTGCTCCAGGGCCTCGTGGATAAGGTCCGGGACCGTCTCCATCCAGTCCACGGCACGGACGTTGCGGCGGGTCGCCTCCAGCGCGCGGCGCAGCGTCTCGGCGAACTGGACGGTGCGGTAGCGGGCCTGCTCGGCGGCGAGCTGGGCGTCCGCCAGCCGGCCCCGGCTGATCAGCACCTCCAGCTTGACCTCGGCGGCGATCTGGGCGCTGGTGACGTCCGTGTCCAGGGCGCCGACCAGGACGTTGACGGCCTCGTCGGTGGTGCGCAGGTAGACCCCGCCGTCCGGGCCGGGGACCTCCTCGATCAGTTTGAAGTCGTAGTCGCGGCGGACGTAGGAGCCGTCGGGCGCGAAGGTGCCGTAGACGGCACGGAAGCCCCGGTCCACGCTGCCGACGTTGATCAGCGACTCCAGCACCCAGCGGGCGACCCGCTCGTGCTCGGTCCAGGGGCGCTGCGGGGCCTGCGCGGCGACCCGGGGCTGGAGCCGGGCCAGCACCTGGTCGCGGTCGGCGCCGGTGTCGAAATCCATCTGCAGGGTGACCAGGTCGATCGCGGACAGCGCCACCTCGGCCATGCCGTAGACCGCGTACTCGCCCGCCAGGTTGGCCTTGCGGCTGTCCAGGTCGTGCAGCGGGGCGGTGCATGCGAGCGCACGGAGCCGCCGGGCCAGCCCCTCGTCGGCGGCTGGGCCCAGCGAGACGCGGGTGCTGGGGTCGGCGGATGTGGTCACGATCGACAAGGTTAGGGGGTGGCACTGACAAGCTCCGAAACGCCACGGAATGCGGGCAATTGTGTGACCTTGCACACGCGGGCGCCCCCTAGGATCTGGTGCCATGGTGACCATCGATCTCAACGCTGACCTGGGCGAGGGCTTCGGGCGCTGGACGCTGACCGACGACGAGGCCCTGCTGACCGTGGTCACCAGTGCGAACGTCGCCTGCGGCTTCCATGCGGGCGACCCTTCGACGATCCGTCGGGTGTGCGAACTGGCGGCCGAGCGCGGGGTGCGGATCGGGGCACAGGTCTCCTACCGGGACCTGGCCGGCTTCGGGCGGCGGTCGATGGAGGTGCCGCGCCGGGAGCTGGCCGACGAGATCGTCTACCAGCTGGGCGCCCTGGACCTGTTCGCCCGGTCGGCCGGGACGGCGGTGGCCTATCTGAAGCCGCACGGCGCGCTCTACAACCGGGTGGTGTGGGACCAGGAGCAGGCGGGCGCGGTGGTGGACGCGCTGCTGGCCCACCGGCGGGCGGACGGGCGGGCGCTGCCGGTGCTCGGACTGCCCGGCTCGGCACTGCTGGCGGCGGCGGAGGCCGCCGGACTGCCGGTGGTCGCCGAGGCTTTCGCGGACCGGGCCTACACGGCGCAGGGAACGCTGCTGCCGCGGACCGAGCCCGGGGCGGTGCTGCACGACCCGGACGCGGTGGTCGCCCGGGCGGTGCGGATGGCCCGGGACGGGGAGGTGGTCGCGGCGGACGGCAGCCTGATCACGGTGCGGGCCGG
This sequence comes from Streptacidiphilus sp. EB103A, assembly GCF_041261405.1. Taxonomy (NCBI): domain Bacteria; kingdom Bacillati; phylum Actinomycetota; class Actinomycetes; order Kitasatosporales; family Streptomycetaceae; genus Streptacidiphilus; species Streptacidiphilus sp. EB103A. The sequence goes on along the minus strand of NZ_JBGCAQ010000017.1, from coordinate 230,771 downwards.
TTCGCTGTGCGTGCACGGGGACACCCCCGGAGCCGCGGCGCTGGCGCTGCGGGTGCGGGAGGCGCTGGTCGCCGCCGGGGTGGGCGTGGAGGCATTCGTATGAGCGTGCGGATCCTGGCGGCGGGGCGGTCGGCGCTGCTGCTGGAGGTCGACAGTGACGCGGAGGTGGCATCGCTGCACCGGGAGTTGATCGACCGTCAGGCGGACGGGCGGCTGGGCGAGGTGGCCGAGATCGTGCCGGCCGCGCGGACCGTGCTGCTGGACGGACTGGCCCGGCCGGAGCTGGTCGCCGCTCAGTTCGAGGGGTGGCAGCCGCAGCCGTCGGCGCCGCCGGAGGGTGCCGTGGTCACCGTGCCGACCCGCTACGACGGGGAGGACCTGGCGGAGGTCGCGGCGCTGTGGGGGGTGTCCGCAGCCGAGGCGGTGCGGATCCACAGCGGTGGCGAGTACCGGGTGGCCTTCTGCGGTTTCGCGCCCGGTTTCGCCTATCTGACCGGGTTGCCCGAGCGGTACGCCGTTCCGCGGCGGGACACGCCGCGGACCCGGGTCCCGGCCGGCTCGGTGGCGCTGGCCGGCGGCTACACCGGGGTCTACCCCAGCGCCTCGCCAGGTGGCTGGCAACTGCTCGGGCGCACCGAGCTTCCGGTCTGGGACCTGGGGCGCGACCCTGCGGCGCTGCTGCTGCCGGGCACCCGGGTGCGGTTCGTGGAGCAGACATGAGGGCACAGACGTGAGGGGGATGGAGGTGGTCCGGCCGGGCCCGCTGACGACGGTTCAGGACGGCGGGCGCGTCGGCGTGGCCGCGCTCGGGGTGCCGCGCGCCGGGGCGCTCGATCCGGACGCGCGCCGGCTGGCCAACCGGCTGGTCGGCAACGCCCCGGACGCGGCGGTGCTGGAGGCCACCCTCGGCGGGGTCGCACTGCGGGCCCTGGAGCCACTGCTGGCCGCGGTCGTCGGCGCCCCCGCACCGGTGCGGGTCGACGGCAGCGCGGTGGCCTGGGGCGCTCCGGTGCCGGTGCCGGCCGGGGCGGTGCTCGCGGTCGGCGCGCCGACCAGCGGGCTGCGCTGCTACCTGGCGGTGGCCGGCGGCTTCGCCGTGCCGCCGGTGCTGGGCAGCCGGTCGGCGGATCTGCTGGCCGGGCTGGGACCGCCGCCGCTGGCCGCCGGGCAGCTGCTGCCGGTGGGCCCGCCAGCCGGTCCGCCCTGCTGGATCGACCCGCTGCCGCTGCCCGCACCCCCGCGCGAACTCCTGCTGCGACTGGACCTCGGGCCGCGCGCGGACTGGTTCACCCCGGTGGCGCTTCGGACCCTGGACGCCGGACGCTGGACGGTCTCCTCCGCGTCCAACCGGGTCGGGCTGCGGCTGGTCGGACCCACGCTCGAACGCCTGCCGGGCCGTGGCGAACTGCCGAGCGAGGGGATGGTGCTCGGCGCGGTGCAGGTACCGCCGGACGGGCTGCCGGTGGTGTTCCTGGCCGACCACCCCACGACCGGGGGTTATCCGGTCCTGGGCGTCGTCCCGGCGGCCGATCTGACGGCGGCCGCACAGGCAGTTCCTGGAACGCCCGTTCGATTCACTCGCTCAATGCGGTGAACAAGCGCCCGACGACACGACAACCGCTCGCAATCCGAGAAGACTGCTGCCTATCGAACTGACCGGCGAGGACGAAGGAGTCCGCCATGGGTGAGGTAGTGCTGGCGGTCGGTACCGCCAAGGGGCTGTTCCTGGGACGCAGCCGGGATCGCGACGCCTGGGAGTGGAACGAGCAGCCGCACTTCCCGATGCAGGGCGTGTATTCGGTGGCCATCGACCGCAGGGGCGGTAGGCCGAGGATCCTGGTCGGCGCCGACAGCAGCCACTGGGGCCCCTCGGTGTTCCACTCCGACGACCTGGGCGCGACCTGGCAGGAGCCCAAGCAGCCCGCAGTGAGCTTCCCCAAGTCGACCGGGACCTCACTGGAGCGGGTGTGGCAGCTCCAGCCGGCCGGCGCGGACCAGCCGACCGTCGTCTACGCCGGCACCGAGCCGGCGGCGCTGTTCCGGTCCGAGGACAGGGGCGAGTCGTTCTCGCTGGTGGAGAGCCTGTGGAAACATCCGCAGCGCAAGGACTGGGGTGCCGGCTTCGGCGGCCAGGGGATGCACACGGTCCTGGTCGACCGGGAGGACCCCCGGCAGCTCACCGTCGCGGTGTCGACCGGCGGCGTCTACCGCTCGGCGGACGGCGGGGAGAGCTGGGCGCCGTCGAACACCGGGGTGGAGGCGCGGTTCCAGCCGGACCGCAACCCGGAGTTCGGGCAGTGCGTGCACAAGATCGCGGTGGACGCCGGCGATCCGTCCCGGCTGTACCTGCAGAACCACGGCGGCGTCTACCGCAGCGACGACTCCGGCGCACACTGGACTCCGATCGACGCCGATCTGCCGGCGGACTTCGGCTTCGCCATCGCGGCGCACCCGCGACGGGCGGGCACGGTCTATGTGTTCCCGCTGGTCGCCGACTTCGAGAGACTGCCGCCCGAGCACCGCTGCCGGGTCTACCGCACCCGTGACGCCGGAGAGACTTGGGAGCCGCTGTCCGAGGGACTGCCGCAGGAGCCGCACTACGGGGTGGTGCTGCGCGACGCGCTCTGCCTGGACGACGCCGAACCCGTCGGCGTCTACTTCGGCAACCGCAACGGCGAGGTCTACGGCAGTGCGGACGAGGGTGACAGCTGGCGGTTGCTGACGGAGCATCTGCCCGCCGTGCTGTGTGTCCGGGCGGCGGAGATCGGTTGATCAGCTGACAGCACGCAGGCCTCTTGCAGGGTTGGAGTCGGAATCGGACACGGCGGCCAGGGCTGCCGCGGTGCGGCGGGCGGCGGCGAGGTCGAGGGCCCGAGGGTCGTGCTGCCTGGCTTCGGCCGCGGCCAGGCGGAGCAGGTCGGGGAGGAGGTCGGTGCAGCGCTCGGCGACCCAGCGGGTGCCCTTGGTGGCCATCCACCAGGTCTGGGCGGCCCGGCTCGGTGCGGCGCTCTCGGGCTCCGGTGTCGGGGCGGGGCCCGCCGCCGTACCGTGCGCCGCCAGTACGGTGTGGAACTCGCGGGCCAGCGCGCGGTGCCCCCGCTCGCTGGGGTGCAGCCGGTCCACGCTCCACATCCGCGGGTCGTCGATCCAGTCGGCCTCGGCCGCGTGGACATGGACGGCGGCATAGCGCTCGCTCAGTGCGTGGACGACCTCGTTGACGCTGCGCATCCGGCGCGCCAGCGGGCGGGCCAGCGGGCCGGGGAGGCGCAGCAGCCGGCCGGGGTCCGGCAGGCAGGCGGTGAGCAGCACGGTGCCGCCCGCACTGAGTTCGGCCATGACGGCGTCCAGGTCGGCCGTCACCGCGTCGATGTCGTAGCTGGCGCGCAGGGTGTCGTTGGCGCCGACCAGGACGGAGGCGAGATGCGGTCGGTGCGCCAGCGCGGTGGGGAGCTGGATGCGGGCCACGTCGGCGGCCCTGGCACCGCTGACGGCGAGGTTGTGCAGGTCGACGGCCTCGGCCAGCGGCGCGAGACCGGCCGCGAGCAGGGCGGCCCAGCCGCGCCAGCCGCCGCCGGGCGCGGGGTCGCCGAGGCCTTCGGTGAGGGAGTCGCCGAGCGCGGCGACCCTGAGCAGCGTCATGCCATGACTCCTCGGACGGGCTGCGGTATCCGGTGGGCGGCGAGGAAACCGGCGACGGCCCGGTCCCAGCCGTACTGCTCGGCCCGGTCGCGGGCCCGGGACCGCCGGTCGGCCTCGGGCCGGGCCAGCAGTCGCTGCACGGCGTCCGCGAAGCCGGGGCCGGTGTCGGCCGCGGTCTCGCCGGCGTCGCCGACGATCTGCGGCAGCGCGGAGGAGGCGCTGACCACGACCGGGGTGCCGCAGGCCAGCGCTTCCAGGGCGGCCAGGCCGAAGGTCTCGATCGGCCCCGGCGCCAGCACCGCGTCGGCGCTGGCGAGCAGGGCCGCCAGGGCGTCGGCGGAGCCGATGTGGCCGACCATCCGCACCGGCAGCCGTTCCGTCCTCACCCGCGCCTCCATCCGGGCGCGCAGCGGGCCCTCGCCCGCCACCACCAGCACGGCCGGCACGCCGCGGCGGCGCAGTTCGGCGACGGCGTCCAGGGCGCGCTCGGGGCGCTTCTCCGGCGAGAGCCGCGAGCAGAGCACCAGCAGCACCTCGCCGGGGCGTGCGTAGTGGTTGCGCGCCGCCGCGTTGCGCTGCCGGGGGTGGCAGCGTTCCAGGTCGACGCCCAGGGGGGTGCGGACCACGTTGCGGGCGCCGATCCGGTGGAACTCGGCGGCGGCCCAGTCAGTGGTGCAGATGACGGCGCTGTAGTCGCGCGCCGTCCCCCGGTTCAGCCGGTCGGCGGCCCGGCGGGCCGTGGACTCCCCCAGGCCCCAGGCCCGCAGCAGCCCGTCCAGGCTCTCGTGGGAGACCATCGCGGCCGGCACCCCGTGGCGTCGGGCCCAGCCGCCGGTCCAGCGCAGTGTGCTGCGGTCGGAGACCTCCAGCCGGTCCGGGCGCAGCACGGCCAGCAGGTCGGCCAGGGCGGGCCGGTCGAGCAGCACCCGGTAGCCGCCCATGCCCGGGACCCGGCGCCCGGGCAGGGTGATCACCCGGCCCTGGTCGGTCTCCTCGTCGCCATGAACGGGACCGGGGATCACCAGCACCGGACGGTGCCCGGCGGCGAGGTAGCCCGCGCCCAGGTGGTGCAGCGCGGTGCGCAGGCCCCCGGAGACCGGGGTGACGAAGTTGGCGAGGCGTACGATCCGCAGGCTCATGCCGCGACACCGCCCCGCTGCGGGACCGCGCCGAGCGCGGCGGCGGCCGGCCCGACGACTGCGGCCGTGGCTGTGACCGTAGCCGCCGCTGTCGCTGCCGCTGGGGTCAGGACCTCCTGGTAGTGGTCGAGCAGCTGGTCGCCGACCGACTCCCAGGTGCGGTCGGCCACCTCGCGGCGTGCCTGGGCGCCGTAGCGCTCGCGCAGCGCCGGGTCGGCGGCCAGCGCCGCGACGGCCTCGGTGACCGCGCGCACGTCCCTGGGCTGCACCAGCAGGCCGGTGCGGCGGTGGGCCACCAGGTCGAGCGGTCCGCCGACGGCGGGGCCGACCACGGCGACGCCGCTGGCCATGGCCTCCTGGATGGTCTGGCAGAAGGTCTCCATCGGCCCGGTGTGGACGAAGACGTCCAGCGAGGCGAAGACTGCGGCGAGTTCGTCGCCCTCGCGCCGCCCCAGGAACACGGCCCCGGGCAGCGTCTGCCGCAGCGCGGGTTCGCTCGGCCCCTCCCCCACCACCACCAGCTTCACGCCCGGCAACGCGCAGACCCCGCTGAGCAGGTCCACCCGCTTCTCCGGGGCCAGCCGTCCGACGTAGCCGACCAGGACCTCGCCCTCGGGGGCGAGGGTGCTGTGCAGTGCCTGGTCTCGGTGCCGGGGGTGGAAGCGTACGGAGTCCACGCCGCGCGGCCAGAGCCGCACCCGGGGCACGCCGTGCGCGGTGAGGTCCTGGGCGGCCGGGGTGGACGGGGCCAGAGTGCGGGCGGCCGCGCCGTGGACGGCGCGGATCCGCCGCCAGGCGGCGGCCTCGCCGAGACCGCTGCCGGCCCGGTAGGCCCTGGCGTAGCCGGCCAGGTCGGTCTGGTAGACGGCGACGGCGGGGATGCCGAGCCGGTCGGCGGCAGCCATGGCCCGGGCGCCGAGGACGAAGGGGCTGGCCAGGTGGACGATGTCGGGGCGGTGCCCGGCTATCAGCTGCTCCAGCCGACGGCTCGGCAGGGCCAGCCGCACCTGGGGGTAGCCGGGCAGCGGGAGCGCTGGGACGCGCACCACGGGGCAGGGGTCGGGGGCGTTGAGCGGCACGGCCGGGGCGGGCGCGATCACCAGGGGCTGGTGGCCGCGCCGTACCAGGTGCTCGGCGGTGCGCAGGACGGAGTGGGCGACGCCGTTGATGTCCGGCGGGAAGGATTCTGTGACGATGGCGACACGCATGTCTGGGTTATCCCGACGCCACACGTGCTCACGGCCACGTCCGTCTGTCGAGTGAACGAACGACTACCGAACGCTCATCTCCGACCCTGGGCGGATCCCGGGCAGCGGGGGTCAGCCGCCACTGAGTCGGCCCCTGACGGCGGCGTGGACCTCGGCCTCCTCGCCCGGATCCGCGGCGAGGCGGCGGAGCCGGTCCAGCACCCGGCCGTCACCCTTGGTGAGCACATGCCGGGCGGCGAGCTCGCGGGTGGACTCCTCGCAGTCCCAGAGGCACTCGACCGCGGCTCCGGTCGGGAAGCAGGGATCGACGGCGGCGAGGCTGCGTGCGGCGCTGCCGCGCAGCTGCGAGCAGCTGGTCTCGGCGTAGACATGGCGCAGGGCGGTGACCCCGGTGGCGGCCGTCAGCCGCCCGACGCCCTCCACCAGGACGGACAGGCCGTCGCCGTCGGCGCCCCTGCGGTAGATCCAGCGGTGCAGCGCGGCCACCACGGCCGCGGCGTCACCGGCTCCGCCGGCGCAGGCCAGCAGCCGGGCCGAGGCGTCGGCCAGCGGGCCGCCCTCGGGATCGGCGGCCCAGACCCGGGCCCGGGCCAGGAAGCGCGGGGTGCGCACCCGGCACAGGGTGGCGAGCGCATAGTCGGCGGTCTGCCGGGAGATGTCGGCGGCGGCCAGTTCCAGCAGGTCGGGGGCGGACTCGTCGTCATGGTCGGCCAGGTGCCGCAGGGCCGCGCAGCGAGCGCCGTCCTGGCCGTCCCGGGCGGTCCGGCGCAGCAGCGGGCCGTCCTCGGGCCCGGCGACGGCGGCCAGGCAGCGGACAGCGGCGCCCACCCGGCGTTCGAACTGCTCGGGGGAGACTGCGCTGCCTGCGGTCGAGGCCGCGTCGGCCCAGGCCAGTACCGCCGGAGTGCTCCAGGCGGGGGTGGTGCCGGGGCGGTCGAGCTGGCGCTGCCACAGGTCGAAAGGGGCCTGCTCGGTGGCGGCCGCCACTCTCGGGTGGGTCGGCGCCCACAGGTGCCAGGGCCGGGGTTCGTAGGCGTCGCGGACGGTGGCGCGCAGGGCGGCGTCGCCCTCGGGACCTTCGGGGAAGCGGGCCAGCACCGGACCGGCGAGGGCCGCCAGCGCGGCGTCGTCCTCCCGTACGGCCAGTTCGTCCAGGGCCCAGGCCCAGTTGCTGCCGTCGGCGGCATAGCGGCGCAGCAGCAGCAGGGCGTCGTGGCGGCCGTAGCCGGCCAGCCGGCCGAGGACGGCGAGGGTGAGCCCGGTGCGTGACTCCTCGTCGTCGAGCAGGTCCTCGGCGCAGAACAGATGGTCCTCAAGGCGCTGGAGCGGGGCCTCCAGCTCCATGAACAGGCGTGCGTAGTAGAGGGAGCGGTTCTCGACCTGCCAGTCGCGGCGGGGGTCGCTGGTGACGCACTCCTCAAGGGCGGCGAGAGCGTCGGAACGCTCGGCCGCCAGAGCGTGCAGGGTGCCGTCCCCCCGGCCCCGCTGAAGCAGGCCGAGAAGGGAGGCGCTGGGCGCTATCGCGGGCTCGAACATGAGGTCAGCATCCGGTGCGGCGGTCCTGGTGGCAAAGGAATTTCGTGATTGGGGGTCTGGCACGAAGCGGTACGGGTCTGCTATGGCGGGCAGTCGTGTCGCCCACGAGGCGGGAATCCCTGGTTCCCGCTCGCAGGAGGCACGAAATCGTACCGTTCGAGCGCCTTCCTCTGCACCTTTCCCAGGCCTGGTCTCACCTGGGAGGACACTGGCCAGTTGCGTTCCGGGGGCGGGTGGGCCCCCGAAAGGCTGTGCGTGGGGCTGTCAGATCGGCTGCGGGCGGCTCCGCAGGGAGGCCGGGACCGACTTGCGGATCTCCGCGCGCAGTTCCCTGACCTCGTCGATCTGTTCGTAGCGCCCGGTGAGCTCGTACATCCCCTTCAGCCGGTCCCAGGTGCGCAGCGAGGACATCTCCCTGGTGGAGTCGAGCGCCTGCTTGGCGTAGATGTTGGCCTCCTCGGGGCGGCCGGCGATGTAGCAAGCCGAGGCCATCGAGAGGTAGTCGAAGAGCTTGGACCGGTCACGGCCCTCGCCGCGCAGTTCCAGCGCCTGCTTGGCGTGGTACTGGGCCAGCTGGGCGACGCTGGGGTCGTGGGCGGCGAGGGTGCGGTAGGTGAGCGCCTCCATGCCGTGCAGGTCCGCGCGGTCGAAGAACTGCAGCCAGCTGGGACCGGGGTCGTTGTGGTCCTGGGCGAACAGGTCCTCGGCCTCGCCGAGGGTGCGCCTGGTGGCCTGGGAGTGCCCCATCGAGGCGTGCGCCCAGGCCTCCACGGTCCGCAGCATGGCCCTGGTCCTGGGCAGGTTGTGCTCACCGCTGCCGGTCTCGGCGACCCGCATCAGGTCCAGCGCGTCGCCGGGGCGGTTGAGGTGGACCATCTGCCGGGCGGCCCGGGACAGCGCCTCGCCGGCCCGCGGCTTGTCGCCGGCCTCCCGGGCCGAGCGGGCGGCCATCACGAAGTAGCGCTGTGCGGTCGGTTCCAGGCCGACGTCGTGGGACATCCAGCCGGCCAGCACCGAGAGGTTGGCCGCGACCGCCCACAACCGCCGTGCGAGCGGCTCGGGGTGATGGAAGGTCAGCATCCCGCCGACCTCGTTGAGCTGGCCGACCACGGCCTTGCGCTGCAGACCGCCGCCGCGCGAGGCGTCCCAGGCCCGGAACACCGTGACGGAGGCCTCCAGCGCCTCCACCTCGTCCAGGCCCACCGGGCCTGCTTCGTAGAAGTCGCTCGCCGGTAGGGCGGCGGCCATCGGGCTGCGCAGTATCGCGCCCGACGTGGGGCCGTCGGCGGCCACGGCCGAGTCGGAGCCGGCCATCCAGTCGTGGAGCGGGCCCGCGATGGCGGCGCCCGCCAGGAGTGCGGTGCTCGCACTCATCAATCCGCGTCGGTTGAGCATGAGGTCCATTCCCGTGAACTCGGTGAGGTCCTCGGCTGTGCGCTCCGGCTGCGGGTACGGGGAGGGGACGTCCGACGAGGCCTGCGCCAAGCCGCCCGAACCGGTATGCCGCTGTCGCTGGAACCCGAGGTCCTCAGTGGTGACAACACGTCCGAGCCGCTCGGTGAACAGCGCCGCCAGCACCCTCGGCACCGGGTCGCGCGGGATCTCCCCGCGTTCGATCCAGCGCCGGACCCGCGAGGTGTCGGTGGACAGCTGTTGCTGTCCGGCCGCCGCGCCGCGCCGGTTGACCAGTCGCGCCAGTTCCCCCTTCGACCATCCGGTCAGGGCGAACAGGTCTGCGAATCGGGTGTTGGTGCCTCTGCTCACGTCAAGCCCCCAGGTTCCTCGGCACTTTCGAGGCTATCCGTGCGTCATGTGCCAGGCGAGCATTCGCCAGGGTTCGCCAGGGTGCGCAACCTGATGCGCCATGAGTCGTCGGGTGTCATGTAGACATGCGCCACCCCAACCCGTGACCACCGGGCAGAAGTTGCCCGGGGGACCGCCGGGCAAGGGAGTGGCGCAAGGGGTGGCGCGGACAGAAGTGCTCCGCGCAGGGGCCGTTCGGGACCACGCACTCCCCAGGGTGCGCGGTCCACGGCGGTCACGGTTCGGGGCCTGCGCCCGCGCCGCCCCGCAGCACGGCAGTACCTCAGCAGTACCTCCGCAGCAGTGCCTCGCAGTGCCGGAACGCCCGCAACGTCCCGGTACGAGAAGTGATCGCGGTGGGCCGTCCGGCCCGCCGGCGGCAGCCCGCCAGGAAGGGACCCGGAACCACCCATGTACTCACCCTCGATCTCCCCCGCCCCCGTAGGGCCCACCACCACCCGGGTCACCCAGCCGCGCCACCGTCCGGCCATCGGCTCCGATCCACGCACCCGTGAACGCGCCCTGGCCCCGGTCGGGCCGCGCCGCATGGTGGCTCCCCGTCCGGCCGCCGGTGGAGCGCCGAGGCTGGACAACCCCGCCGAGCAGTCACCGGCGCTGCGCGCCGCGCTGGCCGGCGTCTCGCGGATATGCCCCGCCTTCGTCCCCCGGCAACTGCTGCGGGAGGACGAACACCATGTCCTGGTGGTCGGCACCGCCGGACGCACCCCGGTGGTCGCCAAGTGCCTGACCCCCACCCCCGCCGGACGGGAGGCCACCCGGTCCGCGCGGGAGGCGGCGGAACGCCTGCGGCACGAGGTCGCGGCCTACCGCACCTTCGTCCGGCACCGCCCGCCGGCCCGGCTGCCCAAACTCGTCGCGGCCGACTCGGACCGCTGCGTACTGCTGATGGAGCGGGTTCCGGGGCGGCCGGCCGCCTACGAGCGGCACCCCTGCAACACCCCGTCGCCCGGGGAGGTCCGCGCGATCCTCGGCTCGGTGCGCTCACTGAACCTGTGGCGCCCGCCGGCCGGTTCCTTCCAGGCGCCGCTGGACTACCCCCGCGAGATCGCCCGCTACCACGCGCTGGGCCTGCTGACCGACCGGGACGCGGGCGATCTGCAGCACCTGCTGCATGGACTCGCCCACACCGCACCGCAGTTCTGCCATGGGGACGCGCTGCTCACCAACGTCCTGCTGGCGCCCTCGGGCCCGGTGCTGGTCGACTGGGAGCAGGCCGGCTGGTACCTGCCCGGCTACGACCTGGCGGTGCTGTGGACCGTGCTCTCCGGGGACAGCGCCGCGCGGCGGCAGATCAGCCAGGTGGCGCAGTCGTCGGGGACGCTGCCCAGGGACGCCTTCCTGGTGAACCTGATCCTGGTGCTCATGCGCGAGCTGCGGCTGCACGATGTGCCGGGGGCCGGCGAGGAGCAGCGGATACTGATCCGCCGACTGCACGAGGACGCGGCGCTGGCGCGGCGCGCGGTGCGGGCCGCGGTGGGGACCCGCTGAGGCTGCGTCAGTAAGCCCGCCGTCAGCAGGCCCGCCGTCAGCGGCCCTGCAGCGCCTGCCGCCCGGCCTCGGCGAGCAGCTCGTGCTCGCGCCGTCCGTGGCCCCGGGCGTGCAGCACATCGCGGAAGTGCCGCTCCAGGGGGTGGGCCCGGCTCAGCCCGGCGCTGCCGCTGAGGGCCACGGCCTGCTCCACCACCGACACGGCCGCACGGGTGGCGACGATCCGGCCGGCGGCGGTACGGCGCAGTGCGTCGGGCGAGCCCTCGTCGACGCCTCGCGCCAGGGCGAGCAGCAGTTCCTCGGCGGTGGTCAGCTCGACCTCGATGCTGCCGACGGCCGCTTCGAGCTGGGCGTCCTGGAACCGGCCTTCGAGGAGCACCGGACGCAGCGCGCGGACCAGCCAGCTACGGGCCGCGCGGGCGACCCCGAGGTAGACGGCGGGCAGGGCCAGGTCGGTCCAGGCGCGGTCGAGCGGCTCGTCGTCCTCGCTGTCACCGCTGCGGGCGCCGAGGCGCACGACCGCGTCGTCGCCCACCTCCACCGCCTCGAAGACGACGTCGTGGCTGGCGGTGGCGCGCAGCCCCAGCTGGTCCCAGGTCGGCTCGACCTGAACGCCCGGGGTGTCGCCCTGGACCAGGAAGAGGCCGTCCCGCGGCTGCTCCTCGTCGGTGCGGGCGGTGACCACCATCCAGGCCAGGGCCTCGGCGCCGGCCACCCCGGGCTCACAGCCCGTCAGCAGCCAGCAGCCGTCGCCGCGGCGGGCGGTCACGCCCTGACCGGGCCCGTCGGCCGGACCGAGCACGCCGACCAGGGCGGGGCCGCGAACGGAGTCGGCGAGCAGATCGGCGTAGACCGCCTCGGGCCACTGCGAGGTACGGGCCTGCCGGGCGTGCACCAGCAGGGTGAGCGCGGTGACCAGGGCCACCGAGGGGTCTCCCCGGCCGAGCTCCGTCAGCGCCCGCACCGTGTCGGCCAGGCCGGCGCCGGGGCCGCCGTGGCGTTCGGACACGGTCAGCGTGAGCAGCCCGGCGTCGTGCACCGCCTCTATGCCCTGGTAGGGGAAGCCGGCGTCGCGGTCGTGCTCCTCGGCACGGGCGGCGAGCAGGTCCACGACTCGGGGCAGCCCGGCGAAGGCCGCGGCCACCCCCTGGTGTCCCCCCGCGCCGTCCCGTCGCCCGGGGCTGAGGGGCGCGTCAGGGCTGGGAGCGCTGCCGGGACCCGGCGGTCTGGCTGCGGTGGTCACGCTGGCCTCCTGCGTCGGGTCAGCATCGGCCGCTCGGGAGCTGTCATGCCTGGAACATCGCCGCCGGCAGCGGCTTGAGCAGCTTGTACAGGTCGTCGGTGATCGGGCGGTCCCAGGTCGCCACAGTCACCTGGATGCCGTCGCTGCGCCCGAACTGCACACAGGAGCAGCGGCTCTCCGACAGCTTGACCTTCTTCACGATCAGCAGGTCGTCACCGAGCATCACCGGGAAGTCCTCGATCTCGACCACGCCGACCGGCTCGTCGTTGCCGATCGCCGCGAACAGCTGGCGGACCTCGAAGGGCACACCGTCCTCGGGCTCCCGCGCCGGCGAGCCCTCGCACAGGTTGCCGATCAGCATGGACGGACCCCGCCCGCCGAGGAGGTCGTAGCGGAGGAAGATCCCCTGGCAGCTGCCGTCCTCCGGATCGGCGAGCAGGGCCGCTCCGAAGTCACCGGGCCAGTCGCCCGGGTCCATCGCGAGAACGTCGAAGTCCGGACCTGCCGGTGTGCCGGAACGGCGGCGGAGGAAAGCCATGGGGACATGGTACGTGGCGTCCGGACCTGTGCCGACGGCCACCCGTCCGCACCCGACCGATCCCCTCCGGGTGCCGGGTAAGGGTGGGGACGGCGGGCAATGTTCCGTTCATCCCGTGTTCTCGGGCGGTAGTTGACGAGCCCATCACGTTCCGATTACGGTCGGCGACATGGGGAGAGCAGTACGACGTGTCCGCAGAGGTGATGTCGACCTGCAGCGTGTGGCGTCCGCCCGCTGTCCGTGACCCTTGCTCTGGATCGGCGCCATCCTGGCTGATCAGCGGATTCCCCTGGGCCATGGCGGTTTCATGGCGCGGACTCCACCAGCTCCCCCGGCGCAACCGGGCCGATCCGATACCCACCGAGCACGTCCGCGGGTCCTGACCACATGCCGAGACGGCGGTGGTTCCGTGGACGGGTCCGTCCGCTTCGCCGCGTGGGGGTGTGCGAGGCATACGGACCAAAAGGATGCGCCGCGTCGGCCCCGTGGGGGTGGTCGGCGCGGCGCATCCACTGATTCAGGGCCACTGGCTCAGGTCAGGTGACTCAGGTCAGGTCGAACTCACCATCGCGTGCTCCCAGGACAAAAGCCCGCCACTCCGCCGGGGTGAAGATCAACGCGGGGCCGTCCGGGCTCCGCCCGTCCCGCATGGCGATGTAGCCCTCCACAAAGGCGATCTGGACATCGCCAACCCCGTTGCTGCCGGACATCCACTCGGCCTCGCCCAGGTCGAGCTGCGGCTTCTTCCTGTCGGATCCCTCATCGAGCCGACTGCGCTGGGTGAGGATGCCCGCACCCGCACTGTCACCAAAGAATGAGTCGCTTGCCACGTCGTGATCCTCCCGTCTCGTGATGCCACTGTAACTTCCGGCGACGGGCCTGGAGGAGGGCTTTGACGCGATCCACTCCTGTGGATTCGCCCCCGTCCCGGCGGCGTGCGGCAAGGATTCGATCAGCTGTCCGGACGCTCGCTCCCGACCAGCCACATGGAGAAGAACTGGGCTCCGCCGCCATAGGCATGACCCAGCGCCAGCCGGGCCCCCTCGATCTGGTGCTCGCCGGCCGCCCCGCGCACCTGGAGTGCGGCCTCGGCGAAACGGATCATGCCGGAGGCGCCGATCGGGTTGCTGGAGAGCACCCCGCCGGAGGGATTGACCGGGAGGTCGCCGTCCATCTCGGTGACCCCCGCCTCGACCAGTTTCCAGCCCTCGCCCTGGGCGGCGAAGCCCAGGTTCTCCAGCCACATCGGCTCGTACCAGGAGAACGGGACGTAGATCTCCGCCACGTCGATCTGCCGGCGCGGGTCGACCACCCCGGCCTGGTGGTAGACGTCGGCGGCGCAGTCCTGGCCGGCCCGCGGGCTGACGTAGTCCTTGCCGGCGAAGATGGTGGGCTCGCTGCGCATCGCCCCGCCGTGCATCCAGGCAGGGCGCCGGGGGGCGCGGCTCGCCCCCCGCACGCCGGTGAGCACCATGGCGCAGGCGCCGTCCGAGGAGGGGCAGGTCTCCGAGTAGCGGATCGGATCCCAGAGCATCGGGGCCGAACGGACCTTCTCCAGCGTCAGGTCCTGCTCGTGGAGATGGGCGTAGGGGTTCTTCAGGGCGTTGCGCCGGTCCTTGAAGGCGACCAGCGAGCCGATGTGGTCGGGGGCCCCGGTGCGGCGCATGTAGGCGCGCACATGGGGCGCGAAGAATCCGCCCGCGCCAGCGGTCAGCGGGGCCTGGAACGGGACCGGCAGCGACAGGCCCCACATCGCGTTGGACTCGGACTGCTTCTCGAACGCCACGGTCAGGACGGTGCCGTGGACCCTGGCCGCGACCAGGTTCGCGGCGACCAGCGCGGTCGAGCCGCCGACCGAGCCCGCGGTGTGCACCCGCAGCATCGGCTTGCCGACCGCGCCCAGCGCCTCGGCGAGGTACAGCTCGGGCATCATCACGCCCTCGAAGAAGTCCGGGGCCTTGCCGATGACCACGGCGTCGATGTCCGCCCAGGTCAGCTCGGCGTCGTCGAGGGCCCGCACGGCCGCCTCGCGGACCAGTCCGGCGATGGACACGTCCTGCCGGGCGGACACGTGCCTGGTCTGGCCGATGCCGACGACGGCGACCGGCTCCTGCCCGGCCGCCCGTTGCAATGCCGCTGCGCTCATGACTGCTCCCCCTCCAGTACGGCCACCAGGTTCTGCTGCAGGCAGGGCCCCGAGGTGGCATGGGCCAGGGCTCGGCGGGACTCGCCGCGGTGGATCCGGGCGGCGGCCTCACCGATCCGGATCAGTCCGGCGGCCATCACCGGATTGGCCGCCAGCGCGCCGCCCGACGGATTGACCTCGGTGGCGCCGTCGCCGTCCGAGCCGTCGGACAGGCCCAGCGCCCGGCGCAGGATCAGTTCCTGGACGCTGAACGGTGCATGGAGCTCCGCGGTGTCCACCGGGGCGTCGAAGGCCCCGGCGTGGACGGCGGCGAGCCGGGTGGATGGCGACTCTGTCAGTTCGCGAACCCCGGGCTGGTGCGCCTCGATGCGGTGGTCGATGCCGCGGATCCACGCGGGCCGGGGGTGCAGCGCGCGGGCGGTGTCGCCCACCGCCAGGATCACGGCGACGGCTCCGTCGCTGATCGGCGGGCAGTCGTGCCGGCGCAGCGGCCGTACCTCGTAGGGCTGTTCCAGCAGTTCGTCGACGCCGGCGCTGCCCCGCAGCTGGGCGTGCGGATTGGCCTCGGCGGCGCGCCGGGAGCGGACGGCGGTGGCGGCCAGGGCGCGCTCGTCGGTGAGCCCGGCGTCGATCACGGCCTGGGTCTGCAGCGCGGCCAGCGCGATCGCGTCCGGCCACAGCGGGGCGAGGGTGTAGGGGTCGAGCTGACGGGTCAGCACATCGCGGACGCTGCCCGGCGAGGACTTGCCGTAGGAGTAGACCAGCGCGGTGTCGGCCTGCCCGGTGCGCAGCTTCACCCAGGCCTCGTACAGCGCCCAGGCACCGTCCATCTCGACATGGGACTCGGAGATCGGCGGCCAGGCGCCGACCCCGTCCAGGGCCATGGTGAAGGAGAAGGCCCGGCCGGCCAGGTAGTCGCTGCTGCCGGAGCAGGTGAAGCCGATCCGGTCGGTTGTCAGTCCCGTCTGCTTGAGTACGTCATGGAGGACCGGGAGCACCAGCTCGACCTCGGAGAGCTGGTCGGTGCTGCGCCGGTGCACGGTCTGGGCGAAGGCGACCACGGCGACATCCCTCTGCGTGCTTCTCACTACATCCACCTCCGGTAGCTCTCGGGGTCGGCGTCGGGATCGCCGGTGGGCCGGAAATGGCTGATGGCGGCGAGGCTGGGCTGGTCGGAGCGGGCCTCGGGTTCGCGCCAGACGGGCTCCACCCGCTGGCCGACGTGCACCTGGTCGTGCGGAATCCCTCCGATCCGGGCGTGCAGCCCCACATGCGCGCCGTCCAGCAGCACATAGGCGTAGCAGTACGGAACTTCCACATCGAGGCCGCGGGCCGCGATGTTGACGATGCAGAAGGTGGTGATCGTTCCGACATGGGGCAGTTCGACGCGTTCGCTGGTGGCGATGCCGCAGGTGGGGCAGACGCCGCGGGGCGGGATGTAGACCCGGGTGCAGGAGGGGCAGCGCTCCCCGAGCAGCCGCTGCTCGGTGAGCGCGGTCAGGAAGCGGGACTGGGCCGCCCCGGGGGTGTAGGTGTAGTCCAGCCGGGCCGGAAGGGTCACCCGGGTGACGGGTTCGGCCCCGGCCAGGGCCGGGATGCCGGCCAGCAGTTCTGCGGTGTTCATTCCTCCCCCTCCCCAAGCGGCTCGAAGCAGGCGATGTCGGTGATCGCCCCGGTCCGCTGCTCGGCCCAGCGGACGGTCACCCGCAGCCCGGAGCGGACGGCGCGCGGATCACCGCTGTCCGGCGGCGGCGCGTCCAGAGCGTGCAGCATCGCGGTGTCCGCGCCGTCCAGCCGGACCAGCGCCCAGGCGAAGGGCCGGTCCAGCGGCTGGTACGGCCGCGGGCGCTCGTTCCAGGCCCAAGTGGTGACGGTGCCGGTGCCGGGAAGGGCCACCAGCTGGTCCAACTCCTCGGCGGTGACCGGGTCGTACTCGGCCGGCGGGCACAGCACCCGGCCGTCGCTGCCGCGGATGCCCAGGACCACGCGTTCGCGCAGCCCGGTGAGAAAGGCCCCGATGACAGGACCGGTGGAGCGGGTGAAGGGGAACTCGACGACCAGGGGGGCACTGAGCACTTCTGTCTTCTGTACGTCAGATTTCTGCACGTCGGACTTCTGCACCTCGGACATGGCGCTGTCCCTCCTCAGTGGCGGCGGTAGACGGGGGCGCGGTGCTCGGCGAAGGCCCGGGGGCCCTCCTTGGCGTCCTCGGTGGCGAAGATCGGCCAGCCGATCTCCAGCTCCCGGGCCAGCCCGGCCTCCTCGCCGAGGTCCGCCGTCTCGTAGACCGAGCGCTTGACGGCCTCGACGGCCAGCGGCGCGGCCTCGTTGACGGCCTCGGCGAGCTCCAGGGCGCGCTTGAGCGCGCTGCCGTCGGGGACGACGCTGCCGACCAGGCCGATGTCGCGGGCCTCGGCGGCGGTGTAGCGGCGCCCGGTGAGCAGCATCTCCAGCGCGTGGGTGCGCGGGATCTGGTGCTGCAGCCGGACCGTGGAACCGCCCACCGGGAAAAGGCCGCGGCGTACCTCGAACAGGCCGAAGGTCGCGGACTCGGCGGCCACCCGGATGTCGGTGGCCTGCAGGACCTCGGTCCCGCCGGCCACACAGACGCCCTCGACTGCGGCGATCAGCGGCTTGCGCGGACGGTAGTGCCGCAGCATCGCCTTCCAGTGCAGGTCCGGGTCGGCCTTGAGGCGGGCCCGGTAGGGGTCGTCCTCGCTGAACCCGCCGCCGGCCAGGGCCTTGAGGTCCATCCCGGCGCAGAAGGCGCCGCCTGCGCCGGTCAGCACGACGGAGCGGACGTCGTCGTCGGCGTCGGCCTCCAGCCAGGCGTCGTGCAGCCCGACCAGCATCGGGATCGAGAACGCGTTCTTGGCCTCGGGCCGGTTCAGGGTGAGCACCAGGGTGGCCCCGTGCCGCTCCGTGCTGAGGTGTTCAGTGCCGGTCATGCCGGAGCCCTCCGCTTGTGATGCATCACTTTTTGACACACCGTCAGATCTAGAACAGGTTGCAGTCTTTGTCCAGGGCCCGCAAGAGGTACGAGCAAGGGCGTCACCGCTCTGGAGTTCTCCACCTGCGGCTCCTACTCTCCGCGCATGGAATTCAACCTGGCCGATCTGTTCGAGCAAGCGGTTGACCACTTCCCCGCACGTGAGGCGATCACCTGCGCCCGCGCCGACGGGCCCGGGGTGCAACGGCGCACCTTCGCCGAGCTCGATGAGCGCGCCAACCGGCTCGCCCACCACCTCCAGGAGTCAGGCGTCGGCGCCGGGGACCGGGTCTGCGTCTATGCGCTGAACCGGGCCGAGTGGGTGGAGTCGCTGCTCGCGATCTGCAAGATCCGGGCGGTCTGCGTCAACGTCAACTACCGCTATGTCGCCGACGAACTGAGCTATCTGCTGGCCATGGCCGAGCCGACAGTGATGATCTTCCACGAGCAGTTCGCGACCCAGGTCACCGCGGTGCTCCCGGGCCTGCCCGAACTGCGCCACCTGCTGGTCATCGACGACGGCGACGGCGTCGGCGGCGCGGAGGCGCTCCCCGCCGTCCCCTTCGAGAAGGCGATGGCCTCGGGCTCACCCCAACGCGACTTCGCCCCACGCTCGGGGGACGACCACTACCTGCTCTTCACCGGGGGCACGACCGGCCTGCCCAAGGGCGTGGTCTGGCGTCAGGAGGACGTGTTCTTCGCCCTCGGCGGCGGCATCGACGTCACCAACGGACACCGGATGGCGACGCCTCAGGAGATCGTCACCACCGCCTACGAGAACCAGCTCACCTTCTTCCCGATCGCACCGCTGATGCACGGCGCCACCCAGTGGGGGCTGATGCAGCAACTGTTCCGGGGCAACCGGGCAGTGCTGCTGGACCGCTTCGACCCGGGCCGGGTCTGGGCGCTGACCGAGGCGGAGAAGATCAACCTGATCATGATCACGGGCGACGCGATGGGCCGCCCCCTGGTCGAGGCCCTGGACGCGGCGGACGCCGACTACGACCTCGCCTCCCTCTTCGGCCTGGTCAGCAGCGCGGCCTTGTTCTCCACCACGGTGAAGCAGCGCTTCCTGGACCGCTTCCCCAACCTCTACCTGAGCGACGCCATCGGCTCCTCGGAGGGCGGCGCCGGCGGCGTCAGCCAGTACCGCGGCGAAACGGGCGAGCGGGCCGGGGTCACCACCACCGCGATCGGCGACTCCGAGGTCCTGGACGACGACCTCAACCCGCTGCCCGCCGGGGTGGTCGGCCGACTCGCCCGCCGGGGCAACGTCCCGCTGCGCTACCTGGGCGACCCGGTGAAGAGCGCCGAGGTGTTCCGCACCGCGCCCGACGGAACCCGCTACGCGGTCCCCGGCGACTGGGCGGTGCGCGAGGAGGACGGCAGGATCACCCTGCTGGGACGAGGCTCCTCCTGCATCAACTCCGGCGGGGAGAAGATCTTCCCGGAGGAGGTCGAGTCGGTGATCAAGGGTCACCCCGCCGTGTACGACACCGTGGTCGTCGGCGCAGCCGACGAGCGCTGGGGCGAGACCGTGGTCGCCCTGGTCCAGCCCCGGCCCGACACCGAGGAGTTGACGCTACAACAGCTCCAGGACCACTGCCGGGCGCACCTGGCCGGCTACAAGGTCCCGCGCAGACTCCACCTGGTCGCCCAGGTGCAGCGCACCCCGACCGGCAAACCGGACATGCGCTGGGCCCAGGACCTGGTGGCAGGATAGGGGCCGAGCCCGGTCAGCCCGCCGGGCCGGGGCCCGGGGAGCCAGGTCACGGACCAGTGCCCGCGTCCATGGCGAAGAGCCCGAACCCGAACCCGGCGGCCGCGAACATCAGCCCAGCCAGGGTGAAGATCGAGCAGAACACCAGCGCGACCACCAGACCGACCATCGCACCGGCACCGCCCGAGCCGACGACAGCAGCCCTCTCCGGATTTTCGGGGGCAGCACCGGCACCGGCGCGCCGCCCGGCAACGCACGCCCCACCGACCGCCCCCGCTCCTCGTGGTTGCCGCGAGGCGGAGCCGAGCCACCCGAGCCAGGGACCGACCGGCGTGCCCCACGGAGGCGACGGCGAGTCAGCGGGAGCGAACACGCACGTCAGAGACGGCGTCGGGACGGGGGCTCGGTCGCGAAACGAACCCTGCCCGTAGCGGCGGCGCCGCCCCGCCTCCCCCGTCGCTCACCCCCGCCCCCTCACACCTGCCGGACACGCCCCTCCCAGTACGGGTCCCGTAGCCGCCGCTTGTACAGCTTGCCGTTGGGGTCGCGGGGCAGTTCCGGCACGAAGTCGACCGACTTGGGGCGCTTGTAGGCGGCGAGTTGGCGTTCGCAGTGGGCGAGTATGTCGGCTGCGAGTTCCGGGCCCGGCTCGTGGCCCGGGGCGGGTTCGATGACGGCCTTGACCTCTTCGCCCCAGTCGTCGTGGGGGATGCCGAAGGCGGCGGCGTCCGCGACTGCCGGGTGGGAGAGCAGGGCCGACTCGATCTCGGCGGGGTAGATGTTGACGCCGCCCGAGATGATCATGTCGATCTTGCGGTCGCGCAGGTAGAGATAGCCGTCGGAGTCCAACAGCCCCAAATCGCCGACGGTGAAGAAGTCGCCGACACGGTTCTGCCGGGTCTTGCCCTCGTCCTTGTGGTAGCTGAAGCCGCCGGTGCTCATCTTCATGTAGACGGTTCCCAACTCCCCCGCCGGAACCGGCTTCCCGTCCTCGTCCAGTACCACGACCTCGCTGATCGGCCAGGGCTTGCCCACCGTGCCCGGACGCTCCAGCCAGTCCCTCGCGGTGGCGAAGGTGCCGCCGCCCTCGCTGGCCGCGTAGTACTCCTCCACGCTCTCGCCCCACCACTCGATCATCGCGCGCTTGACGTGGTCGGGGCAGGGGGCCGCCCCGTGGATGGCGTGGCGCATGGACGAGACGTCGTAGCGGGCCCGGGTCTCCGGTGGCAGGGCGAGCAGGCGGTGGAACTGGGTGGGCACCATATGGGTGTGGGTGACCCGGTGACGGTCGATCAGGCGCAGCATCTCCTCCGGCGTCCACCGGTCCATCAGCACCACCGTGTGCCCGATGTGCAGCGACGCGGCGGCGAACTGGAGCACGGCCGTGTGGTAGAGCGGGGAGCAGACCAGGTGCACGTTCCCGCCGGCCGGCCTGATGCCGAAGATGCCGAGGAACCCCCCGAGCGCGGTCTGCTCCGGCGGCCGTCCCGGCAGCGGGCGGCGGATGCCGCGCGGACGTCCCGTCGTTCCCGAGGTGTAGTTCATCACCCACCCCGCCGTACGCTCCTCCGGCTCCCCGGCGGACTGCCCCTCCAGCAGGTCGGAGTACGGGCGGAAGCCCGGCAGTTCGCCGACCGCGTAGCGGCGCTCCTTGGGCAGCCCGGCCTCGTCGGCGGCGGCCGTCGCGGCCTCCGCGAAGCGCTCGTGGGCGATGAGCACCTTGGCGCCGCTGTCGGAGACGATCCAGGCGATCTCCGGGCCCACCAGGTGGTGGTTGACCGGGACGAGGTAGAGGCCGGCCTGGGTGGCGGCTAGGTAGGCGGTGAACAGCTCGATGCCGTTGGGCAGCACGACCGCGAAGGCGTCGCCCGCGTCGAGTCCGGCCTCGCGCAGTCCGTGGACCAGCCGGTTGGCGGCAGCGAGCAGCCGACCCGCCGTCCAGGCCTCGCCGTCGGGGGCGATCATCACCTCCCGGTCGGGGTCGGCGGCGGCCTGGGCCCAGAAGCCCACGGGAGATGTCGGCGCGGTGGTCATATGCCCATCCCCCTGTCCGCCACGCGGCCGGCGATCCGGTCGAGCCGGGCGACGGCCCGTTCGAAGCCCCGGGTCAGCTCGTCCATCACCGCCGCGACCGGACGTTCCTCGGTCATCTGGCCCACGATCTGGCCCACCGGCGTGCCGATGAGCTCCGGTGTCTCGTAGCCCTGGATCCGGCTCAGCGCATCGGCGACCAGCAGTCCCTGCAGCGGCATCGGGAGGGTTCCCGGGCTGTCCCGCTGCTCCCAGGCGTCGGTCCACTGGGTGCGCAGCTGGCGGGCCGGCTTGCCGGTCAGCGAGCGGGAGCGGACGGTGTCGCCGGAGCCGGCCGCGAGGAGCTTGGCCCGGAGCACGGGCGAGCGCAGCTCGGACTCGGCGACGGTGAGCCAGATCGAGCCGAGCCAGACTCCCTCCGCGCCCAGCGCGAGCCCGGCCGCCGCCTGGGCACCGGTGCCGATGCCGCCGGCCGCGAGCACCGGGATGGGTGCGACGGCGGCGGCGATCTCGGGGACCAGCACCATGGTGCCGATCTCGCCGGTGTGGCCGCCGGCCTCGTGGCCCTGGGCGACGACGATGTCGATGCCCGCCTCGGCGTGGTGCCGGGCGTGGCGGGCGCTCCCCGCGAGCGCCGCGACCAGCACGCCCGCCGCGTGGGCCTGTGCGATGACGTCCGCCGGAGGATGTCCGAGCGCGCTGGCGAGCAGCTTGATCGGGTGCTCCAGGGCGACGTCCACATGCGAGCGGGCGACGTCCTCCATCCAGCCGGTGATCCGCCAGCCGGCCCGTTCCCCCTCCGCGAGTTCGGGGACGCCGTAGCGGGCCAGGGTCTCCCGGACGAACGCGCGGTGCCCTTCGGGGATCATCGCCTCGACGTCGGCGACGGTGACGTTCTCGACCTTCTTGGCGGGCATGACCACGTCCACGCCGTAGGGCAGTCCACCGACATGGGCGTCCATCCAGTCGAGGTCCTTGGCCAGCTCCTCCGCGTCGCCGTAGCGGACCGCGCCGAGGACACCGAGGCCCCCGGCCCTGGTGATGGCCGCCGCGACGGCGGGGAAGGGCGTGAAGCCGAAGATGGCGTGCTCGATTCCGAGCCGTTCGCTGAGTTCCGTCCTCATGGGGGCAGCATGGCGCAGCCGTTCGCAGACTGGAAGAGATTATCTGACGCTCTGTCAGTTAATCTGTCGGCGACCGCCGCTGGACCAGGGCCGGGTCAGTTCCACCACGGCCGGGTGCTCGCGGACGATGCGGGCCAGCGACACCGGGATGGGACCCATCTCCAGGGCCCACGACGGCATCACCGGCCGCCGGGTCAACGAGGGGGCCAGCCGGCGCAGCACCTCGTCCGCGTCCGAGGGCCGCTGCTCGGGCTCCTTGGCGAGCAGGTCCAGGACGACGGCCTGCAGGCTCTCGGGAATCTCCGGGCGCAGCTCGCGCGGCGGCCTGGGCGGGGTGTCGCGGTGGTCGAGCAGGATCACCAGCGGGTCGCCGACCGCGAACGGCGGTGCTCCGACCAGCAGTTCGTACAGCACGCAGCCGAAGGAGTAGAGGTCGCTGCGGTGGTCGACGTCCGAGCCCTCGATCTGCTCGGGCGACATGTAGTACGGCGTGCCGACCGGAACGGCGCCGCCGCCGAGCCGGGCGGTCAGGCCTGCCTGCCCCGAGCCGAGCCGAGCGATGCCGAAGTCGCAGATCTTCACGGTGCCGTCGGAGCAGCGGACCAGGTTGCCCGGCTTGAGGTCGCGGTGGATCACGTCGCGGGCATGGGTGTAGGCGAGGGCGGCGGCGATCTGCCGGGCGATCGACACCACCTCGTCGATCGGCAGTTGCCGCCCCGGGGCCTCGTCCAGCACCGCGCCCAGGTCGCTGCCGTCCAGCAGTTCCATGACCAGGTAGGGCACGCCCTCGTCCTGCCCGAAGTCGTGCACCACGGTGATGCCGGGGTGCTGCAGTCCGGCGGCGAGCCGCGCCTCCCTGCGGAAGCGCTCCTGGAGCAGCTCGGCCTGGCGCGGGTTGCGGTGCGGCTCGTCGGCGCGCAGGCACTTGATGGCGACCTGACGGCCCAGCGCCTCGTCCTCGCCGCGCCAGACCTCCCCCATCCCTCCACGCCCGAGCAGGCTGATGAGGCGGTAGCGACCCTGGATCAGGGTTCCTTCCTTCACCGCGCTCCCGCCCCCGCTCGCTCACCTGCCTATGCAGTCCACACCCTAACTCCGCAGGAAGTATGGACCCAGAGGGTGACAGCCGGGACACCAGGGGCGGCGACGCGGGTACGACGGGTACGACGCCCACGGCGGAACGACGACGGAACCGCGGCGGGAGTCCGGATCGGACGGATCGGACTCCCGCCGCGGTCGGGCGTTGCGACGGCGCGAGCGCCTCAGCCGCCGGCCAGCTCCTCCTCGCTCAGCGCCATGGCCGCGCTCTCCCCCTCCCGGTCCAGCGAGCGGGCGACCACCAGGTAGGCCAGGGCGGAAACCGCCAGCCCGACCACCCAGGCGATGTCGGTTCCGGCGAGCTGCTGGGCGACCGGTCCGGTGTAGTGCCAGCCGCCCAGGTCAGGAAGGACCATGAAGGGGATCTCGGCCGCGAAGCCGATCGCGTACGCGGTGAGCCCGCGCCAGGCCCAGGCGCCGTAGATCCCGGAGGGGGTGAACAGGTCGGCGATGGCGTAGTGGCCGCGGCGGACCACGAAGAAGTCCACCAGGTTGGTCGCCGTCCACGGCACCAGCAGGTACAGCATCAGGGTCAGCGCGGTGAAGACCGTGGACACCGCGTTCGACGAGATGAGCGTGCCGACCAGGTACCAGACCGCGGCCAGGCCCAGGATGGTGACGACCCGGGCCCTGCGGGTGGGCTTGATCGGGCGGAAGGAGTCGATGCCGGTCAGCACGGTCAGCATGCCGCCGTAGGCGTTCATGCCCATGGTGGCGATCAGGCTCAGCGCGGAGAGCACCGCGGCGGCAGCGCCCAGCCCCGGGATGAAGTGGTCTCCGGCGTCGCGCAGGCCGACCAGCCCGTCGCTGGCCCCGAGCCTGATCGCCAGCCAGGCGCCCAGCGCGATCAGCCAGACCGCAGAGCCGGAGGCGCCGAAGAAGACCGAGAGGATCAGCGACTTGGCCGAGGTGGTCCGCGGCAGGTAGCGGGAGTAGTCCGAGACGTAGGGGGCGTAGGTGATGTTGTACGCGGCCGCTGCGGAGAACTGGGCGAAGAAGGCGGCCCAGGTGAAGGCCAGGTGGGTGCTGGACGTGTGGCCGCCGGCGTGTCCGGTCAGCACCCCCGCCGTGACCAGCAGCATCAGCGGCAGCGAGATGTACAGCAGCCAGCGGAACGCGCGGTGCACCCAGTCGTGTCCGTAGATCGCGAGCAGGATCGCCAGCACCGCGGTGGCCGCGGCCACCAAGCCCTTGCTCCAGCCGAAGACCCCGTTCAGTCCTTCCGACAGCAGCACCTGGTCGGCGACGTTGAAGCCCAGATAGGTGAAGAGGGTGCCGATCAGGACCAGGACCACGCCGCGGTAGCCGAACTGGGCCCGCGACTGGATCATCTGCGGCAGGCCCAGGGCCGGCCCCTGCGAGGCGTGGAAGGCCATGAACAGCGTGCCCACGGCGATGCCGAGCACCCCCGCGAGGATGGTCTGACCGAGCGGCAGCCCGAGCGAGGGGCCGATGAAGCCCAGCGCGATGGTGAAGTACTGGAAGTTGCCGAGGAACCACAGCGGCGCCTGGTGCCAGACCTTGCCGTGCCGCTCGGCGTCGGGGACCCAGTCGATCGACCGGACCTCGACGCCCAGCGCGGCGACGGGTCTGGAGTCCGGCTGGTTCAGTGTGCTCGTTGCTTCCGCCATGGTCGGCGCCTCCTGTTGGTCAACACTGGGGGATGTGCTCGTACGGCCTCAGGCCGCTGCGGAGAGGTGCTCGTGCACGGCGAGCCAGCGACCGGCCCGGAGGTGGAAGACGATGGTCTCCCGTTCGTGCACGCGTTCCTCGCCCGCGTGGGTGGCGATGAGGGTCTCGACGTGGTGGCTGAAAACCGCCGTTTCGCCGAAGACCTGGACCAGCGGCTGGGTGGAGGCGCAGGCCAGTACGTGGAAGCCGTCCTGCTCGACCCAGGTGCGCCACAGCTCGCGGTACTCGGCGAGCGAGGCCAGCCGCTGCGGCGTGGTGGGGAAGAGGAAGGTGGCTTCGGGGGTGAAGGAGCCGAAGTAGTCGTCCAGGCGGTTCCCGGCGAAGGCGGCCACCAGCGCGTCGGCGGCGGCCTGCACCTCAGCGGCCCGTACCTCAGCGGCAGCACCGCCGTTCTCGGCGGCGCTCATGCCTTGCCGCCCAGCGCCATCAGGCTCACCAGGTCGTAGGCGACATGGGAGGCCGCCACCGAGGTGATCTCGGCGTGGTCGTACGCGGGGGCGACCTCGACCACGTCCGCGCCGACCAGGTTGGCGCCGGCCAGGCCGCGCAGGATCTCCAGCAGCTCACGGCTGGTCAGGCCGCCGGCCTCGGGGGTGCCGGTGCCCGGGGCGTGGGCCGGGTCCAGCACGTCGATGTCGATGGAGACATAGAGCGGCCGGTCGCCGATCCGCTGCCGCAGCGCGTCCACCGTCTCGTCCACGCCACGGCGCATCACGTCGGCGGAGGTCACGATGCCGAAGCCGAGGCGGCGGTCGTCCTCCAGGTCGCGCTTGCCGTAGAGCGGACCCCGGGTGCCGACGTGGCTGATCGCCTCGGTGTCCAGGATCCCCTCCTCCACCGCGCGGCGGAACGGGGTGCCGTGGGTGTACTCGGCGCCGAAGTAGGTGTCCCAGGTGTCCAGGTGCGCGTCGAAGTGCAGCAGCGCGACCGGGCCGTGGCGGCGGGCGACGCTGCGCAGCAGCGGGAGCGCGATGGTGTGGTCGCCGCCGATGGTGACCAGCCGGGCGCCGGCGTCCTGGAGTTCCCCGGCGGCGTGCTCGATGGTCTCGACGGCCTCGCCGATGTTGAACGGGTTGCAGGCGATGTCGCCCGCGTCCGCGACCTGCTGGGTGGCGAACGGCGACACGTCCAGGCCCGGGTGGTACGGCCGGAGCAGCCGGCTGCCCTCGCGCACCGCGGTGGGGCCGAAGCGGGCGCCGGGCCGGTAGGAGACCCCGCTGTCGAACGGCACCCCCACGACGGCGACGTCGCAGTGCTCGACCTGGTCGAGCCGCGGCAGCCGCGCGAAGGTGGCGGGACCGGCGAAGCGCGGGACGCGCGAGGAGTCGACGGGTCCCAGGGGGTGGTCGGTCATGGGCCGGTCCCTACGAGTGTGAGGTGGTTCGGTTCGGGGTGGCCCTCAGTGTGCGGTGGCCGGAATGCGGCTAGCAATTGTCCCTGGCATGAAGTAGTAGGGTCAGTTTTGTGACTGACCACAAACTGACCGTCGAGGACCTGCTCTCCTCCCCCGCGCTCCAGCTGCGCGTGCTGGCAGGCGCCGCCGGGCTGCGGCGGTCGGTCTCCTGGGCCCATGTGAGCGAGATGGAGGACCCCACGCCCTGGCTGCTGGGGGCCGAGGTGATCATGACGACCGGGCTCGCCGTCCCCCGCTCCGCCGCACGTCAGCGGGCCTATCTGGAGCGTCTGGACGACGCCGGGGTGTCCGGGCTGGCGCTCTCGGCCCAGCTGCACGTGCCGCCGCTGCACCGGGCGTTCCTGCAGGCGGCCGAGGAGCGCGGGTTCCCGCTGCTGGAGGTGCCGCTCGCGGTCCCCTTCATCGCGGTGGCGCAGGAGGTCGCCGCCGCCGTGCAGGAGGGCGCGGGGCAGCGGCTCGGCGCCCAGCTGCAGGTCTTCGGCGCGCTGCGCTGGCTGGCGACCGAGGGCCTGGAGACGGCCGAGCTGTTCCGCCGGCTGGAGCAGCTCTCCGGCTACCAGGTGTTCCTGTGCACCCCACAGGGCCGTCCGCTGCTGCCCGGCGTGCCGGTGCCCGACCCGGCGGTGCTGCCCGACTCGGTGGACGCCCCGCCGACCATCCCCGGCGGCTTCGCCCTGCCGGTGCTCGCGCCCGGCGGCACGGCGGGATTCCTGGTCGCCTTCGAGCGCAAGGGCGCCCGCCCGGCCGGTCTTGCCGTGGTCCAGCACATCGCCACGGTGGCCGCCCTGCAGCTGGCGATGGTCCGACAGGAGCGGGAGACCCTGCGCCGCGAGGGCGCGGAGACCCTGGCCGAGCTGCTCCAGGACGTGCTGGACCCGGCGACGGCCCGACGGCGGCTGCAGCGGCTGTCGATCGAGGGCGACGACGACACGGTCCTGCTGGTGCTGCGCTCGGTCCGTGAGGACGACCTGCTGCGGGCCCTGGACGAACTGCCGTACCTGCTGCTCAACCGGGGCGAGGAGCGCTATCTGCTGGGGACGCCCGAGCTGGGGGCCGCGGTGGCCGGGATCCCGGGCGTCGCTGCCGGGATGAGCCGGTCCTTCCCTCCGGGCGAGTCGCTGCGGGTGGCTGAGCGTGAGGCGCTGTGGGCGGTGTCCAAAGCCGTCGAGTCCGGCCGGCCACTGGTCCGCTACGGCAACGACACCACCGGACGCTGGCTGCCGGACGACCCGGCGGTGCTGAACGCCCTGGTCGAGCACGTACTGGGCGAGGTGCTGCGCTACGACGCCGCGCACGCGGGCCAGTTGCTGATCTCGGTGCGCACCTGGATGGAACGGGACCGGCGCACCGACGCCGCAGCCGAGGCCCTGCACGTCCACCCCAACACCCTGGCCTACCGGCTGCGCCGCTTCGGCGCGCTGACCGGCCGCGACCTGGCTTCCACCGAGGCCTTCGCCGAGGTCTGGCTGGCGATCCGGGCAGCCGGCCAGCTGGGGCTGACGGACTGAAAGGCTTGCGGCTCAGTAGTGGATGGCTCCCCGGGCGCCCCCGCCGACGGCGATGGCGTCCCCGTTGATCGCCACGCTCAGCGGAGAGCACAGGAAGGCGACGATGCTCGCCACCTCCGCGGCGGTGACCAGGCGGCCGATGCTCACCGTCGACTCAAGCCGCCGGACGAGCTCCTCCTCAGTGATCCCCGCCGCCGCGGCCATCGCGGCGAACTTGGCGGGACTGGCTTCGGTGAGCGTCGTCCCGGGGTGAACGACCGTCACATTGACGCCCCGGGGGCCCAGTTCGTCGGCCAGGTTCTTGGTCATGGCCGCCACCGCGACATTGCGGACCGAACCGACCAGGTTTCCGGCCTGCCGGGCGTTGAGTCCGCTCACACTGACGATGCGGCCCCACCCCTGCGCGACCATCAGCGGTGCCGCGGCCCGCGCGCAGCGCAGATAGCCGAGCACCTTGGTCTCGATCTCGCGGCGGAGACCGTCGTCCTCAAGGTCCGCCAGCGCCGGCGGGGCGCCGGTCGCGCTGGCCGGCGTCGCAGCCGCGTTGACCAGGATGTCCACTCCCCCGAACGCCTCCTCGGCACGGCGGACCAGCTCCCGCACCGAATCGTCGTCGGTGGTGTCGGTGACCACGGCCAGCGCCCGGCCGCCGCCCGTCCCGGCGATGCGCCCGGCCGCCTCCTCCAGCGCTTCCCTGCCCCTGGCCGCAAGCACGACATCCGCGCCCTCGGCGGCCAGCGCCTGTGCGACGGCGAAGCCGATACCCCTGCTGGCGCCGGTGACCACGGCGCGCTTACCGGCAAGCTGGAGGTCCATGCGACAGCCCTTCCGATCAGAGAGGAGGCCCCCATCATGGCAAACCGCGCGCCGGCCGCACTTCAGCGGCGGACCCGGGGCATCCCCAGGCCGATCCAGGAGATGATCTCGCGCTGGATCTCGTTGTTGCCGCCGCCGAAGGTGAAGATGACGGCGCTTCGGTAGCCGCGTTCCAGGTTGCCCTGGAGGATAGAGCCGGCCGAGCCCTCCTTGAGCGAGCCGGCCGCGCCGACGACCTCCATCAGCCAGGAGTAGGCGTCGCGGCGGGCCTCGCTGCCGTAGACCTTGACCGCGGAGGCGTCCTGCGGGGTCAGCGCGTTGCGCTGGAGGGCGTCCACCATCTGCCAGTTGAGCAGTTTCACGGCGTCCAGGCGGGTGTGCGTGCGGGCCAGCCGCTGGCGCACCCAGGGCAGGTCGATGACCCGCCTGCCGTCGCCGAGTTCGGTCTCCCTGGCCCACTGCTGCACCTCGGCGAGGGCGCGGTTGGCCATGGTGGCGTGGGCGGCGAGGGTGACCCGCTCGTGGTTCAGCTGGTTGGTGATCAGCCGCCAGCCCTGGTTCTCGGCGCCCACGAGGTTGCCGACCGGGACCCTGAGGTCCTGGTAGTAGCTGGCGGTGGTGTCGTGCCCGGCCAGGGTGCGGATGACGGTGGTGGAGTAGCCGGGGTCGGTGGTGTCGACCAGCAGGATGCTGATGCCCTTGTGCGCCGGGGCGTTCGGGTCGGTGCGGACCGCGAGCCAGACCCAGTCGGCGGTGTCGCCGTTGGTGGTCCAGATCTTCTGGCCGTTGACGACGTAGTGGTCGCCTTCGCGCACGGCACGGGTCCTGAGGGCGGCGAGGTCGGTGCCCGCGTCCGGCTCGGAGTAGCCGATGGCGATGTCCAGTTCACCGGCCAGGATCCGCGGCAGGAAGTACTCCTTCTGCGCGTCGGTGCCGAACTTCATGATCGAGGGACCGACCGTGTTCAGCGCCATGATCGGCAGCGGGACGCCGGCCTGCGCCGCCTCGTCGAAGAAGACGAACTGGTCGACCGGGCTCATCCCGCGCCCGCCGTACTCGACCGGCCAGCCGACGCCGAGCCAGCGGTCCGCGCCCAGGCGGCGGTTGACCTCACGGTAGAAGCGCTTCTGCGCCTTCGGGTCGTTCAGCCGCCCGTGCGCCTCGGGCGGCATCAACTCGGCGAAGTAGGTGCGCAGTTCGCTGCGCAGCCGCTGCTGCTCCGGCGTGTGGGCGAGGTGCATGGCGATCCCCTCGGGTCGGCACGGCGGCAACGCCGTGGAAGCGGCAGTCGCGTCCGCCGGGCGCCACGCTAGAACACGTTCTAGAATAAGGGAAGGCGTGCCGCCGACCTGGATTGACGGTCCGTCAGCTCTCCTTGGCGATCAGTGCGGCGAGTTCGGCCGGGGTCGTCGAACCGGGTCCCCGTCCCAGCCTGGCGTCCCGGTCGGCCAGCCGTTGCAGCACGCTGTTCACCGGCGTGGCCAGGCCGTGGATCCGTCCGAGCAGCACGATCTCCCCGTTGAGGTAGTCGGCCTCGATGCTGCCGGCGCCCCGGGCCAGGCTCTGCCAGGAGGAGCCGCCCCCGCGGTTCACCCCGGGGACGGGCCGGTACCGCAGCCGGTCGCCGACCACCTCGGCCCGCTCCTGGTCGGTGGAGTAGCCGATCCCGGCGGCGTCGAGCACCCGCGTCCCCTCGGCCCCGGCGGCGTGGTGCAGTTCCAGCGCCTGGGCGCTCTCGATCGGTCCGGTGACCGCCTCCAGCGCGTTGGAGAGATTGCCGATCAGCTTTCCGTACTTCCAGCGCATCACGTCCTCGGAGACCGGCGCCAGGAACCTGCACGCCTCCAGGTCCGCAGCGATGCTCCGGGCGGTGTCGTCGGCGCCGTGCGGATAGCGGCCGAGGTGCAGGATGCCGGTGAGCGGGGAGCACTCGGCCCCGATCAGGCCCGGCTCCAGATGCGTGGCCGGCAGCCAGACGCACATCCCGTAGACCCGGCGGAAGCGGCGCAGCGCCAGCCGTTCGTTCTCGACCGCGTTCTGCGCGCAGACCAGCGGCAGCAGTTCCGCCGCGGTCCCGCCGCCCGCCACCGGGCGGTCCGCCCAGGCATCCAGCGCGGCCTGGGTGTCCTGGCTCTTGACGGCGAGCACCAGCACGTCGTCCGGCCGCAGCCGCACACCCTCGGGGCGGTCGGCTGACGGCACCGGCAGCACCACGGTGCCGTCCAGTGTCATCAGCGTCAGCCCCTGCTCGGCGAGGGCGCGGTAGTGCGCACCCCGTGCGACCAGCACGACCTCACGCCCGCCCTCGAACAGCCGTCCGCCGATGGCTCCGCCGACCGCACCCGCTCCGATGATGATGTAGCGCATGGGCCGACCCTTTCAGCTCAACTGTGCGGCGATCAAGGGCGCAGCCCGAGGACCCGACCGGCCCGACGACCGCACCGCCGCGCGCCGCGCCGGTTCGGCGGCCTCCACGTCCTAGCCTGGCGGAATCAGCACGGAGCCGAGGAGCAGCGACATGGGTGGCGAGGCACAGGTAGTGACGCTGCGGCCGGATCCGGCTCCGGAAGAGGAGGCGCACGGGCTGGAGACCGTACCGAGGCCGCTGCGGGTCCTGCCGCTGGCCGGTCTGGACCGGGTCGGCGTGGTGCTGGTGTCGCACAGCCGGGCCGTGGCCGAGGCCGTCGCGGCGATGGCGGCCGAACTGCTGGGCACCGGCGATCCCGCGCCGATCGCGACGGCCGGGAGCATGCCCGAGGACGGCCTCGGCACCGGGCCGGCCCTGGTGGCGGCAGCGGCCAGGGAGGTCGACCAGGGCATGGGCGTCGCGGTGATCGTCGACCTGGACGCATCCGTCGACACCGTGCGGGGCGTGCTCGCCGCCGCTGAGGCGCACGGACTGCCCTTCCCGGTGCGGCTCGCTGACGCCCCGTTCGTCGAGGGCGCGGTCGCCGCGGTGGCCACCGCCTCGGCGGGCGGTGACCTGTCCGCGGTGATCGAGTCGGCCGAGGACTGCTATGTGGTGCGCAAGCTCTGACCGGCCCGGTCGTCGGCCGCCGCGGACTCGGCCGCCGTCGCGTCGAAGCTGAAGTACGCCTCCGCCGCCCCGCTGAGGGCAATCTGCAGCCGCTGCCGTGCGCGCTCGTCGAAGCCCTCCGGCAGGGCGTCAGGATCGAACCAGCCGACCTCCACTGACTCGTCGTCATTCACCCTCGCCTCGCCGCCCACCGCACGGCAGAGAAAGGTCAGTTCCAGGTACTGCGCCTGGTCGCCGTTGGCGTGGACGATCGGCGGAGAGACCGTCACGCTGGTCAGGCGCTCGGGAACGGCGTGCACGCCGGTCTCCTCCTGGCACTCGCGCGCCGCCGCGTCGGCGGGCTGCTCGCCCGGGTCGATGATGCCGGTGATCAGAGCCCAGCGGCCGGTGTCCGAACGGCGTCCCAGCAGCACCCGCCGCTGCTCGTCCAGGACGACGGCGGTGACCCCGGCCATCCACAGCGGTGACTGTCCGACCTTGCTGCGCAGCTCGCTTACAAACTCTGGTATGGGCATGGGCCCGACCCTATCCGGCCGCCGGATCACCTTCGGCCATTGTCATGACCAGCGAATATTTGTGCGAAGGGGCGTCATTCGGCCAGGTCCGGTCTACCGTGGATCGACGGGAAACGGGGGCCGGCATGGGGGCTGCGAGCACATCGACGATCGGCACCCCCGACCTTGACGGTCCGTCGGGCGCCGCCTCCGACACAGCCGTGGACGTGATCGGCGGACTGCTGCTCACCGGCTGCGCGAGCTGGTCGCTCTACACCGCCAGCGGACGCGACGCCCATCCCGAGGGAGTCCTGCTCGGGCTGCTGGCCGTCGCCGCCGGATATGCGGCCGGACGCATCGCCGGCGCCGTCGCAGCCGTCGGCTCGCCCGCCGTGATCGCCCTCGCGGTGGGCGTGCTGGCGCTGGTCGCGCCGGGCGGACTGTCCGGCGACCCCGCCGCTCCCCCGCTGCACAACGCCGACGCCAACGGCGCGCTCATCGCCCTCGCCGTCGGCGCCGCATGCTGCGCGGCGCAGTCGGCCAGAACACCACCGGCAGCGGGATCCGCACCAGCCGGGACGCCGCGCCACGCGCGCCGTCTCCTCCGTCCGGCGTTCGCCCTCGCCCTGATCGCCTGCGCGCTGACCGCCGAGGCCGTGACGGCCGGCTCGACAGCTGCGGTCCTCGCCTGCCTCGGGACCCTGATCCTGGCCGTCGCGGTGCGGACGGCCAGGCGGCGGCTGCCCGCGCTGCTGCTGTTGGGGCTGTGCGCGGTGCTGGCCGGCGCCGCCCCGCTGCTGCTGGCCCGCTCGGGCACCGATCCGACGGCGAGCAGCGGCGGACTGCCGGTCTCCCAGCAGCGGGCGGCGCTGTGGCACGACGCGGTCCAGGAGGCCGGAAGGGCCCCGCTGCGCGGCGTCGGCCCCGGGCGGTTCGCCGAACTGAGCCCCGCCGCACAGGACTTCTCCACCCCCGGCGGCGCCTCCTCGGCGGCGCTGGAGGTCGCGGCGGAGCAGGGCGTGCCCGGACTGTGCCTGCTGGCCGCGTCCTACGGCTGGATGATGTGGACCCTGCGCCGCTCGCCGGGCTCCACCCCGGCGGCGCTGACCGCCGCCGGGGCGCTCACCGCGCTGGCGGCGGAGGCGGCGATCAGCCCGGTGCTCAGCTTCCCCGGCATCACCGCGGGCGCCGGCCTGCTGGTCGGCATGGCCACGGCCCGGCCGCTGGCCGAGCCGTAGGCGCCGTTGCCGTCGCCGTTGCCGTCAGGGTCAGAGGTTGTCGCGCGCCCAGAGCCCCAGGGCCTGGGCGCAGCCGTCCACGGACTCGCGCCAGGTGCGCGCCGCGCCTTCACCGGCCTCGTCGCTGACATGCTTGACCACCCGGACCGGGACGCCGGCCGCCAGCGCCGCGCTCGCCACCGCGTAGCCCTCCATGTCGACCAGATCGGCCCGTTCGGCGAGCCGCTGCCGGGCCGACTCCTCGGCGACGAACAGGTCGCCGGTGGCCAGCACCGGACGGGACGGTCCGGCTGCGTCCAGGGTCAGCGGGGGGCCGAAGGTCGCGCCGGTGAGCGTGCGCAGCACCTCGGTGTCCAGGTCGTGCTGGATCACCTCGCCGATCTCATGCGTCCCCTCCAGACCCGGTCGCAGGGCCCCCGCCGTCCCGAGGTTGACCACGGCGGCGGGCAGCGGCCCCCGGGCGAGCACGGTCGCCAGCGCGACGCTCGCATTCACCTTGCCCATGCCGGTCAGCAGCACCGGCAGCCCCCCGTCCAGGTGCGCCGCCTCCTCCGCGACGGCCACGACGAGCAGCGGGCGGGCAGGGTCGATCTCTCCTATGAGGCGCATGTCGTCCATGGTAGGGGCCCGCCGCGGCGGGTAGGTTGACGATCGGACGGCAGGTCAGCGGTGGGATCGGAAGGCAGCAGCATGAACGCGGGCGCGACGGACGAGCAGACATGGCGACATGTCGACAGCTACATCGACCGGACCCTGGGGCTCGGTGACCCGGTGCTGGACGCCGCGCTCAAGGCGAGCGACGCCGCCGGGCTGCCGCGGATCGCCGTGTCCGCGTCGCAGGGCGAGTTCCTCAGTCTGCTG
Source organism: Streptacidiphilus sp. EB103A (assembly GCF_041261405.1). NCBI lineage: Bacteria > Bacillati > Actinomycetota > Actinomycetes > Kitasatosporales > Streptomycetaceae > Streptacidiphilus > Streptacidiphilus sp. EB103A. The sequence continues at coordinate 195,988 of NZ_JBGCAQ010000017.1, read as the reverse complement.
GCGCGGCTGGTGGGGGCACGCCGGATCCTGGAGATCGGCACCCTGGGGGGCTACTCCACGATCTGCCTGGCCCGGGCCCTGCCGCAGGACGGGCGGCTGGTGACGCTGGAGTTCGACCCCAGGCATGCCGAGGTGGCCCGGGGCAACATCGCGGCGGCCGGTCTCGCGGACCGGGTCGAGGTGCGCGTCGGCCCGGCGCTGGACAGCCTGCCGCTGCTGCAGCAGGAGCGGTCGGCCCCATTCGACCTGGTCTTCATCGACGCCGACAAGGTCAACAGCGGCAACTACGTACGCTGGGCGCTGGAGCTGGGCCGCCCGGGGACCCTGATCATCGTCGACAACGTGGTGCGCGACGGCCATCTCGCGGACGTCGGGTCGGAGCAGCCGGAGATCAGGGGATCCCAGGAGGCGGTGGAGCTGATCGCCGCGGAACCGCGGCTCCGGGGCACCGTGCTGCAGACGGTGGGCGGCAAGGGGTACGACGGGTTCGCGCTGGCTCTGGTCGGCGAGTAGGCCGTCGGGTCGTCAGCGCGTAAGTCCGTCGGACCGTCAGGAGCCCAGGCTGAAGGCTCCGTCCGGCGGGGCCGGGGAGGGCGTCGCTGTCGCGTCGGTGACCGGTCGCGCGTCCCCCCGGAGCAGGTCGAGCCGGTCGCCGTGGACCACTCGGGCCGGGAAGGCGTCCGCCGCGGTACGGCGGGCCAGGTCGGCGACCGGGAACGGCTGCCGGCCGGCCAGGATCACCAGATTGCCGTAGCGGCGCCCGCGCAGCACCGAGGGCTCGGCGACCAGGCACACCTCGGGGAACACCTCGGCGACGGTCGCCAGCTGGGAGCGGGCGAAGTCCAGCGGCGAGCCGTCGGCGAGGTTCGCGGCGTAGAGGCCGTCCGCGCGCAGCACCCGCGCCGCCTCCCGGAGGAACTCCACCGAGGTGAGGTGCGCCGGGATGCGCGAGCCGCCGAACACGTCGGCGACCAGCAGATCCGCACAGCCGTCCGGGCTCGCGGCCAGGGCGGCGCGGGCGTCCGCGGCCTGGACCTCGATCCGGACCTCGGCGCCGCCGCGGGCCGGCGTCCAGGGCAGGTGCTCGCGCACCAGGGCGATCAGCGCCGCGTCCAGCTCGACCACCCGCTGGCGCGAACCGGGACGGGTCGCCGCCAGATAGCGGGGCAGGGTGAGCGCCCCGCCGCCGAGGTGCAGCGCGTCCAGCGGCCGTCCCGGCGGCGCGGCCAGGTCGGCGGCGTGGGCGAGCCGCTGCACATACTCGAACTCCAGGTGCAGCGGGTTGTCCAGGTCGACGTAGGACTGCGGCGCGTCGTCCATGGTGAGCAGCCAGCCCCTGGGCCGGTCCAGGTCGGGGAGCAGCCGCGCAGTGCCGAGGTCCACCCGGCGTTCGACCGGGCGGGGATCGGTTGGCTGGGCTTCGACGGTCATGCGGCTATTGTCGCCGGAAATCCGCCGGAAACTTGTTCCGGCCAGCGTACAACCTTCACCCCAGGGTGTGGGTCTTCCATACGTTGGGTGACATAGCCGCACCGGCCATCCCTCTCCGGTGCAGCTCGGCGCGACGGAAGGGAAGTCCGTGCGAGAGCCGAACCTCACCATCCTGCCCAGGTCGGTCGAGCGTCAGAGCCGCCAGGGCGCGGATCGGTCCCGTGGGCGCTCGGCGCGGCGCCTCGCCGTGCTGACCTTCCGCGAACTCGACGACCCCGGATCGTTCCGGGCCCAGGTGGAGCGGCTGCTGCGGACCGCCAGCCCGGTCTCACTGACCCAGGTCCAGGACACCCTGGCCGGGGGTCGGCCGCTGCCGCCGCACGCGGTGCTGCTCACCTTCGAGCACGGGCACCGCAGCGCGGCCACCACGGCACTGCCGGTACTGGCCGCGCGCCGGGTCCCCGCGGTGGCCTTCGTCGTCGCCGGACTGGTCGGCAGCGAGCGCCCCTACTGGTGGGACGAGGCGCGGCTGCTCATCGAGGAGGGCGGCTACAGCCGCCGGCTGCCGGGCCGCAGCCCCACCGGCGCGGTCGCCGCGATGGCGGCGCTGCCCGACCCGGACCGGCGCAGCTGCCTGGAGGAGCTGCGGGTGACGGCCCGTCGGGCCGTCCCCGGCCGCGCGCAGCTGACGGCGGACGACCTGCGGGCGCTGCGCGACGGCGGGATCGTGATCGGCAACCACTCGCTCGGGCACGCCCGGCTGGACCGGTGCGACGACTACGTCGTCCGCGAGGAGGTGGTCGGCGGACACCGGATCCTGACGGAGCTGCTCGGCGAGGAGCCGAGTGCGTTCGCGCATCCGCACGGGGTGGCCGATGGGCGCGCGGAGGCGCTGCTGCGGGGGTACGGGTACCGCAGTGCGTTCCTCGGCGACGATCAGCTGTTCGACCTGCGGGCGGTGGGGGCCGTTCGGCCGGATCCGCTGAGGATCAGCCGGCTCGGGGTGGATTCCGGGACGTCGCGGGGGATCTTTGACAGTGTGCTGGCGGGGTGGACTCCGGGGCTTAGGCGGCTGCGGGGGGCGGTTGCTGTTTAGCGGTGCGTGCGGCTCAGTTCGGGGCTGGGCGCGCAGTTCCCCGCGCCCCTAACGGCGCCTGCGGCGCCTTAAAGGGCGCGGCCCTCTGGGTAGGTGAGAGCTTCCGGGGGGAGTTCTTCCTTGCGGCCGGTGCGGAGGACCAGGAGGGTGCCGTTGCCCCGGGTGGCGACGGCGGCCGGGGCGGCGCGGCGGAGGGCCTGGCCGGCTACGGCCGGGGCGGAGCCGAAGAAGGTCGGGCCCGGGACGGCCGCGCGGATCAGGTCGTCCAGGAGTTCGTAGTGGGTGCAGCCGAGGACCAGGGACCGGGTGCCGAGCGGGGTCAGCGCGGCTGCCGCTGCCACGGCCTGCGCCACGGCGTCGGCGTCGGCCCGCTCCACGGCCTCGGCCAGACCCGGGCAGGGGATCTCGGCGACCTCGACGCCCGCCGCGAAGTCCCTGATCAGACCGCGCTGGTAGGCGCTCCCGGTGGTCGCCGGGGTGGCCCAGATCGCGACCGGCCCGCCGGCCGCCGCCGCGGGCTTGATCGCCGGGACGGTGCCGATGACCGGGATGTCCGGCTCCAGCTCCGCCCTGATCGCCTCCAGCGCGTGCACCGAGGCCGTGTTGCAGGCGACGATCAGCGCGTCCGGCTGCAGCTCGGCCGCCGCGCGGGCGCAGGCCAGCGCGTGCTCGGTGATACCGGCAGGGGTACGCGGCCCCCAGGGCATCCCGTCCGGGTCCGTGGACAGCACCAGGTCCGCGTCCGGACGCAGCCCCCGCAGCGCGGCGGCGGCGCTGAGCAGGCCCAGACCGGAGTCGATGAGTGCGATCTTCATAGGACTCGACCTTAGTGGATGACCGGTCGCCGCTGTGCGAGCCGGGCGGTGCGGCATACTCGCGCAGGTGACCGTGCTGATGTGGGTGTCCGTGGCGTCTCTGCTGGCCTGGCTGTGGCTGACCTTCGGTCAGGGCGGCTTCTGGCACACCGATGTGCGGCTACCGCCGCGCCCGGAGACGGCGGCCCGGCCCGAGGTGGCCATCGTGGTGCCGGCCCGGGACGAGGCCGAGGTGCTGCCGCTGAGCCTGCCGTCGCTGCTGGCACAGCAGTACCCGGGGACCGCGCGGGTGATCCTCGTCGACGACGGCAGCACGGACGGCACCGGCGAGCTGGCCCGCAAGCTCGCCGAGGCGCCCGGCTCGCTGCCGCTGACCGTCACCTCCCCCGGTGAGCCGCCGCAGGGCTGGACCGGGAAGCTGTGGGCGCTGCGGCACGGCGTCGAGCTGGCCGGGGACGTGGAGTACCTGCTGCTGACGGATGCCGACATCGCGCATGCGCCGGCCTCCCTGGACAGCCTGGTGGCCGCGGCCGAGGGGCCGACCGGGGGCGCGTACGACCTGGTCTCGCAGATGGCCCGGCTGCGCACCGAGACCCGCTGGGAGCGGCTGATCGTCCCGGCGTTCGTCTACTTCTTCGCCCAGCTGTACCCGTTCCGGTGGAGCAACCGGCCCGGGTCGCGCACCGCGGCCGCGGCCGGCGGCTGCACGCTGGTGCGGCGTGAGGCGCTGGAGCGGGCCGGCGGGGTCGCCGCGATCAGGGGCGCGGTGATCGACGACGTGAACCTGGCGAAGGCGGTGAAGCGCGGCGGCGGCCGGACCTGGCTGGGGCTGGGCGACCAGGTGGACAGCGTCCGCCCGTACCCGGAGTTCGGGCAGCTGTGGCGGATGGTCTCGCGCAGCGCCTACGCCCAGCTGCGGCACTCGGTGCTGCTGCTGATCGGAACGGTGCTGGGGCTCTCCCTGGTCTACCTGGTGCCGCCGGTGCTGACCGTGGTCGGGCTGACGACCGGGGATTCGCGCGTGGCCTCGGTGTCCGGCGCGGCCTGGGTACTGATGGCCTGCACCTACGTCCCCATGCTGCGCTACTACCGGCAGCCGCCGCTCGCCGCGCTGCTGCTGCCGTTCACGGCGCTGCTGTATCTGCTGATGACCGTGGACTCGGCGGTCCAGCACTGGCGCGGACGCGGCGCGGCCTGGAAGGGGCGGACGTATCCCGCGCCCTCCCGGAGCGAGGGGTTCTGAAGGGGCCCGGCTGCGGACCGTAGCGGGCTTGTCGCGCAGTTCCCCGCGCCCCCAGGTGGCTGCAACTTGCCCACAGTGGGGAACTTGCAACCCCATAGGGGCGCGGGGAACTGCGCGACAAACCGACTACGGTCCGCAGCCGAAAGCGGCCCGGAGATCCCTCAGAGCGCCACGCCCAGCAGTGCGTCCACGGTCCTGGACACCACACCCGGGGCTCCGGTGTCGTCGCCGCCCGCGGCGTCCTGCTTGGCGGCCCAGGCGTCGATCACGGCCAGGGCGCGCGGCGAGTTCAGGTCGTCGGCCAGGGCCTCGCGGACCTCGGCCAGGGTGGCCGCGGCGTCGGGGCCGTCGGGGCGGGAGACCGCGGCGCGCCAGCGGGCCAGCCGGTCCTGGGCGCGCAGCAGGTCGCTGTCGGTCCACTCCCAGTCGGAGCGGTAGTGGTGCGCCAGCAGCGCCAGCCGGATCGCGGCGGGATCCACCCCGTCCCGGCGCAGCTGGGAGACGAACACCAGGTTGCCGCGCGACTTGGACATCTTCTCGCCGTGCAGACCCACCATGCCGGCGTGGACGTAGGCGCGGGCGAAGGGGTGCGACTTGGTCAGTACCTGGGCGTGCGAGGCGCCCATCTCGTGGTGCGGGAAGGCGAGGTCGCTGCCGCCGCCCTGGATGTCGAACTCCATGCCGAGGTACTGCAGCGCGATGGCCACGCACTCGATGTGCCAGCCGGGCCGTCCGTGACCGATCTCGGTGTCCCAGGCGGGCTCGTCGGGCCGGGCCGCGAGCCACAGCATGGGGTCCAGCGGGTGCTTCTTGCCCGGGCGGTCCGGGTCGCCGCCGCGCTCGGCGAAGAAGCGCAGCATCTGCGCCTCGTCCAGCCGGGAGACCTCGCCGAAGTGCGGGTCGGACTCGACCGAGAAGTAGATGTCGCCGTCGAGGCGGTAGGCCGCGCCGGAGTCCAGCAGGTCCTTGATCAGCGGGACGATGGACGGGATGGCCTCGACCGCGCCGATGTAGTGCGCGGGGGGCAGCATCCGCAGAGCCGTCATGTCCTCACGGAACAGCGCGGTCTCGCGCTCGGCGAGCTCGGTCCAGTCCTGGCCGGTGGCGATGGCGCGCTCCAGCAGCGGGTCGTCGACGTCGGTGACGTTCTGGACGTACACCACGTCGTGGCCGGCGTCCCGCCAGACCCGCTGGATCAGGTCGAAGGCATTGTAGGTGGCCGCGTGGCCGAGGTGGGTGGCGTCGTACGGCGTGATCCCACAGACGTAGAGCCGGGCGGTCGGGCCCGGCTCTGAGGTCCGCACACCGGCTGCGGAGGTGTCGAAGATACGCAGGGGGCTCCCCTGACCGGGGAGCACGGGGACGTCGGTGGCGGGCCAGGCATACATACAGATGACTCTAACCGGCCGGATGTGATCTTCGCACCAGTGCCTCGGGCCCTGCGTGCGGGGTGGCGGGTGACCGGTCGCCCGCCTCCCCGCATTCGCGCTTCTGACCTGCTCAGGTCAGCTGCAGGCGACCTTGGCATCGGCCCAGTCGCCGTGGTCGTTGCCGTTGCCGTCCCCGCCGTCGCCGACCACCAGGTCGAGCAGTTGGGCGCCGGTGGTGTCGACGTCGATGGAGACCGTCGAGCCGCCCCCCTTGAGCACCGGGGTGGTCACCAGGTTGCGGCCGTCGGCCAGAACACTGAAGGTGACCGTCCCCGCGCTGCCGGCCTCGGCGTCGACGCCGACCGTGGCGGTGAAGCGGGTGCAGTGGCCGCCGAGGTAGATCCCGACGTCGCTGACCGCGTTGGTGCCCAGCCCGTAGGCGTAGACCTGGCCGCCGATGGTGATCGGCTTCCCGTCCCCGGCGGCCTGCTCACCGTTGCTGGTGTTGCGTTCCACCGGTCCCCAGCCGTTCGAGGAGGTGAAGAACGGCAGCGCGCTGACCTCGGTGTCGGCGGTGGGGGCCACCGGCACCGCACGCACGTTCCTGACGTCGGCGAGCTGCTGGGACCGGCCCTGCTGGCGGTACTCGGCCACCCCCGTGAGCTGTGAGAACGCGGGCAGGGTGCCCGTCGGCGAGGTGACCGTCCAGCTGCCGCTGAGCGAGCTTCCGGCGGCGACCTTCTTCGCGCTGACCGGACCGGACGGCTGGGCCGTCCAGCCGCTGGGCAGGGTCAGTCCCAGCTGGACCGTGCTGGCCGTCGGTGCTCCGGCCGGCACCGCGAAGATCGCGGTGACCGGGTAGGCCGTACCGGCGGCCGCGGTGTCCGGGGCGTCGAGGGTGACGGTGGCCTGGTGGGCCTTGGGCTGGGCGTAGGTGGCGGCGTCGTAACGGGGGCTGTCCACCGTCGCGGTCCGCAGCGAGGAGGCGGTACTGCCGAGGTTCACCAGGGAGACCGTGCCCAGTCCCCCGGTGCTGCCGTCGGTGTTCCAGACCGCGATGGCGATGGTGTTGGCGCCGTTCGCCTTGAGGATGCCGTTGGGGATCGGGAAGAGGTGCTGGGGACCCACGTCATTGACGTAGCGGCCGAGCTGCCACCCGTTGACGTAGATCAGCGCCCGGTAGTGGCGCGAGGCGTCATCGGTGATCTGCAGGCCCACTGAGGTGTCCTGGCCCTTGGGGAGGTTCAGCGTCGCCGTGGTGCGGTACCAGGAGACACCCGGAGTGGCGTCGCTGGTGGGCAGACTGACGGTGGGCCAGGTGCTGTCCTTGAAGCCGGGCAGGCTCGAGCCGGCCCGCTCGCCGTAGAGGCCGCCGGTGTTCATGGCGCCGCGCACCGGATCGACCAGGTTCTCGCCGCCGCTCGATCCCTGGATCCGCCAGCTGAGTGTGGTCAGCGGGGAGCCGGCGACGATCGCCCCGGTCAGCCCGCGCGCCTCCTTGTTGCTGTTGGCCTGGTTGTAGTCCTCGTTGTGGCCCATGTTCTCCACCAGCACCGAGAGTTCGTTGTCGGCGCCGGCCTTCAGCGCCCCGGCCGGGAAGGCGAAGGTCTGCGAGCTGGTGCCGCCGTTGTTGGGACTGGTGCTGCCCAGGAAGGCGCCGTTGAGCCAGACCGAGTAGACGCCCGCCTTGCCTGTGATCGCGGACAGGGTGATCCCGGTCGCGCCCGCCGAGCCCTTGAAGCGGCCCCGGTACCAGACGTCGCCGTGGTGGAATCCGTAGTCGTCGGCGAAGAGCACCGGCAGCGTCGCCGGGGTGGTGGTGCTGTTGGAGGTCGCCTTGTCGGCGACCTGCCAGGAGGAGTCGTCGAAGCCGGGCTGGGACTCCGGGGACTCCTGGGTGTGCTTCCAGTCGGTGAGCGCCGGCAGGGTGACGGCGGCCGCGCCGGGCAGGGTGCTCAGCTCGGAGCCGCTTCCGGTCGCCCTGGCCTGCAACCGCTTCCCGTTCCAGGTGATGGTGCCGGTGACGGCCGGGTCGGCGAAGACCTCGACCGGCTGGGCCGAGGCGCTGTCCCCGGTCAGGTCGAGCCGGCCGCGGCCGTTGGTACTGGCCACGGCGGTCCGCAGCAGGTCGCTGCCGTAGACCAGGACCGGTCCCGATGGGGTCTGCGCCTGCCAGAACTGCTCGGCGGTCTGGTCGGTGCCCAGCAGCAAGAGCAGCGGTCGCGCCCCGCCGGTGATCAGCACCCGGGCCAGCCCGTCATGGGTGTAGTTCAGCCGCAGGTCGCCGGTGCTCGCGTCCCAGCTGCTCTGCACGCTGCCGGAGAGGACCTGGACAATGGGCTGCTGCTGGTAGTTGAGGACGGTCTCGCCGTCCTGGCCCTGCCGCCCGTAGAGGACGGCCACGTCCCGGCCGCCGATCTCGGCCTGGGTCATGATCTCGGAGGTGGAGTACTGCAACTGAGACGCGCCGAGCTTGTAGTTGGCGACGACGGTCTTGGAGTCGCGTCCGGCGAAGGTCAGTTGGGTGCCCGGCTGCTGCGGGACGGTCGGGTAGTACCTGGCCCCGGGCGTGGGCAGGTCGACGGCGTCCACCGAGACGAAGGTGCCGCTGGCGGCAGCGTTCTTCTGACCGGTGGCCACGATCTTCAGGGTGTGGGCGCCGTCGCTGAGTCCGGAGGCCGCGTACTGGATCTGCTGGTTGGCGGTGCTCGCCGCGTAGCCGTCGACGGTGGCGACCTTGACTCCGTCCAGGTAGACGTCGGCCAGGCCGTGGTTGGCGGCCTTGGAGGCGATCCAGTGGATCGCGGTGCCGGTGAAGGGGATGCTGACGCTGTCGCCCGCGGTGTCGGTGAAGGACTCGGTCTTCTGATAGTCGCCGCCGGTGTAGCTCTGCTCGGAGCCGACGTGCGACCAACTCCCGGTGTACTGGAGCTGGGTGGCGGTGTCGTCGTAGGTGTAGCCGGCGTGCGCGCCGAGGTCGATCGCGATATGGGCGGAATCGGTGCTGGTCGCGGTCGAGTCGGCATGCCGCAGCACATGGAACTGGGTGCCGTCGTCGGGGTTGATCCGCGCGGTGTCGACGACGGCCGCGTTGTCGGTCGCAGCGGCGGCCAGGCTGTCGGTCCTGGTGATCGGCGTGACGCTCTGCAGGAAGTAGCCGATCAGCTTGTCCTGCTGGTACTTGGCGGTGAGCTGACGGTCCTCGGAGATGGCCGCGCCGTAGTCGTAGGAGGTGTAGACCTGGGAGGGGTCGGCCTGCCAGCCCCAGGAGGTGCCGCCGTAGGTCATGTAGAAGCTCTGGATCGTGGCGCCGACGGCGATGTTGTTCTTGTAGAAGACATCGGCGAAGTCTGCTCCGGTCAGCTGGCCGCACTTGGCGTAGCCCGGGCCGCCCCAGGGGTCGAACGAGCCGCCCTGGAACTCGGCGGTGTACAGCGGCTTTCCGGCGACATGGTCGTAGGAGATGTCGGGAACGCCCCTCCAGGACAGCGGGTTGGAGCAGTTGAAGCCCTGCGGGTAGGAGTCGGCGCCGTCGATGTCCAGGGCTCCCGCGCCGCTGTTGAAGGTGCCGTTGTTGTTGCCGGTCAGCGGAACGGTGATGCCGTCGGCGCGGGCCTTGCCCTCCAGATGGGTCATGTAGGCGCGACCGGCCGCGGAACCGTCGTAGAACTCGTTCTCGACCTGATAGGTGATCACGGTGCCGGTGCCGTTGGTGAGTTGGTGCCGGGCCAGGATCGGGTCGATCCGGCTGAGCCACTCGTCGGCGGCGGCGAGGTAGGCGGGGTCGGTGCTGCGGTCCTTGCCGGGCAGCGTGTCCAGCCAGGCCGGGAAGCCGCCGCTGTCGACCTCGGCGTTGATGTACGGGCCGGGCCGGGCGATGACGTAGATGCCGACCTGGGCGGCCAGGTCGAGCAGGTGGTCCACGTCCCGCACTCCGGAGAAGTCGTAGACCCCCTGCTTGGGCGAGTGGTAGGCCCAGTCGAAGTAGATCGACACGGCGTTGAAGCCGGCCGCCTTCATCTTCTGCAGCACGTCCAGCCAGAGCGACGGGCTGGGCAGCCGGCTGTAGTGGAACTCGCCGGACCAGATGTAGGTCCGCTTGCCGTCGATCATCAGCGAGTAGCCGTCGTAGGTGACGGTGTGGGGGGTGGGGGACTTCACGGCAGCGGTCTGTAATGCAGTGGTGGCCGCAACTGCGGGCGCGGCAGCGTGGGCTGCGGTGGGGAGGCTGAGTCCGGCGGTGGCGGCGGCGAGCGCTGCGGCCACGGCGACGAGGGTTCTGGAGGTGCGACGAGGCATCAACTGCTCCAGCTGGGGTCGAAGGTTCGCGGGTGGCAGAACGTTCCGAACCCAACGGAGTAGAGCAGTAACTCACAGAGAGCGTCAATAAATCTTTCAGAATCACCCAGGAACCACCGACCGGGACCAGGCAGCGTCAGATCGGCGGCCAGGGCACGGGCGGCCAGTCCCCGGAGGGGACCGGGTGCAGGCCGCTGGCGAGCAGGTTGGCGACGCGTTCGCGGAGGGCGTCGATCTCGGCGGCGGTGAGCAGCGGTGCGAGGTCGTCGGCGAGCGTCCCCTTGAGTCGGTCGTCGAGACCGGTGAGCGCGGTGACCGCCTCGTCGTCCAGGGGCTCGCCGGCCCAGCCCCAGAGCAGGGTGCGGAGCTTGCCGGGGACGGCGAAGGTGACGCCGTGGTCGATGCCGTAGAGGCGGCCGTCGACGGCGGGCAGCAGATGGCCGCCCTTGCGGTCGGCGTTGTTGATGACGGCGTCCAGCACGGCCATCCGGCGCAGCCGGGGGTCCTCGGCGTGGACCAGCAGGGCCGTCCTGCCCCCGCCGACGTCCGCGCGGCCGATCGCGCGCCAGCCCTCGGCGGGCTCCTTCGCGTCCTGCAGGTCCAGGAGTTGGGCGTCCGGGTCGGACTCCACCCAGACCTGGCACATGCCCTCGCCGAACGGCCCGTCCCGCAGCACCGTGGGCGGCACCAGGCCCCAGCCGGTCGCGGCGGCGACCAGGTAGGCGGCGACCTCGCGCCCGGCGAGGGTGCCGTCGGGGAAGTCCCAGAGCGGGCGCTCGCCGCGCACCGGCTTGTAGACGGCGACGGCCTGCTCCGTCTCGTCGCTGACGGTGCAGTAGAAGACCCCGTTGGATGCCTCGGTGAGCCGGCCGTGTATCTCCAGCTCACCTCCGCGCAGCAGCGCCAGGGCGCGCTCCGGGTCGGCGGCGAGGGCTGCGGAGGCCACGGGGTCGGCGTCGGGCGCCTCGGCTTCCTGCGGGGTGCTCAGCGCCGGTATCCGTTCTGACGGGGGCACACATGGCCCTGCGGGTCCAGCGGAAGGCTGCAGAACGGGCACGGCGGGCGGCCGGCCGAGACCAGTTCCAGCGCGCGCTTGGCGAAGACCCTGGCCATCGCTCCGCTGAGGCGGACCCGCAGCATCGGCGGCCCGTTCTCGTCGTCCTCGAACAGGTCCTGCGCGTCGGGGTCGCCGTCCAGGTCGCTCTCCGGGTCGACCTCGATCAGCGCCTGGGCCTCGACGATCAGCCGGTCGATGGACTCGTCCCAGGCCAGGGCCATGGTGCCGACCCGGAACTCCTCCACCACCGGCATGTCCAGCGGGGCGCTGTCGATCATCTCGGCGGGTGCGACCGCCGGCACGGCGGTGCTGCCGCCGCTGCGCCGGACCACCTCGTCCAGCAGCTCCTCGACCCGCTCGGCCAGCGCCGCCACCTGGGTCTTCTCCAGGAGCACGCTGGTCACCCGGCCACGGGCGCTGGCCTGCAGGTAGAAGGCACGCTGACCGGGTTCGCCGACCGTACCGGCCACGAATCGCTCGGGCGGATCGTAGAAGAACACCTGGCGGGGCACGGATTGCTCCAGATCTGGTCGTCGCTGTTCGATCCAACCCTACCTATCCGGCCCGGAGGTCACCGCACCCCGGTGTCGCCGCCGACCACGGCGTCACCGGCCGGGGCGGCCGGCTTGTCGGTGCTGGGGGCGAAGCCGCTGAGGTCGCCGGTGTCGCCGAGGCGCAGCAGGAAGGGGCGGTGCGGGGTGTAGCGGATGGCGGTGACCGAGCAGGGCTCGACCGAGATCCGCTGGAAGTTGTCCAGATGCAGGCCCAGCGCGTCGGCGACGATCGTCTTGATCACGTCGCCGTGGCTGCAGGCCAGCCACACCGCGTCGGGGCCGTGCTCCCGCTCCACCTCGGCGTCCCACTCGCGGACGCTCTCCACCGCGCGGTGGCTGAGCTCGCGCAGGGACTCGCCCTCCGGGCCGGGGAACACCGCGGCGGAGGGGTGCGCCTGGACCGTCTTCCACAACGGCTCGCCGGCCAGCTCGGCCAGCGGCCGTCCGGTCCAGTCGCCGTAGCGGCACTCGCCGAGTCGCTCGTCCAACCGCTGGGTCAGCTCCGGGCGGGCCTCCAGCAGCGGGGCGAGGGTCTGCCGGCAGCGGTCCAGCGGACTGCTGACGACCTGGCTGACCGGCACCGCGGCGAGCCGCTCGGCCAGGTGCTTGGCCTGCTGCTCGCCGTGCGCGTCAAGATCCACACCGGGTGCCCACCCGGCCAGGATCCCGGCGGAGTTGGCGGTGGAACGGCCGTGACGGACGAGCAGCAGAGTCGGCATGCGGTCCAGCGTAAACGCTGGGCCGGGAAGGTCAGCCTTCGGCCAGCCCGGCCTGCTCCAGGGCCTCGGCTGCGGTGCGCAGCGCCTCGACCCGCTCGTCCAGGGTGAAGCCGCCCGGGGTGAGGTTGAGCGTGGTGACCCCGGCGCCGGCGTAGGCCTGGAGCCGGTCGGCGAGACGGTCGCGGGTGCCGATCAGGGTGGTGGAGTCGATCAGCTGCTGCGGCACCGCGGCGGCCGCGCCGGCGTAGTCCTTGGCCAGGTACTTCTCCTGGATCTCGTCGGCGGCCTGCTCGTAGCCCATCCGCCGGGTGATCCGGTTGTAGAAGTTCTGCTCCTTGCTGCCCATGCCGCCCACGTAGAGCGCGGTGTACGAGCGGAACAGGTTGCCCGCCGCCGCCAGATCCTCGGGCTTGTCGCTGGCGCTGACCGCGATCGGGACGTTGGGGGCCACGTCGAAGCCCTCCAGGGTCTTCCCGGCCTTGGCGCGTCCGGCCGTCAGGTGCTCCAGCGACAGCCCGGCCTGCTCGGGGGCGAAGAAGATGCCCAGCCAGCCGTCCGCGATCTCGCCGGTGAGCTCCAGGTTCCTGGGGCCGATGGCGGCGATGTAGAGCGGGATGTGCTCGCGCACCGGGTGCACCGTCAGCTTCAGCGCCTTGCCGGGGCCGCCGGGCAGCGGGAGGGTCCAGTTGGCGCCGTCGTGGACGACCCGTTCGCGGGCCATCGCCTTGCGGATGATCTCCACGTACTCGCGGGTGCGGGCCAGCGGCTTGTCGAACTTGACGCCGTACCAGCCCTCGGAGACCTGCGGTCCGGAGACGCCCAGCCCGAGCCGGAACCGGCCGCCGGAGAGGGTGTCCAGAGTGGCGGCGGTCATCGCGGTCATGGTGGGGGTGCGGGCCGGGATCTGGAAGATCGCCGAGCCGACGTCGATGCGCTCGGTCTTGGCTGCGACATACGCCAGGACGGTCGCGGCGTCGGAGCCGTAGGCCTCGGCGGCCCAGCAGACCGCGTAGCCGAGCCGGTCCGCCTCCTGGGCGACGGCGATGTTGTCGGCGTCGTTGCCGAGGCCCCAGTAGCCGAGATTGATGCCGAGTCGCACGGTGCTGCCTCCGAAGGGTGTGGACGTCATCGCGACTGTATCGGGGGCGACCGGCGGAAGCTACCGGCCAGTACGGCCAACTGCGTCACAGCCCCTGCTGTGGCCTGCATCGCATCGGACCACAGGCCCACTACGCTCACCCGTCATGCTCCAATTTTTCGGGGGGCGACCCCCCGTGCCCCCACGCGATCCTGTGGTCGGTGGACCTTCGCGCGCGGACATCCCGAGGAGAAGCTGAGTGGAACTGCGACATCTGGGCCGGACCGGGCTCCGCGTCTCCCGGCTCGGCCTCGGCACCATGACCTGGGGCGAGGACATGGACGAGATCGACGCCGCGGAACAGCTGAAGACCTTCGTCGAGGCCGGCGGCAACCTCGTCGACACCGCCGACGTCTACGCCGACGGCGGCTCGGAGTACCTGCTGTCGCGGCTGATCGAGCAGTTCGTCCGGCGTTCGGACCTGGTGCTGGCGACCAAGGCAGGCAGCGTCCCCGACCAGGACCGGCGCTTCGACGGCTCGCGGGGCCATCTGCTGGCCGCCCTGGACGCCTCGCTGGCCCGCCTCGGCACCGACTACGTGGACCTGTGGCAGGTGCACGCGTTCGACCCGGACACACCCACCGACGAGACCCTGCACGCCCTCGACCTGGCGGTGTCCTCGGGGCGGGCACGCTATGTGGGGGTGTCCAACTTCTGCGGCTGGCAGCTGGCCAAGGCCGCGACCTGGCAGCGCGCGGTACCGGGTCGCACGCCCCTGGCCGGTACCCAGATGGAGTACTCGCTGCTGCAGCGCGGGATAGAGCGCGAGGTGCTGCCCGCCGCCCTGGACAGCGGCATGGGCCTGCTGGCCGCCTCCCCGCTGGGCCGCGGCGTGCTGACCGGCAAGTACCGGCACGGGACGCCGGCCGACTCCCGGGGGGCCTCGCCCTACTACTCCGCGTTCGTCCAGCCCTACCTGGACGAACGGGGGCGGCGGATCGTGGACGCGGTCGCCACTGCGGCGGACGGGCTCGCGGCGACGCCGCTGCAGGTCGCGCTGGCCTGGGTGCGCGACCGTCCCGGGGTGGTCGCCCCGATCGTGGGCGCACGGACAGCCGCGCAGCTCACGGCGGCGTTGTCAGTGGAGTCCCTTACGCTCCCGGAGGAGATCTGCCGAGCGCTGGACGACATCTCGGCGCCGATCCACTTCTACCCCGACCACGACTGGAGCGCGCTGTGACCGACGAGCCGAACCGGACGCTGACGGAGGACGGACCTGCGACGTCGGAGGACGCCGCCGTTCCCGACCCGGCCCTGCCCTCGGCCGCGCTGCCCTCCACCGAGCAGCTCGCTGAGGCGATCCGGGCCCTGGGCGGCTCGGGCCCGACCGGCGGCCCGAGCCCTGCGGGTGCTGCTACCGCCTCGGGCCCCGGCTCAGCGGATGGGAAAGCCGACGCGGTCGCGCCCGACGCCGCCCGGGCCGAGGTGCTGCAGGCCACCGCCGAGGTCCTGGCCGCCGGCGGCGCCCCCGCCGAGCTGGTCACCGCGGTGGTCGCCACCCTGGGCGAGGGCGCTCCGGCAGCGCTGCGCGAGGACCCCTGGGCGCTGCTCTCGGTCCCCGGCGTACGCCCCGAGCACGCCGACGCCTTCGCGCGTGGGCTGCTCGGCGACGCCTGCGGCCCGGACGACCTGCGTCGCGCCGAGGCGCTGGCGGTCTGGCTGCTGGAGCGGGCCGCCCTGCGCGGCCACACCGCGGTCGAGCTGTCCGCCGTCGGCGACGGGCTGCGCAAGCAGGGCGTCCCGGACCCGGAGGGGTCGCTCGCGGCGATCCTCGGCGAGGGCCGGGTGATGGCCTTCCAGGAGGAGATCCAGCAGCCCGGAGCAGCGCCGCGCGCCGAGGACGACGAGGAGGAGACCCCGGTACGGGTCCTGCTCGCCCTGGACCGGCTCGCCCTGGCGGAGGAGAGCCTCGCCGACGGCCTGATCCGGCTGGTGTCGACCTTCGAGGGCGATCCGGTCAACCCGGCCACAGAGGTTCACCCGGACGAGGCTGAAGCCGAGGGCACCGGCGCCGGCGCCGACGTCCCCCCGCTGGACTGGGACGGCGCAGCCGGGGCCGCGCCGTCGGCCTCCGCCACCGCGCTGGTCAAGGCGGTCGCCGGGGCCGGTCTGGTGCTGCACACCGGTGGCGAGGCCGCCCGCGCCGAGCCGGTCGCCCTGGTCCGAGCGGCCCGCGGCCTGGGGCTGCGGGCCTGGGTCGCCGCCGCGACCGTGGACGGACGCCGCCGCCTGGACGACGAGGCGGCCGTCACCCTCGCCGGGCTGCTCTCCGGCGCCGAGGGCCCGGGCCGCGCCTCGGACGGGACGCTCGCACTGGACCTGCTGGTGGTCTGCGACGCCCCCGCGCTGGACGTGGAGCTCGCGGCCACCCTGGTCGAGTCGGTCGCCGACGGCGCCCGGCTGGTGCTCAGCGGCGACCCCGCGGTGCTCTGGTCGGCGGGCCCAGGACGGGTGTTCGCCGACGTGCTGGCCGCCAAGGCCTGCCCGGTCGTCGCCTCCCGCACACCCGACTTCGGCCCGATCGGTGAGCTGGCGTCCGGGATCGGCATCGGTGAACTGCTTCCGGTCGAGGCGCCCGGCAAGGAGGTCGTGATCGTCACGGCCAAGGACGGCGCCGAGGCGGTGCACCGGGCCCTGCAGCTGGTTCACGACTCCATTCCGCGTGCCCTGGGCATCCCAGCCGAGCAGGTCCGGGTGCTGACGCCCGGCCACGGCGGCCCGGCCGGCACCCGCGCGCTCAATGCGGCACTGAAGCAGCGGTTCAACCCGGGGCCCGGCACCTTCGGCGGCTTCGATCCCGGCGACGCCGTGGTACATTCCCCCGCCCCCGGCCTGGCCCGTCCCGGGACGCTGCGGGCCGGCGGCTCGGCCGGGCTGGTGCTGGACTGCGAGGGCGAAGAGGTCCGGGTGCCGCGCGAGCAGGTCGCCGGAACCGTCCGCCACGGCTGGGCACTGACCGCCCATCAGGCCGTCGGACGGCGCTGGCCCGGCGTGGTGGTGCTGCTGGCCCCCGAAGCGGCGGCCGAGCTGACCCGGCAGTGGGTGTACACCGCGTTCAGCCGCGCCGAGCAGCACCTCTCCGTGGTGCATGCGGTCGGCCCCGCACTCCCGCAGGCGGTGGCCACGGTTCCGGCTTTGCCCCGGACCACCCGCTTGCGAGGCGTTCTCGCCGAACAGGTGGCCGAGCTCGGGAGCTGACCTGCGGCGTGTGCCTGGCTGGTCGCGCAGTTCCCCGCGCCCCTATGTGGCTGCAACTGGGCCAGTTGCAAACGTCCAGGGGCGCGGGGCTGTGTTGTTTGAACAGCGCGCGCGACCAGCCCGCTACGGTCCGCAGCCGATAATCCTGCAGAACCCCCTACCGCTCAGGATCAAGCGGCTCCAGCTCGTCGTCGTAGACCTCGCTGACGTCGAAGCGACAGATCAGCAGGTCCGGGTCGGCGTCGTCAAAGGGCTCGGAGAGCCAGTCACCCGGCTCGGCCGGGTCCGCTGCGGTGACCCAGAGCGTGGAGTCGCCCTCCTCAAGACCGAACTCCTCGGCCCGGGACGCGATCTCGTCGGGCTCGTACTCGCCGAAGAGCGCGCCGAGCGCCCCGCTGACGCTGGCGGACACCGGGCCCGGGTCCGCGGCGGTCGTGCCGTCGATCCGCAGCGCCGCGGCCCGCAGCCGCAGCGGGTCGGTGATCAGGTAGTCCCTGCGGATCAGCACGCTGATGGCCTCCGGGTCGTCCGGATCGGCGTACTGGGAGAGATCACTGTCGTGCGGCACCTCGAACGGGGTGACCTCGTCGTAGGCGTCGTAGAGGACTTCGTCGTAAGCGTCCGCAGCCTCCGCGAGGGCCGCGTAGGCGGTGGCGACACCGGGGTCGTTCTCACCGGTACGGGCTTCCACGGCGGCCAGATGGCGGTCGATGGCGGCCTTGACCGCCTCGGCGGCGCTTCGTACCTCGGCGATGGTGGGCTGCGCGACATCAGGCATGGTGCTGACGCTATCCGCTGTTGGGCCCGTAGTGCACAGAAGTTATCCGGTCGCGCCCGATTTGAGCACTCGGATGTGCCGGGGAGCGCTCCCCGCACCCCCTCACACCCCTCCGCGCCCCGCGGCGGACCGGCGCGGACCGGCGCTCACCCGTCCGTGCGAAGGGCGGTTCGGTCCCCTGTCCAGCCGCGGTCCTTCGTGGGACCCTGTC
The DNA here is from genome assembly GCF_041261405.1 of Streptacidiphilus sp. EB103A. NCBI lineage: Bacteria > Bacillati > Actinomycetota > Actinomycetes > Kitasatosporales > Streptomycetaceae > Streptacidiphilus > Streptacidiphilus sp. EB103A. Next base: position 178,079 of record NZ_JBGCAQ010000017.1, on the reverse strand, counting down.
CGGACCAGGTTCGGCACCGGGCTGAACCCCTGTCAGATCCGATCAGCCGCGCGTGCGGCCCGTCGTAGGCTTGACCCAGAGCGCTCTGCAGGAGGAAAGACTTGGCAGCACCGAAGATCATCCAACAGCCCGAGTACGAGTTCCGCTCCATGCTCCTGACCCGCGACGTCTCCCGGAACGAGGCCAGGCGCCTGCTGACGGAGCAGGCCGAGTACGGGCACTGGGAGTTGGACCGGCTGCGACTCTTCCCGGACGGCCGCCGCAAGGTCGTGCTCCGACGGAAGATCATCCGCCAGGTCCGCACCTGGTCGCTGCTCTCGGACTGAGGCAGACGGAAGAAGGGGTGGAGCACGTGTGCTCCACCCCTTCCGCGTCCCTCGATCAACCCTGAAGAGGTCAGCTCTGCCCGGCGCGGGAGCGGCGGTAGAGCAGCAGCCCGCCGAGGGCCAGTGCGGCCCCGGTCGGCAGCATCAGCATGGTGTCGCCGGCGCCGGTGGAGGCGAGGACCGCCTGGGTGGGTGAGGCGGCCGTGCTGCGGGTCGTCGAGGTGCTGATGTGGCTCGTCCGGCCGACCTTGGTCACCGTCTGCGGAGGCGGCGGGGAGCTGTGGTGCCCGCGCGTGGTCACCGGCGGCTTGGCCGGCGGGGTGAGCGGGGGCGGCGGCTGCGGGTGGTCCCGGGTCGGCGGCGGGCAGTTGTCGGCCGGGGGCGGCGGGGGCGGGGTGCAGGAGCAGTTCTCCGGCGGGGCCGACGGGGTCGGCGTGTGCACGCCTGTGCCGCCGCCGTGGTTGGCACAGCTGTTGCCGTGGGCGCTGTTGCCCGCGCCGACGACGTTCGCCGAGTCGCCGCAGAGGTTCAGCGGCACCGACACCGGCGTCTGGGCGGAGTTGCCCGAGCCGACGCCCGGCGAGTCATGCGTACCGCCCTGGCTCCCGGCCCCACCCCCGGAGCCCTCGGAACCCTTGGAGCCCTCGGAACCCCTGGCGTGCTCGGCACCGTTCTTGCAGTTGTTGCCCATGGCCGGGTTGAGCAGCCCGACCACGTCGACGGTGTTGCCGCAGACGTTCACCGGAACGTCGACGGGCACCTGGACGGCGTTCCCCGAACCGACCCCGGGCGAGTCGGAGGCCGAGCCCGCGGCTCCGGCGTCCGCGTAGGCATAGCCTGCGGTTGATGCGAGGACGCTCCCGGTCGCCATGACCGTGAGAAGTCCGCGTCTGGCAGCTTGTCGCATGGATTGCCCTGCCCTCAGTTTGTCTGTGATGGTGTATGGGACATTGGCCTGCAGTGACGTGATAATTCACGTAACGAGAAGCCGGGGCCCCGGTTCATGGCGGCATACGCCTTTCACCAGTCCGGGTGAGAGTTCCCCACCCGATTGACGCCGTGCCGACGATGCGGTCCCGGGAGGCATGGCGCGCCTCCCGGGACCGCAGGTGTGAGAAAAGTCCGGAATCAACCGGCAGGTGTCAGTTGTTCTGGCAGTCGTTCCCGAAGGCCGGGTTCAGCAGCCCGATGACGCTGACGGTGTTGCCGCAGACGTTCACGGGGATGTGGACCGGAACCTGGATGACGTTGCCGGAGAGCACGCCCGGGGAACCCCAGGCAGCGCCCTCGGCAGAGGCCCCCCCGTGGGCGGACGCGGCACCCGCGCCGGCGAGAACCAGGCCACCCGTGGCAGCAACAACCGCAGCGATCTTCTTGACCTGCATAATGTCCTCCTAGTCGACGTCGCAGCCCGTTCGGCGGGCTGCATATGAGTGAACGAGGCTGCGGCAAACGGGGTACTAGTCGGGTTGTTTTCTCACCCGCAACGGTGATCCACTCAAACGCCCGAGCGAAAGCAGGGCGCCGCGGGGCGCGTGCGTACGGAAAAGACCGAAGCCCGCCGCACCCGTAAATCCGGGCCCGGCGGGCTTCGAGAGAATCCTCCGCAGTGCTTCAGCAGGCGTCGATGAATCGGTCCAGCACCCGGACCCCGAACGTCAGCCCGTCCACCGGCACCCGCTCGTCCACCCCGTGGAACATCCCGGCGAAGTCCAGCTCCGGCGGCAGCCGCAGCGGGGCGAAGCCGAAGCAGCGGATCCCCAGCTCGCTGAAGGACTTCGCGTCCGTGCCGCCCGAGAGCGTGTAGGGGACGGCGCGGGCGATCGGGTCCTCCGCGCTGAGCGCCGACTGCATCGCCGCGACCAGCGGTCCGTCGAAGTCGGTCTCCACCGCCTTGTCCTGGTGCACCGTCTCGCGGCGGATCCGCGGTCCGAGGACGCGGTCCAGCTCCTCGTGGAACTCGTCCTTGAAGCCCGGCAGGTAGCGGCCGTCGACATGCGCCGTGGCCTGGCCCGGGATGACGTTCACCTTGTAGCCGGCGCCCAGCATGGTCGGCTGGGCGGTGTTGCGCAGGGTCGCGCCGATGAGCTTGGCGATGCCGCCGAGGCGCTCCAGCGTGGAGTCCATGTCCTCGGGGTCGAGCTCCACCCCGAGCGCGTCGGAGAGCTCGTCCAGGAAGTGCCGCACGCTCTTGGTGACCCGGACCGGGAACTTGTGCCGTCCGAGCCTGGCGACGGCCTCGCACAGCTCGGTGATCGCGTTGTCGTTGTTGGTCATCGAGCCGTGGCCCGCGGTGCCGTCCACGGTGAGGCGCATCCAGTGCATCCCCTTCTCCGCGGTCTCCACCAGATAGAGGCGGAGGTTCTCGTTCACGGTGAAGGAGAAGCCGCCGACCTCGCCGACGGCCTCGGTGACACCCTCGAAGAGACCGGGGTGCTTGTCGACCAGGTGGTGCGCGCCGAAGACGCCGCCGGCCTCCTCGTCGGCCAGGAAGGCCAGCACGATGTCGCGCGGGGGCTTGCGTCCGCTGCGCAGCCGGTCGCGGACGACCGCGAGGGTCATCGCGTCCATGTCCTTCATGTCGACGGCGCCACGGCCCCAGACACAGCCGTCCGTGATCTCCCCCGCGAAGGGGTGGTGGGTCCAGTCGTCCGCGTTGGCGGGCACCACGTCGGTGTGCCCGTGGATCAGCAGCGCAGGTCGCGAGGGGTCCTCGCCCGCGATCCGGGCCACCGTGCTGGCCCTGCCCCTGGCGGATTCGAAGATCTGCGGCTCCAGGCCCACCTCGGCGAGCTTCTCCGCCACGTACTCGGCCGCCGCCCGCTCCCCCGGCCCCGAACCGTCGCCGTAGTTGCTGGTGTCGATCCGGATCAGCTCCCGGCAGAGGTCGGCCACCTCGCTCTCCCCGGTCACCCGCGTCGCATTGGTCTCGCTCACGCTGTCCAGCCTCTCTCCGTACGGCACCAGGGCCCCCTCCACTCCACCCCGGGGGTCCACCGGCATGACCCCGCCATCCTCTCCCGTCCACCCCCCGATCCCAACCCCTGCCCCTAATCTCCGCAGGTCGAGCCGCCGGGAACGCGTTCGGAACCCCGGCTGATCTTTGCTATGGTTATCCACGTCAGCGCGACGGCAACGCCGCGATGACCACCCGGTCCGGGTGGCGGAATGGCAGACGCGCTAGCTTGAGGTGCTAGTGCCCTTCGGGGCGTGGGGGTTCAAGTCCCCCCTCGGACACTTCGTTCGGTACATGATCGCCGGGGCACCCGCCTCGGCGATCACTGTTTTCCGGTCCGGTTCGAAGGTCAGAGCTGCTGGTAGGCCGGTCAGCCCTGGCGAAGGAGTTCGGCCAGGCGCTCGCCGATCACCACGAGGGCGGGTTCGGGCGGACGGGCGTAGTGCTCGGGCTTGTAGCGGCGCAACAGGGCATCGCCGTCGTGGTCCCAGGTGAGGGCGGGTTTGCGCAGCACGGCGCGGAAGACCTGGTCGACGGTGTCGGGGTGACGGGCCGCCAGGCGGCGCAGGACGACCGGGGGATGCAGTCGTCGTGCAGGTAGCTGCGCAGCCGCGACGCGTAGGCGCGGTCGCGGGCGAGTGCGGGCGTTGCGAGGAGGGCGTCCAGGTGCCCCAAGTCGCGCAGGAAGTGCAGGCCCACGGTCTCGTCGTACAGCAGGCCGACGGAGTCAGCGTCCAGTAGGTCCTCGGGCAACGGCGCCAGAGTGCCGGCAGGCGGGGCGGTGGCGCGCGCTAGGGCGGCGTGTTCGGCGTCCATGGCGGCGATAGCCTGCTCGCGACGGTGCACGTGGTAGGCGCACAGTTCATCCAGTCGTCGGCCAGCGGCACGATCCGGGTGATCACGAACGTGCCCGGCCGCAGCGGGCGCAGGGCGTCGGACCCGGCGTTCGAGCGGATGCGGTAGGGCAGGTCGTCGATGAGGTTGTGCGCCTGGAGGACCCCGTCGCGAACGCTTCGCACCTCGAAGGTGCCCTCGACCACGTCGCGCCAGGCCAGCACCATCTCCGCCTCGGCCGTAGTCAGGGCGGGACGACGCTGCGCGACAAAACGTTCGGCGACCGTGCCGCCGCCTGCCGCAGGCGCTTGTTCAGCTGCGAGGCGAACCTTCGCTGCTGTCCGAAGGCGAGCAGCTCGCCCTTCAGCGCGGCGCTGCGCTCAAGAAGCTCCTCGACCGAGGGAGCAGCGTCCCGCTGCTCCGGCACCTGATCGGAGTGGGACAAGATCTGGCCTCCGCATCCCATTGCCTGCGCGGTGGGCTGTCCACGTTATCGGGCGCTGCGTCAACGAGCCGGGGCCGCGGCGGGATTCGCCACCAGGGGGTGATCCGTGACCGTTCCGGTGGACACCCGGGTGCCTGCAGTTACCATAAGTCGAGTTACCATAGACTGGGCTTTAAGGTTCTGCGGAGAGGAATGGGATCACCATGCTGCCCCGCCCGGTGGAGATGTTCGACCGCGAGTACGAATGGCGCGCCCTGGCTGCATTCGCCACCGATCCCAGCGCTGGTGCCACCCTCGGCGTCGTCTCCGGGCGCCGTCGCCAGGGCAAGACCTTCCTGCTCCGGGCCCTGTGCCAAGCCACTGGAGGCTTCTACTTCGCCGCCGACGAAGCCACCGACGGCGAGTCCCTACGTCAGATCGGCGCCCAGATCGCGGCCCACCTCGACTCACCCGCACCCCTGGCCTTCGACGACTGGCACCAAGTCGTCGATGCCCTGCTCGCGCTCGGGCGCGACCGTGCGATTCCGGTGGTCATCGACGAATTCCCCTACCTCGCTCGCGCCAACCCGCGCCTGCCCTCCATCTTTCAGAACGCCCTGGCCCCGTTGCGCCCCGAACGCGATCACAGTCGGGCCCGGCTGCTGCTGTGCGGTTCGGCCATGTCCTTCATGGGACGCCTCCTGAGCGGCAACGCGCCCCTGCGTGGACGCGCCGGCCTCGAACTCGTCGTGCCAACACTGGACCACCGACTCGCCGCCCAATTCTGGGGCGTCACCGACCCGCTGACCGCACTCAAGGTCAACGCCATCGTCGGCGGCACCCCTGCCTACCGCCGCGAGTTCGCCCGGGACGACACCCCCGCCGGACCTGACGACTTCGATGCCTGGGTCCTGCGCACCGTCCTCTCCCCGACCAGCCCCCTTTTCCGTGAAGCACGCTATCTGCTGGCCGACGAACCGGACCTGCACGACACCGCGATGTACCACTCCGTCCTGGCTGCCATCGCCGCAGGCAACTCCAACCGCGGCGGCATCGCCAATTTCCTCGGCCGCAAATCCAGCGACCTCGCCCACCCGCTTACCGTGCTGCAGGACTGCGGCCTGATCACCCGTGATCCCGACGTCTTCAAGGACAACCGCACCAGCTTTCGCATCGCCGAGCCTCTGGTCACCTTCTACCACGCCGTCATGCGCCCGGTCTGGTCCGACCTGGAGCACACCCGTGACGCCCGAAGGCTGTGGGAACGAGCCCAACGGCGCTTCGTCGGCAACGTCCTGGGCCCCCACCTCGAACGCCTGTGCCGCCACTGGACCCAACACTTCGCTCCCGATCAGCTTTTCGGCGACTACCCCAGTCGCGTCGGCTCCGGCACCGTCAACGACCCCGCCAACCGCACCAGTCACGAGCTCGACGTCGTCGCCTTCGGCTTGGACGACGACAACCGCTCCCCCCTGCTGGCCATCGGCGAGGTCAAGTGGGGCGAGACCATGGGCCTCGGCCATCTCGAACGCCTCACCCGAATCCGAGCCCTGCTCACCGCCCAAGGCCGCCACGGCGCCGCCGGTGCCCGCCTCGCCTGCTTCAGTGCCGCCGGGTTCACCCCCGAACTTCGCGACCGCGCCACCGTCGATCCGGCGATCGTCCTGGTCGGCCCAGCCGACCTTTACGCCTGAGCTGACCCGATCAGGCGGCCTCCAGGCCGGTCAGGCGACAACACTGGGGCTTATCGCCAGGTGGACTGGCGTCGTCGGGGATGAACCGTGACGCGCCTGGTTCTTACCGACACGGTGGACGGTCGAGTCTGCGAGGAGCCGCCATGGACGTCAGTTTCCACATCGCCTGCACCCCCAGCGATGGCGGGCCTTGACCGTCCGTCCCGACGGCGCTAACCGAGGCGACGCCCCTGCACCGCCTTCCCCGCGGGTGCGATCCAGGTCGAGGCCAGCCAGGCCAGGTCGACTGCGGCCTGCTGACGGACTGTCTGTTCGCGTGTGAACAGCGCCTCCGTCTTGGTCAGCACCAGTGTGAGCGGACTTCCCTGACGCCTGGTCCGGTGGGTCACCGGCAGCTCGGCCGAGTCGATCGCGCTGTGAACGTGCCGTCGGCCGTCCTTCGCCAGCTTCCATTCGAGCACTCGCTGCGTCCGGGAGCCGAGGAACTCCCCCAGGCTGCCGCACAGTCGGCACCCGCAGCCGGTCCAGGCGATCGACCAGTCGCCCTCCTCGCGCGGCTTTCGCTCGGCGATCAGGCGGAGCCGGTCCGCGCAGTTCCAGGCGACCGCCTCGAACCCGGCCGACGACCGGGTCTCCGCCGCAGCTACGTCCGCCGCCTGTCGCAGCATCGGCACCAGGCATTCCAGCACGGTGTCCCCGTACCCGCGCAGCGCTGCCGCGATCTCGCCCTGCAGCTCTTCGTCGGCCTCCCCCAGGATGCCTGCCAGCGGCAGGCTCAGTTGCGCCAACTGAGGACGCCGGGTGTCGGCCGGTCCAGCCACGGTCCAGCGCCGCAGGTCGCTGTTGACGGCGTTCCAGCCTGCGGTGAGCAGGGCCCGTACCACTGCCGTGCTCCGGTGGGAGCGCAGCGCCGCACACAGCTCCGGCAGCTGCGCCGTCCAGGCATACGCGTGCGGTTCGAAGCGGTGGGCCGGCCCGAACCAGCCGTTGACGACCTGGAGTGTCCACCCGGTTCCGTAGCGCTCGGCTGCCGCAGCCAGCCCGGCCGCGTGTCGCGGTTCGAGCGTGTTCACCTTGAAGGGTTCCAGCAGCATCCTCGCGGTCTCGGCCGCGTCCAGGCCCGCGGCCACGTGCAACGCGCCCTCCAGCAGCGCGGGTTGCGAGTCGATGCGCTTCCAGAAGGGGGCAAGGGACTGTGCCGCAGTGCGCGCCCCATCCAGATCGTCCTTCGCGATGCGGTCGCGCAACTGCTCGAGCGCCCACAGCGATCCGGCTTCGCCGCGCGCCGCGAACGCCCGCTCGCGCGGCCACACGACGACTGCGGCCCGCCGGTACCACCGGTCCAGGGTGTTGCCGTAGTTGCCCATGTAGCCCTCGTACTGGGACTCGTAAGGCGTGAGGCTCGCGTTCGGGGTGCTCGCGCAGGTCTCGTAGTCACGGACGGACAGGGAGATCTCCTCGCCTGCCGGGTCGTTCGGGACGGTCCACCAGCCGAGGGTGATCTCGTCGTCGATCAGTTCCTCGAGATCGTAGTCGCCGTCCGCAGCAGCGCCGTCGTTGTACTCCTCGTACTCGTCGTCCTCGTCATCGTCGCCGTCCCAGTAGTCCTGACCGGCGGGCGAGGCGTTCCAGGTCTCCTTCACCTCGGCCAGGGCAAGCACCGACTCACACCCGGCCTGTTCGGCGGCTGCGCGCAGCAGCGTGGCACGCTCCGCGTCAACTCCCTTGAGCCGGTTCCAGTCCAGGCCCCGCTGGGTGTACTCGTGGTCGAGCAGGTACACCAGCCGGTTCGGCGGGTCGAGGTCCAGCCCTCCGTAGCGCGGCGTGGACGGCCGGTTGAAGTGCTGCTCCAGGCAGTGTGCCAACTCGCCGAGCGGGCCGGCGTCCGCCTTCGAAGTACCGCTCTCGGCAAGCAGGTTGAAGGTGAGCGTGACCCGGTGACCGGAAGTGACCGGGGTGACCTCGTGCCAGCAGTCGGCATAGAAGGCAAGGAGCGTCAGATCCTTCTTCGACGCACGGTAGGACCTGCTCTGCCCGGCGTGCTCGATGACCAGTTCCCCGCCGGTGTGCGCCGAAGGCAGCGACAGCACCAGGGTGCCCACCATGGCGTCGTCCTTCTCCGAATCCTGGTGCGGGAGGAAGAACTGCCCTTTGCCGTACACCAGCAGCGCGTGAAGTTCGGCCCGCAACCGCGTGGATGCGGGAAGCCCGAGCTCCCCACGGAAGTGCTCCAGCGCACCGCTGAGCAGCGTCGGCCAGGCGGAGCCGCCGATGACGACCTGATCCGGAACGATCTCCCAGGTGTCGCGGACACCAGTGTCGCTCAGCGTCTCCCGGCCGCGTCCGAACCTCGCCGGGCGCGCCACCGCGATCAGCTTCTTCGCCAGAGGCGCGCGCAGCGGAAGGCCCACCGGCCCGACCCCGGCCACCTCAAGCCCGAGGCCGTTCGCAGGCATCTCCAGCTGGGCGCTGAAGGACCCCGCCGACTGTGAACCGCCCAGCAGTTGGGCCAGCCGCTCTCGCGCAGTCCCCGCCATCTGCTTGCTCCCGCCGCATCCGCCCGAACGCCACTGCTGAACCGATCCTACGGCGCGGCCGACAGAGCGGACGAAACGGTCACTCAGCACCATGCGGCAGCAACGACTGTGGAACCAATCGAACTCGGTCGGTGCCCAGATCGCCGCCGAACGCACCAAAACGAAACCGTTCCGGCTGGTCACCGAGCCCACCGCAGGCCCTGGTCATCACCGCCGACATCGGCGACCAGGGGCTGCGCGCGGCGCGCGAGTGCAGATTTGTCGATCAGGAACGGCTGCGGCATCAGGCGGCGGTCTCGTTGCCCGGGTCGCCCTCGATGAGGCTGCCTTGTTCGTCGCGCGGTCCCGTGGTGGCGATGATGTCGGAGAAGTCGAACTCCCCGCGGTCCATGGCGTCGAAGAACTCCTGTCGGCGCTGGTAGTTCACCGCCTCGCGCGATGATGTCCGGGGCCTGCTCGGCTGCGCCGCAGACCTCCGCCCAGCTCCGGATGTCCGCGTCACTCGGCGGGGCCTGGGCGTGCTCGATCCGCGACGTCTTCGCCGCATGCCATCCACACGCCGCAGACAGTTCCTTGGCTCAGTTCACCGCCAAGGGCCACCACCTCGGCGAGTCGGTCGCGCAACAGACGCAGACCGGACCACTTGATGAACGCACAGATCAGGTCCACCCGGTCGGCGGACTCCAACTCGCTGAGCAGCGCGTGCCCGATCCGTTCCCGACCGCGGTTGGCGAAGAGCGCGCTCGCTGACAGAGGGACCACCGGACGCCCGGGAAACTGCTGCTCTCCGGGCAGCGCGACACCATTCGCGACCGCCAGCAGCAACTCCTTGGAAGCGGCGACGGTGTCAGCGTCGCCGATCCCGTCGGGCAGTAGCTCGCCGAGCGCGCCTACCATCCGGTTGACGGTCGCGATCTGCTGTCCGAGTTGCGCGGCCGTGTCCTTGCCGCCGGCCTTGCTGTGGGCGCGCAGTGCCTGCCGGGTCAGCGCCCCGACGTAGCGACCCAGCAACTCCGGGGCGTCGTCCGGGTCGATCGGCTCGCGAAGGACTCGGCCCAACTCCGCTGCGATGGCCAGCCGCTCGTCGAGCGAGTTCGTCACGATGTGCTCGTACAGACCCGCAGGGAGTTCAGTCACGGCGACACCGTAACGCACTTCGCGTCAGTCGAAGCCAGCGCTGTTCGTAGGCACACAGCAGAGGTGGACACACCGGGGAAGGCAGCCTGCCAGCGTGCTCCGGTCGTCTCGGGCACCCCGTCCACCGCCTCTAGGTGTTCAGCCAGATCCTGATGAGGTCGCGGCGGCGCTCCGGGTCGGGGTGGTCGACGTACCGTGTCCGGCTGTGCAGGGTGACGTGGTTGTTCAGGAACTGCATGTCGCCCGCGCACAGGTCCATGTCGAGTTGGAAGCGGGGATCGCTGTTGAGGCGGTCGAGCAGGTCCATGGCCTCGAGTTGCCTGGTGCTGAACGGCGGGACGTGGGCGCCGCGCAGTGCTGAGCGCATGTAGTCGGGGCCGTAGTCGGTGGTCAGCCGTCCGGCAGTGTCCACAGTGTAGACGGGGCTCTGGTGGAAGCTGTCGGGGCCGTCGCCGGCACGGAGGTCGCGCCACCAGGGCTGGTAGAGGACTTCCGCCAGGTCGGGGCGGGTGGCCACGATCTCGTTGTGCACGGCGACCGAGCTGACGATGCGGCTGAGTCCGCCGGACTGCGCCGGCCGAACGCACAGCAGGGCGACGATGTCGTTCGGGTCGGCGTGATAGCCGAGTGGCCCGCTGTGCTGGTAGCTGCGGCTCGTCGAACCTGACGGGTCGACGCCAACGTCGCGCACGTGCTGCACGTGCCTGCCATCCTTCTGCGGAGCAGTGCGGCCGAAGTGGCGTCCGATTCCGAGCGCGAGGATGTCGCACTGCCGCTCGCTCAGGCCCGCGACAGGTGCGCCTTGCAGCAACACGAAGCCACGGCCGTCCATCAGTTCGCCGACGAGGCTGTGGAGGACGGGGCCGAGCGTCGGCAGTGGAAAGTCCTCACGCGAGAAATCGACGAGTTCCAGGCCCAGCGTCTCCACGGCAGCGACCGCAGCGCACAGTTCAGCACGGTGGGCGCTGCCGAGGCTGATCCTCCAGGTATCGCTGTCGACCACCTCGTCACCGCGCCAGTCACCCGTTCCAAGTGCTTCCGTGATCAGCGTCATGTCAACTCCCAGTTCCGGCTCGTGCTTCCCACACGGCAACGATCCCGAACGATGCGGAGTGTCCCGATCTCCACACTCCAGGAGCGGAGATCCGGCAACGTCCGGGCCCGTCCGGACTCGTCCGAGATCGTGGCCCTGATGCCCTGCCTCCGACCATGCTGGCGAAGGCCGACAGCGGCCGATCCGATTCGCCGGGGCCCTACTGGCCGCAGCGCGCGGACCGACGCGGCCGTAATCAGTGCGCCGCAGGCGGGTGCGATCACCGGCCAGCACTTGGCGCGAACACAACATCTCTTGGGAGTGGGACGACCATGCGGAAGATCCTCGGCACCACCATCGCAAGCCTGACCCTGGCCGCCTCCGCCATCGGCCTCGCGGCGGGAAGCGCGTCGGCCAGCACGTACATTCCGATCTCGCTCAGCACCAGCCACGGGGTCGGCGTGTACTCGCAGGCCGACCCGGGCTCCTCCAAGTACGACTACGACCTGTACGCCTCCCACGGCGACAGCATCGTGGCGATCTGCTGGGTCGTCGGCAAGCAGGTCGGCAGCGACGGCGACGTCTGGTACAAGACCAGCCAGGTCAACTACGGCGCCTACGGGTACAGCGACTACTTCAACGCGCCGACCACCGCGTGGACGTTCGCCCCGTACGTGGACGGTGCGGCCGCGTTCCACAACGGTCTGAACCGCTGCTGACGTTCTGTCAGAGTCGCCGTTCGCCCTCGACGTCCGCCCTCGACGATTGCAATCGTCGAGGGCGGACGCGATTCACCGTTGATCACTGCCGAGGCCGCGCCGCGCGCCGCTGAATTCGGATGTGCTCGTACAATTCCGGATGACTACGGATTGCTGGTCGCCTACTGTTGTCATGGGCATCGCGCCCAAGGACACGGGGGTGTACCAGTGGGGGGTCAGTTCGACCTGCCTGGAAGTCAGAACGTCTCGACTCCAGGAGAGCGTGCCGCAACGGTCAGCGAGTTCATTCTGGCGCTCCGGGCATTGAAGGTCAGCGCGGGCAAGCCTTCGCTCCAGGAACTGCAACGCAGGAGCGGTGTGCCACGCAGCACGCTCGCGGACGCGCTGAATCCACGCCGTCGCGAGTTGCCGAAGTTGGAGGTCGTCCTCGCCCTCGTGCGGGCTTTGGGCGGCGGGTCACCGGAGCAGGAACGGTGGCGGGCTGCCTGGAAACGGGTGGCGCAGGCGGCTGACGACGTGCGGGTCCAGAGCACCGGGCACGCCCCCGCGACAGCGACGGCACCGACGGCGCCGAGCTCTCCGACGACACCCACGCCGCCCACCGCAGCCGGACGCAACTTCCTCCCTCCTGGTCCCGCGGACTTCACCGCCCGGGAGGAGGAGGTCCTGTCGATCATCGAGGCTGCGGGAAGCACCAGGGAGGCCGGGCCCGCACTGCTGGCCATCGACGGGATGGCAGGCGTGGGGAAGACGGCACTGGCGGTCCACGCCGGCCATCGGCTGGCGCAGCTCTTCCCCGACGGCCAGTACTACCTGGACCTGCACGCCCACACGGCGGGGCAGGACCCCGTCGACCCCGCGGCGGCGCTGGACATCCTGCTGCGCACGCACGGTCGCAGCGCCGACAGCATCCCGGCCGGGCTGGCGGAGCGGGCCGCCGCCTGGCGCGCCGAACTGGCGGACCACCGGGTCCTGCTGGTCATCGACAACGCGGCCTCGACCGAACAGGTACGCCCGCTGCTTCCCGGTTCCGGTGGCAGCCTCGTCCTGGTGACCAGCCGCAGGCGTCTGGTCAGCCTGGAAGCCGGACGCAGCCTCTCCCTGGATGTGCTCTCGGCAACGGACGCGGTACTGCTGTTCCAGCGCATCCTCGGACCTCGCGCCGCTGCCGAGCCGGAGGCGGTGGCCACCCTCGTGGAACTCTGCGGTCGGCTCCCACTGGCCATACGCATCGCGGCCGCCCGGCTCAGACACCGATCCTCATGGTCCGTGGCCCTGCTGGTGGACCGCCTCAGCGACGAACGGCGACGGTTGAGCGAACTGGCGACCTCCGACCTGGCGGTCGCCGCGGCGTTCCAGACCTCCTTCAACCATCTGGCACGGCAGGAACAACTCGTCTTCGCCCAACTCGGCCTGGTCCCGGGGGCCGACGTCGACGCCCGGGCCGTGGCGGCCCTGGTCGGTCTGCGGGCCGACGACGCCGAGCGGAGCCTGGAGGAACTGCTCGACGCCCATCTGGTCGAGCAACTGCGTGCCGACCGCTACACCCTGCACGACCTCCTGCGCATCCACAGTGCAGCGCAGGCTGCGAGCCTTCCGGAAGTCGAACGCGAGAATGCACTGCGGCAACTGTTCGACCACTACCGCTACTGGGCTTCGATCGCGATGGACGCGATGTTCCCGCACGAACGCAACCGACGTCCCGAGATCAAACCGCCCAACGGCGTGACCCGGGAATTCACCGACCGTGCGGCCGCCGTCAATTGGCTTGACGCCGAACGTTCCAACCTGGTCGCGGCCAGTGGACTGTCCGGACTCCCGCAGCATGCCATCGACCTGTCGGCGATCCTCGCCCGCTACCTGGAGCGTGGCGCCCACGGCAAGCAGGCGCTGGTGCTCCACGAACGGGCCCTGCGGTTGGCGCGTGCGGCAGGCGACGTGGTGGCCGAAGCAGGAGCGCTGCGCTTCATCGGACTCACCCATCTGCAGCTCCGGGACTACCAGTCGGCGCTCGCCGCGCTCAACGAGTCGATGGCGGTCCTCCAGGAGCACGGCAGGAAGGACTCCCTGGCGGCGGTACTCAACAACCTGGGCGCCGTCTACGGACTGCTCGGCCGGCTGGATCAGTCGTCGCACCACTTCGACCAGGCCCTGCGCCTGAGCAGGGCGCAGGGCGACGACTCCAACGAGGCGCTCGCGGTCGGGAACCTGGGGCTGATCCACCGGCGACAGGGCCGGCTGGAGGAGTCACTCGCCCTCAACCGCGAGGCACTCGACCTCCAGCGGCGGCTGGGCAACACGATCGGTCAGAGCATCGCCCTCGACAACATGGGAGTGACCTGCCGGCATCTGGGCCGGCTCGACGAGGCACTCGACCATCACCGCCAGGCCCTGGTTCTCGATCGCGAGGGAAACGATCGGACCGGGGAACTGATCACCATCGACAATCTCGGGCTGATCCACTTCCTCATGGGCGACCATGCCTCCGCCCTCGCCCACTTCGAGGAGGCCATCGTCCTCAGCAGGAAGCTCGAGGACCACACCGCCGAGGGCATCGCCCTCGGCAACATCGGCAACGTACTCAGGGAACAGGGACGGCTGGAGGAGGCGCTCCAGCACCATCGCACGGCACTGGAACTGCTTCGCGGCCACGACAACGCGCTGAACCTGGCGGAGGCGCTCAACAACCTCGGCGAGACGCTGAGCGCACTGGGCACGCCTGAACCCGCGCTGCCGCTGCACAACGAAGCCCTGGAGCTCGCCGAGACCTGTGGCGACCCCATCGAGACGGCCCGCAGCCATGATCTCCTCGGCCGCGTCCAACATCTTCTCGGAGACCAGCGAGCAGCGCGTGAGCTGCACCTCCTCGCCCGCGAGGCGTACCTGCGGATGGGGCTTCCCCAGGCTGCCGCGCTGGCGGCCCGGGCATGCTGCTCGGGAGGGATGCCGGCCGGTTCGGCGTCCCGCGCTTCAGACCCCGGCCTGGTCGGCGATGTCGTTGGCGGCGACGTAGCCGAAGGTCATGGCGGGGCCGATGGTGGAGCCTGAGCCGGCGTAGCTGTGGCCCATGACGGCGGCGCTGGCGTTGCCGGCGGCGTAGAGGCCGGGGATGGCTGTGCCGTCGGCCTTGAGGACGCGGGCGCGGGCGTCGGTGACCATGCCGCCCTTGGTGCCGAGGTCGCCGGGGACGATCTTGAGGGCGTAGAAGGGCGGCTCCCACAGCGGGGCCAGGCAGGAGTTGGGCGCGATCGCGGGGTCGGTGTAGTAGTGGTCGTAGAAGCTGACGCCGCGGTGGAAGTCGGTGTCGTTGCCGGTGAGCGCGAAGCCGTTGAACCGGCTCACCGTGGAGCGCAGCGCCGCGGCGGGGACGCCGATCTGACCGGCCAGCAGGTCGATGGTCGCGGCCTTGTAGACCGCGCCCGCCGTGTACCAGGCGTCGGGGAAGGGCAGGACGGGCGCGACGTCCCGGAACAGGTAGCGGTTGCGGTAGTTCTGGTCGACGATCATCCAGGCGGGGATGTCCGGCGCGGCGGCGTTCTTCTGGTACATCACATGCACCACGTCGCTGTAGGGGGCGCCCTCGTTGACGAACCGTGAACCGCCCGCGTTGATGATCAGGCTGCCCGGCAGGGTGCGCTCGGAGAGGCAGAAGTAGGCCTGGTCGGGCAGCGGGACGGCCGGCCCCCACCAGGCGTCGTCCATCAGGGCCAGCGCGGCCCCGGCCCGCTGGCCGGCCTGGATGCCGTCGCCGGTGTTCTCCTTGGCGCCGACGGTCCAGCTGGTGCCGATAGGCTGCTGCTGGTACTGGGCCCGCATGGCCGCGTTGTGCTCGAAGCCGCCAGAGCCGACGATGACCCCGTACCGTGCCTTGACCAGCCCCTGGGCGCCGTTCTGGGTCACCAGCGCACCGGTGACGGCGCCGGACACGATGTTCAGGTCGACCAGCGGGGTGTTCAGCCAGACCGGCACGTTCGCGGACAGCAGCCCGGCGCGCAGTCCGGCCGCCAGCGCCTGGCCCATGGTGAGCGGCTTCTGGCCGAGCAGCGCGGCCGCGGTCCCGCGGGCGAGGCATTCCGCGGCGACGGCGGCACCCTTGGCGTTGACCAGGGACAGGGCCAGCCACTTGTAGTCGGCGCTGAAGACCACCAGGCCGGCCGGGGTGGCCAGATAGGGCGGGTTCAGGTTCGCCAGTTCCGCGCCGAGGATGTGGCCGTCGATCTGGTCCGGCTCCATGGAGCGGCCGTTGGGCATCCCGCCGGGCAGCTCCGGGTAGTAGTCGCTGTAGCCCTCCATCCAGCGGAACCGCAGCGGGCTGTTGGCCATGACGAAGGAGATCATGGCGGGCCCGTGCTGCAGAAAGGACTGCTGCCGGGCCAGCGGCGTGTCACTGCCGACCACCGCGGCGAGGTACTCCGCGGCCAGCGCGGGGGTGTCCGGGACGCCTGCGGCGAGGATCACCTCGTTGTTGGGAATCCAGACGCCCGCCCCGGACCGGGCCGCCGAGCCGCCGAAGGTGGGCGCCTTCTCCAGCACCACGCAGGAGAGCCCCCGCTTGGCCGCCGTCAGCGCGGCGGTCATCCCGGACGCCCCGGAGCCGATCACCACGACGTCGTACTCCCCCAGGACCGGCACGTCCGCGTAGGCGGCGGTCGGGTCCAGCAGTCCGGACCCGAGGCCGGACGCCAGCAGCACGCCCGCTCCGGCACCGGCGCCACGCAGGACCTGGCGACGGGAGGGGCGGTGCGGGTGGCCGCTCGACGGGTCGTGGGTCGCAGGGTCGTGGGTCGCAGGGTCGTGGGCGGATTCCGCGCTCGCTGACATGGACCGGCCTCCATCGGGCTGGATCGGATCGCCTCGGATCTGACGCTGCGTCAGGAATGTGGCCCGGTGACCATGCAATGTCAAGTGCCGTGCACAGAACGGCGTTGGGCCAGCCGACCCACCTGTGCCACCAGCTCCGCCCCGTCCGACGAGGCGAACCACTCGGCGTGGCCGACGAAGTACGCGTAGGCGAGGGCGGTGTTCTCCGCCGAGTCGGTGACCCCGTGGAAGTAGCCCATCTCCGACAGCGCGAACTCGGCGTGGACCAAGGGCAGAAGTAGTGGCAGCGCCGCCGCCTCGGCCGAGGTCAGCGGACGAACGGAGCTGTACCCGTCCAGCAGCGACTCCAGGTGCTCCCACTGGACCGGGAAGGAGGGCTGCAGCCACTGGACGGTGTTGCGCTCGATCGCGGTGGCGAGGTCGTGGACGGCGGTGGTGCGGTCGCTGAGGCCGAAGTCCAGCACCGTGGAAACCTCGGCCTGCGGCCCCGAGGTGTCCCAGAGCAGGTTGGAGGCGTGCCAGTCGTTGTGCGTCCACAGCGGTTCCAGCGAGTCCAGCAACGGCGCCAGCCGGCGGTGGAACGGCAGGTGCACCCGGTGGACGTCCTCGCGCCACGGCCGGTCGGCCAACGCCTCGGCGAGGGACGGCCGTTCGGCCTGGTAGCGGTCCAACTGCCGGACCGGGTCCGCCGAGGCGGACACGGTGAAGGAGGACACCAGCGGCTGCACCCGGCGGCGCGGCGCCCGGTACCCGGTGGCGGCGAGGTGCAGCCGGGCCAGGGCCCTGCCGGCGGCCCGCGCATGCTCGGCCGAGGCGAAGGCCGACCAGGAGAGGGCGTCCTGGTAGAGATCGGTTCCGGTTCCGGCGGTGTGGACCTCGTAGACCCATTCGCCGAGGCACACTGCTGACGACCCGTCAGTGGTCGTCAGCACCTCCACCACTGGAGCGCCGCGCCCACGGAGGTGCCGCAGGAAGGCATGCTCCTCGGCGAGTCCGGCGACCGTCCGCACCGAGGAGTGGTGCCGTTTGACGAACAGGATCCGGTCCCGCGCCACCAGCGCCGCGGCCGCGGCGCCCGCCCCCGAGCGCGGCCCGCTCGCCCCGCGCCCCCGGCCCGAACTGTGGGCGGGCATCGACGACATCGCGGCCATCAGCAGCGGCGCACGTCCGGGCACACTGGTCTGCGCCCTCCCGGGCCCCGCCTTCGACGGCACGGCACCGACCCGCTACACACGGCGCGGCCACATCCCCGGCAGCCGCAGCCTCCCCGGCCGCGAACTCCTGGACGACAACGGCCGTTTCCTTCCCCGCGACCGACTCGCGGCCCGGGTCGGCACGGTACTCGACGCCGAAGCCCTCCACACCGTCCTGTACTGCGGCGGCGGCATCTCCGCCGCCGGCGCCGCCCTCGCCCTCACCCTGCTCGACCACGACGACGTCAGCATCTACGACGGCTCCCTCGAACAGTGGTCGGCGGACCCGACCCAGCTGCTGGTCCTGGGCGCCGGGACGGAGGCTGAGGGCTGACCGACCGTCATCCGGGAAATCCGCTCTCCCCCGGGTCACTCCACCCGGTACGGTCCCACCCAGCCCGTGCGCGGGCTGACGACTACAGGGGAGACGACATGACAGCGGGCCAGCGGCTCGACCGGATCCGAGGCTGCCTGCTCGGCGGAGCCATCGGCGATGCACTGGGGTGGCCGGTGGAGTTCCAGCGGCTGGACCCGATCCTCGCCGACCACGGTCCCGAAGGTGTGACCCAACTCGTGCTGCGGACCGGGGGACGGGCCGAGGTCACCGACGACACCCAGATGACGCTGTTCACCGCCGAGGGCCTGCTGCTCGCGAAGGACAACAGCCCGGACCAGGTCATCAGCGCGGTCCATGCGGCCTACCAGCGATGGTTTCTGACGCAGCGTCTGTCCGCGCCTGTGGCGGCCGACATCATCAAGTCAGAGGGCACCCTGCTGCGCGAGCCATGGCTCTACGCCTCCCGAGCTCCCGGGAACGCGTGTATCTCCGGAGTGGTCGAGAACCCGCAGCTGCCACGGATCGTGACGGCAGGTCAGACCGGTGTCGTCAATCCCGGCTCCAAGGGATGCGGCACGGTGATGCGTTCGTCCCCGTTCGGCCTGATCGGCGCCGGACCCGAGAGGGCGTTCCGGCTCGCCGCGGACTGCGCGCAGCTGACCCACGGTCACCCCACCGGCTACCTGGCTGCCGGGGCGTTCGCCGCCCTGGTCGACCGACTGGTCGCCGGGGTCGAGCCGGCCGAGGCGGTGCGGCAGACCATCGCCCAGACCACCGCGCAGCCCGGCAACCCGGAGACCGTCACCGCGCTGGAACGCGCGGTGCGCCTGGCCGAGAGCGGCACTCCGGGCTTCGACCTGGTGGAGCAGGTCGGTCTCGGCTGGATCGCCGAGGAGTGCCTGGCCATCGCCGTCCACTGCCTGCTGGCCGCCGCCCCCGGCCCCGGGGCGACCGGAGAGGATCTGCGCCGTGCGCTGACCCTGTCGGTCACCCACTCCGGCGACAGCGACTCGACCGGCGCCGTCTGCGGCAATCTCCTGGGCGCCGCGTACGGCCTGGCGGCCCTGCCGGAGGACTGGGCCGTCCAGGTCGAGGGGCGGGCCACCATTCTTTTGACGGGCGAGGCACTATTCGTCCGTTCGGCGTCCGCCCTGGAACCCGGACCGGGTGCCGAATAGGGCGGGAGCATATGCCAATTTCGGGCCCGTGTTCACAGTTACCACACGGTTCATTGAAAGGCCCTGGAAACAAGAAATTATCACCGCTGCTTCTACTCATGTCCGTCGCCGCGCACTAGAGTTCAGCCTTGCGCCAGCACTCCCGGGTATCGGGAGTCACTCAACTTCGCTACAGGCTACCGAACTTGGTCTCATCTGAGGCGACCCGACGGCAAGGCGCATCGACAGCGTCCAGTCCGCCCCTTTTCTGCACAGCGAGCAGTCGCACGCCCCTTCGCGCCTTCGGTCGGGGAAGTGGCGGTCAGTAAGTTCGCATACGAAAGTCTCAGCGTTGATTGCCATGGCCATACCGTGAGCATTGGAGCTTTGACGTGCCCAAGTCGCCAAATTCCGACATACCCGGTTCAGAGGTCACCAGGCGGGCGGTGATCCGCGCCGCCGCGGCCGGCGGCGTGGTGGCTGCGGTCGGGTTCAGCCGCGCGGCGTCGGGCGAGGCCCGGCCGGCCGCGGCGGCCCTCGTCGCCTCGGTCACCTCGGCGAACCCGCTGCCCGGTGGCACCCTGGATCCGCTGTCGGTGCCCAAGTACCGGACCGAACTGCCGAGGCTTTCGGTCATGCCGTCCACCGGCACAGCCGTCTCCGACGGGTCCCTGGTGGACGTGTACTCGATCGCGGCCCGGCAGTTCAGCCAGCAGATCCTGCCCAGCTCCTTCCCGAGGACCACGGTGTGGGGTTACGGCGTCCCCGGCCTCGCGGGCAGCTTCAACGCCCCGGGGCACACGATCGAGGCGCGGGTCGGCCGCCCGGTCCGGGTGACCTGGACCAACGGCCTGGTCGACAGCGGCGGCAACTGGCTGCCGCACCTGTTCACCGTCGACCCCACGCTGCACTGGGCCAACCCCGGCGGTGGGACCAGCTCCCGGGACACCCGCCCGACCTTCACCTCGACTCCCGCTCCGTACACCGGACCGGTGCCGCTGGTCACCCACCTGCACGGAGCGCACGTCACCCAGGAGAGCGACGGGTATCCCGAGGCCTGGACCCTGCCCGCGGCGGAGAACCTCCCGACCGGCTACGCCGCCACCGGCAGCTACTACGACGCCTACAAGGCGCAGGCGGCGGCCCGCTTCGGCGCCCAGTGGCAGCCGGGCTCCTCGACCTACCAGTACCAGAACGACCAGCGCGCGGCCGCGCTCTGGTACCACGACCACGTCCTCGGGATGACCCGGCTCAACGTCCAGGCGGGCCTGGCCGGGATGTACCTGCTGCGCGGCGGCAGCGCCGACCTCTCCCCCGGGGTGCTGCCCTCCGGTGCCGCCGAGATCGCGCTGGTGATCCAGGACCGGTGCTTCAACAGCGACGGTTCGCTCTTCTTTCCGACGAGCCGGACCTTCTTCGGCGACACGACCGCCGGAGGCCCCTGGCTGCCCGTCACCGACGTTCCCCCGTACTGGAATCCGGAGTCGTTCGGCAACACCATCGTCGTCAACGGCGCCAGTTGGCCGGTCTGGCACGCCTCCCGCAAGCGCTACCGGCTGCGTGCGCTCAACTCCTGCAACGCCCGCACCCTGGTGCTCAAGGTCGTCACCGACCCGCTGGCGGACCGCCCGGCGACCGCCGCGCTGCCGATCTGGCAGCTCGGCTCGGACGGCGGGTTCCTGCCCGCGGCCGTCCAGCTCAGCCAGGTGCTGATCGCCCCCGCGGAACGGGCGGACCTGATCCTCGACTTCTCCGCGGTGCCCTCGGGCACCACGCTCTACCTCATCAACGAAGGCCCTGACGTGCCGTACCACGGCGGCGTACCGGACACCGACTTCGTCGCCGCGGACCACTGGACCAGCGGGCAGGTGATGCAGATCGTCGTCGGCGGCGCGGCGATCGACACCAGCGTCCCGCCCGCGCAGCTGCAGCTACCGGCCGTCAAGGCGCTGGGCAGCGCGAGCCAGACCTTCACCGTCTCACTCAACGAAGGCGACTCCACCGTCTTCGCCGGCGCCCCTATCATCGGGGCCCTCGGCTCCCTCAACGCGGACGGCACCGGCGCGATGGAGATGTGGGACGACCCTGTCTCCGTGAAGCCGACCGTCGGCGCGGTCGGGGAGTGGGACCTGGTCAACCTCACCGTGGACGGCCACCCGATCCACATCCACCAGACCCAGTTCCAAGTCGTCAGCCGCACCGCCGTCGACGGAACCGTACGCGGCCCCGAGCCCTGGGAGACCGGCTTCAAGGACACGGTCATCGCCTACCCCGGCGAGACCACCCGCCTCAAGGCCGCCTTCGACATAGCCGGACGGTACGTCTACCACTGCCACATCCTCGACCACGAGGACAACGAGATGATGCGGCCGTTCGACGTCCAGTCCTGACCGCCCTGCGCTCAGGCATGACCGACGTGGTGGGCCAGTCGGGCGTGCGGGTCGGCGCCCTGGGTGAGCAGCGGGTCGGTGTGGACCGTGGCGGCGGTGAGTCGCGGGACGGCGTGGATCAGCGCGTGTTCGGCTGAGACGGCCAGGTCGTGGGCCTGAAGCACCGTCAGTTGCGGGTCCACGACGATGTCCGCCTCGGCCCGCAGGGCGTGGCCGATCCAGCGGAGGCGCACCTGGCCGACCTCGCGTACGCCCTCGACCTCCCGTAGGGCGTGTTCGGCGGCGGCCACCTGCGCGGGGTCAACGGCGTCCATCAGACGGCGGTAGACCTCGCGGGCCGCGTCCCTGAGCACCAGCACCAGGGCTGCGGTGATCAGCAGGCCCACGATCGGGTCGGCGGCCCGCCAGCCGAGGGCCGCACCGCCGGCACCCAGCAGGACGGCCAGCGAGGTGAAGCCGTCGGTACGCGCGTGCAGGCCGTCGGCGACCAGGGCGGCCGACCCGATCCTGCGGCCGGTGCGGATGCGGTAGCGGGCCACCCACTCGTTGCCGACGAAGCCCACCACCGCGGCGGCCGCCACCGCCCAGAGGTGGCTGACGTCCCTGGGGTGCAGCAGCCGGTCCAGGGCCTCGTAACCGGCCAGGGCGCAGGACGCGGCGATGGTGAGCACGATCGCGATGCCGGCCAGATCCTCGGCCCGGCCGTAGCCGTAGGTGTAGCGACGGTTCGCGGCCCTGCGGCCCACCAGGAACGCCACCCCGAGCGGCAGCGCGGTCAGTGCGTCCGCCGCGTTGTGGATGGTGTCGCCCAACAGCGCCACCGAGCCCGACCAGACCACCACCACGGCCTGGAGCAGCGCGGTCAGCCCCAGGATCAGCAGCGAGAGCCAGAGCGTGCGCATCCCGGCCCGCGAGGTCTCCATGGCCGGGTCGACCCGGTCCATGGCCTCATGGCTGTGCGGCTTGGCCAGATGGCCGAGCCGGTGCCGGACCCTCGCCCACCGGCTGCTGACACCGTGCTCGTGGGTGTGGTCGTACTCGTGCTCGCGCTCATGGTCGTGGTCGTGGCCGTGATCATGGTCATGCTCGTGTCCGTGCTCGTCCTGCGGTGTGCCCTCCATGGACCCACCGTGACACCTGGAACCCGTTGCAGCCACTCCCCACCTACCGGCCCTGAGCAGCTGCGATACATGTGCAGCCGGGGCCGGTCAGCCGGCGATCAGCACCGCCGCCAGCGCCAGTGCCCCGGGCAGGGCCTGGACCAGCCAGATCCGGCGGTTCGCGGTCGCGCCGCCGTAGATCCCGGCGACCACGACGCAGCCGGTGAAGAAGATCTGCGCGTCGTGCCCGACCGGATCGGAGGCGATCAGCCCCCAGAGCAGCCCCGCCGCGAGGAATCCGTTGTAGAGGCCCTGGTTGGCGGCCAGTGCGGCGGTGTCCTTGGCCATCGTGGCGTCGAAGCCGGAGAGTTCACGTCCCTTGGGCCCCTGCCAGAGGAACATCTCCAGGACCAGGATGTAGGCGTGCAGCAGGGCGACCGCAGCCACCAGGATTCCAGCGATGATTCCCATGCGCGTACTCTCGCTGCTCCTGTGCCCCTCCCGCAAACCGGACAGGTGTCCGCAGCGCCGGCCTGGGTGGCCCGGGTCAGCCGAACTGGAGGGAGCGCTTGGCCAGGCCCATCCAGAAGCCGTCGATGACGCTGCGCTGGGTGGCGAGTTCCTCGTGCGCGGCGCCGAGGGTGACGAACAGTGGGGCGAAGTGCTCGGTGCGCGGGTGCGCCAGCCGTCCGGCCGGGGCCTTGCGCTCGAAGTCGAGCAGCGCGTCCAAGTCCTGTGCCTCCAGGGCGCGGTGACCCCAGTCGTCGAACTCGGCCATCACCGAGGTGACCCGTCCGTCCTGGCTGAGCGCCCGCAGGTTGTGGGTGAAGAAGCCGCTGCCGACGATCAGCACGCCCTCGTCCCGCAGCGGGGCCAGCCGGCGGCCGATCTCCAGCAGCTGCTTCGGGTCCAGGGTGGGCATGGAGACCTGCAGCACCGGGATGTCGGCCCCCGGGAACATCTCCACCAGCGGGACGTACGCACCGTGGTCCAGCCCCCGGTCGGGGATGTCCTGGACGGGCGTGCCGGGGGCGCGCAGCAGCTTGCGCACGCTCTCGGCCAGCGCGGGGGCGCCCGGCGCGGCGTAGGTCACCTCGTAGTAGTGCTGCGGGAAGCCCCAGAAGTCGTAGACCAGCGGGACGGTGCTGGTCGCGCCCAGCGCCAGCGGCGCCTCCTCCCAGTGGGCGGAGACCATCAGGATCGCGGTCGGGCGCGGCAGCTCCGCCGACCAGGCCGCCAGCTGCCCCGGCCACAGCGGGTCGTCGGCCAGCGGCGGGGCGCCGTGGCTGAGGTAGAGGGCGGGCATGCGCCCGGGAGTGGCGGTGGTCATGACCGGAGCTCCTTCCGCCTCAGCCGGCGAGCTGGGTGAGGGCAATGGTGTGGTTGGTGTGCTCGACCTTGGCGCGCAGGTAGCGCAGGTTGTGGCCGGTCGCGAAGACGCCGGTGGGAACGCGGTCGCGGACCGGGACGCCCAGGTCGAGCAGTTGCGCGGCCTTGTCCGGGTTGTTGGACAGCAGGTCCAGTGTGTCCACGCCGAGCGCCGCGAGCATCTGGGCGGCGCCGGTGTAGTCGCGGCTGTCCTCGGGGAGGCCGAGGGCGGCGTTGGCCTGGTAGGTGTCGAGTCCGCCGTCCTGCAGCGCGTAGGCGTCCAGCTTGTTGTAGAGGCCGATCCCCCGGCCCTCCTGGCGCAGGTAGAGCAGGTAGCCGCCGACACCGGCGATGCGCTCGACGGCCTCGCGCAGCTGCGGACCGCAGTCGCAGCGGGCCGAGCCGAAGACGTCCCCGGTGAGGCACTCCGAGTGGAGCCGGACCAGCGGGACGGCGGCCCGGTCCGGGTCGCCGAGCCTGATGGCCAGGTGCTCCAGCCCGTCCGTCAGGCCGTGGAAGGTGACCAGCTCGGCGTCGACCGTGTAGCCGTCGCCGAAACGCAACGGGACGCGGACCCGGGTGCGCACAGTGGCGACAGGAAGGTTCTCCGGCATGCGCTGCTCCACTCACAACAGGCTTGGTTCCAATTTGAACCAAGCGGACCCGGCCGACGGTACACCCCGATTCAAATTTGAACAACAGGGGTAGAGTGGTCCCATGGAAGAACCTCGATGGCTGGACGATCGGGAGCGGGCCGCCTGGATCGGCTTCCTCTCGGCCACCAACCTGGTCGCGCGCAAGCTGGAGCAGCAGCTCAAGGACGATGCCGCGCTCTCCCATACCCAGTACGAGGTGCTGGTCCAGCTCTCCGCCGCCCCCGGGCACTCACTTCGGATGACCGAGCTGGCGGACCGGCTGGTCACCTCCAAGAGCGGGCTGACCTACCAGGTCACCCAGCTGGAGCGGGCCGGGCTGGTGGCCCGCCGGACCTGTCCCAGCGACGTCCGCGGTGTCATCGCCCAGCTCACCGACCGGGGCATGGAGGTGCTGCGCGAGGCCGCGCCCGGCCATGTGGCCGCCGTCCGCGAAGCGCTGATCGACGTGCTCACCCCCGAGCAGCTCGACAACCTGGCCGCCGGCCTCGGCGAGGTCTCCCGCAGGCTGCGCGGACCCGCCGCCTCCTGAATGCTCCCGCGCTGAACGCTGCCGGGCTGATTGCACCCGTGCCGAATGCGCCCGTGCGCGGGCTGTGCGCGGGCCGTGCGCCGGCCACGTGTCAGCGCGAGCCCCGGCCGTCCGGCCCGGTGCTCGCATAAGCTGCACGGATGAGCATTCTTGATGGCGCCCGCGCGGGCATGAACCCCGACATCCGACCGCAGGACGACCTGTTCGGCCATGTCAACGGCCAGTGGCTGCAGACCGTGGAGATCCCGGCCGACCGGTCGAGCTGGGGTCCCTTCGTGCAACTCGCCGATACGGCCGAGGAGCAGGTCAAACAGATCATCCAGGAGCTCGCTGCGGGTGTCGCGGCGGCGCCTGCCGAGGCCGGTGACAACGCCCGGAAGATCGCCGCGCTCTACACCTCCTTCATGGACGAGGCGGCCGCCGCCGAGCGCGGCGCCGACCCGGTGCAGCCGCAGCTGCGGGCCGTCGCCGAGCTGCGCGACACCCGCGAGTTGGCCGCGTTCCTCGGCGGGTTCGAGCGCACCGGCGGCTCCGGACTCTTCGGCCTCTACGTCAACACCGACGACCGGGACTCCGACCGCTACCTGGTCAACATCGTCCAGGGCGGCCTCGGTCTGCCCGACGAGTCGTACTACCGCGACGAGAAGTTCGCCGAGATCCGGACCAAGTACGTCGGCTACCTGACCCAGCTCTTCACCTTCGCCGAGTACCCGGACCCGGCCGCCGCGGCGGCCACGGTGCTGGCGATCGAGACCCGACTGGCCGCGGGGCACTGGGAGCGCGCCGAGACGCGCGACGTGCAGAAGACCTACAACCTCACCACCCTGGACGAACTCAAGGCGCTCGCGCCCGAGTTCGACTGGAGCGGCCATGCCGCGGCGCTGGGCGGCTCGGACCGGACCATCGCCGAGACCGTGGTCCGGCAGCCGTCCTACCTGGCCCACCTCTCCGCCGTGCTGGCCGAGGTGCCGATCGAGCAGTGGCGGGACTGGGCCACGGCGCGGGTACTGCGCGCCGCCTCGCCGTACCTGACCGACGAGTTCGTCCGCGCCGACTTCGAGTTCTACGGCCACGCCCTGAACGGCACCCCGGAGCTGCGGGCCCGCTGGAAGCGCGCGGTCTCCTTCGTCGAGGGCGCCATGGGCGAGGCGGTCGGCGAGGAGTACGTCGCACGGCACTTCCCGCCGACCTCCAAGGCGATGATGGACGCGCTGGTCGCCAACCTGCTCCAGGCCTACCGGGAGTCGATCTCGCAGCTGGAGTGGATGACCGAGGAGACCAAGAAGCGCGCCTACGAGAAGCTGGCCACCTTCCGTCCGAAGATCGGCTACCCGGACCAGTTCCGCGACTACTCCGCGCTGCAGGTGAGCGAGGGCGACCTGCTGAGCAACGCCCATGCGGCCGCCGCCTTCGAGAGCGACCGCGAGCTGGCCAAGCTCGGCGGCCCGGTCGACCGCGACGAGTGGTTCATGCTGCCGCAGACGGTCAACGCCTACTACAACCCGGGGACCAACGAGATCTGCTTCCCGGCGGGCATCCTGCAGGAGCCCTTCTTCTCCCCCGAGGGCGAGACCGCCGAGAACTACGGCGGCATCGGCGCGGTGATCGGCCACGAGATCGGCCACGGCTTCGACGACCAGGGGGCGCAGTACGACGGCGCCGGCAACCTCAACGACTGGTGGACGGCGGCCGACAAGGCGGCGTTTGAGATCAAGTCCAAGGCGCTGATCACCCAGTACAACGGCTTCTCGCCGCGCTCCCTGCCCGGCCAGACCGTGAACGGCGCGCTGACGGTGGGTGAGAACATCGGCGACCTCGGCGGTCTGACGATCGCTCACAAGGCCTACCTGATCTCGCTCGACGGCGAGAGCGGCGAGAGTGACGCGACGAACACCTCGACCGACTCGCAGACCCTGTTCATGAACTGGGCCTACTGCTGGCGCACCAAGCGCCGCAAGGAGCAGGAGGAGCAGTACCTCACCATCGACCCGCACTCGCCCCCGGAGTTCCGGGCGAACATCGTCCGCAACCTCGACGAGTTCCACCAGGCCTTCGGCACCGCCGAGGGCGACGAACTCTGGCTGGACCCCGCGGAGCGCGTCCGGATCTGGTGACCCGGCACGGCCCGGCCTCCGTGCACGCACCATGGCGGCACGGAGGCGGGGCCGGAATGCGTACGGTCCCAACACCGGTGGAACAGCTGTGCGTTACTATCCCCGAGCAGTGGCCGTGAGTGGAGTGGGGCGGGGCGGGATGGCGGAGCAGGAATCGGTCTCCGAGTGGGAGAGGCTCGGCGTCGACACCTCCAAGCCGAGTGTGGCGCGCGTCTACGACGCGATTCTCGGAGGTAAGGACAACTTCGCCGTCGACCGCGCGGTGGCCGCCAAGCGCCTGGAGCTCATCCCCGACGGCGGCCAGGGCGCCCGGATCAGCCGCGGGTTCCTCGCCAGGGGCGTCGCCCACATGGCGCGGGAGGGGATCACCCAGTTCCTGGACATCGGCTCCGGCCTGCCCACCTCACAGAACACCCTCCCCCAAACTTCGTCCGGGGGTGCCCCCTGGTCGCCCAGTCCGTCGCCCCCGGCGCCCGGGTGGTCTACGTCGACCACGACGCGATCGTGCTGGCCCACTCGCGCGCGCTGCTCACCGAGACCCCGGACACCCGGGTGATGCTCGGCGACTTCCGCTCGCCGCAGTCCATTCTGGACAGTGCGACCGTTCAGGAGTTCCTGGACTGGAGCCGCCCGGTCGGGCTGCTCCTGGTGGGCCTCGTGCACCACATCGCGGACGCGGAGGACCCGGCGGCCCTGGTCCGGACGTACGTGGACCGGCTCCCGGCCGGCAGCTACCTGCTGCTCAGCCACTTCAGCGACGCCAGCCCGGAGGCCCGCGCCCTGGAGCAGGCCTTCCAGCAGATGCTCGGCAGCGGACGGATGCGCAGCCCCAAGGAGATCGAGGGGTTCTTCGACGGCCTGGAACTGGTCGACCCCGGCGTCGTCCCGGTCGTCAGCTGGCGCCCCGAGGAGGCGGTCCCCGAACCGTCGACACCCAGCACCCTGCTGGTCTACGGCGGCCTTGGGAAGCGGTCCGGGGCCGGCTGAGCACCAGATCCCCTCACCGGTACGAATCACCGCCGAGAGCCTCGACCCCGTCCGCCTCGGCGTCGAACCGCCGCAGTTCCTCGACGCCGAGGAACGGGATGAGCGCACCGCAGTCCCGGCAGGCCCGCGCATATGTCGCGTCGTACTCGGGACGCGGCTTGAACACGCCCCGCCTCGGGAAGCGCAGCCGCAGAAACCGCTGATCCCCCACCCGGTTCCCCGACGTCAACTCCCCCAGCGGACCCAGCCGCTCCGATCCGCACACGCCACATCGCATGCGGGGAGCGTAGGGAAGGACAGCGGTGAGTGACAACAGACTTCGGGAGCCGTCCGCTATCGCTGGGTCGCCGTGGGCGCCGCCGAGCCGACCCGGGTGGGCGTCGGCGACGCGCCGGGATCCGAACTGCCGCCGCCGTGGACGCCGTGGGTGAGGATCCAGGCCAGGGCGGCGGTCGCGAGCAGCATTCCGCCGGCCCCAGCCAGCCTCGGGTCCAGCAGCAGACTCCGCTGCGGCTCCGGCCTGTCGTCGTCCACTCCCATGTCCTTACCCCCAAGCAGTCTCGCCAGAACGCCGCCGAGAGTACCCCTCCCCTGTCCGGTCGGCTGCTCAGAGCTCCCCGCTGCGGGCCTCGATCCGGGCGGTGATGCGGGCCAGGGCGTCGGCGGTGGGGAGGGGATCGGGTCGGCTGCCGTCGCGGAGGCGTAGGGCGACCAGGTCTGCTGCTGCCTCGCGGGGGCCGATCACTGCCTGGTAGGGGACCAGGCGGGCGGTTCGGACGCGGGCGGCCAGGGTGCCCTGGTCCGGGGTGGCGAGCCGTGCGCGCAGGTCCAGGTCGAGGCAGCGGCGCAGCAGGTCGGCGGCGACGGGTAGTTCGGCGTCGGAGACCGGCAGGATCTCCAGCTGGGTGGGGGCCAGCCAGGCGGGGAAGGCGCCGCCGTGGGTCTCGATGAGATGGGCGACGGCCCGCTCCACGCTGCCGATGATGCTGCGGTGGACCATGACGGGGCGGTGTTTCGCACCGTCAGGTCCGATGTAGTGCAGATCGAACTGCTCGGGCTGGTGGAAGTCGACCTGGACGGTCGACAGGGTGGCTTCGCGGCCGGCGCCGTCGGTGATCTGCACGTCGATCTTCGGACCGTAGAACGCGGCCTCGCCCTCAGCCGCCTCGTACTCCACCCCGGAGCTGTCCAGCACCTCGGCCAGCAGGGCGGTGGCCCGCCGCCACATCTCCGGTGCGGCGACGTACTTCCCGCCGGGGCCGGGGAGCGAGAGCCGGAAGCGGGACGGACGGATGCCCAGGTCCACGTAGGCGCGGCGGATCAGCTGCAGCGCCGACCGCGCCTCCTCGGCGACCTGGTCCAGGGTGCAGAAGATATGGGCGTCGTTCAGCTGGATCGCCCGCACCCGGGTCAGCCCGCCCAGCACCCCGGACAGCTCCGAGCGGTACATCCCGCCCAACTCGGCCATGCGCAGCGGTAGTTCGCGGTAGCTGCGAGCACGCGAGCGGTAGATCAGCGCATGGTGCGGACACAGGCTCGGCCGCAGCACGACCTGCTCTCCGCCGAGGTCCATCGGCGGGAACATGTCCTCGCTGTAGTGGGACCAGTGCCCGGAGATCTCGTAGAGCTCCCGCTTGCCCAGCACCGGGGAGTAGACGTGCTGGTAGCCGGCCCGGCGCTCCACGCCGCGGATGTACTCCTCCAGGGCGTGCCGTACCGCCGCGCCGTCGGGCAGCCAGTACGGCAGCCCCGCGCCCATCAGTGGGTCGGTGTCGAACAGGTCCAGCTCGCGGCCGAGCCTGCGGTGGTCATGACGGTGCTCCTGCTGGACCCGCATCGCGGTCTCCTCGCTGTCGATGAGGCGAGTGACCGCACGGCGAAGCCCCGGGGCACTCGCCCCGGGGCTTCGGACAGAACAGCTGTCAGCGCGCCGGGACACTCTCCGGCGTCGTCGTGTTCACAGCAGCGCGCTTGTTCATGGCAGCACGCTAACAAAATCGCGGACGTTCCCGCGATCGGTTTTCGCTACGCTCCAGCTGGACTTGGAGAGACGGGGGCGTCGGATGGCGAATGCAGTGATCGGGGCAGTCGGGACGCTGTGGCGCTACCCGGTCAAGTCCATGCTCGGAGAACAGCTGCCCGCCGCCGAGGTGACCGAGCACGGCCTGGACGGGGACCGCAGGCTCGCCCTGGTCGACCGGGAGACCGGGCGGATCGCCAGCGCCAAGACCCCGCGGCTCTGGCACCGGCTGCTCAGCTGCACCGCGACCGGCGAGGGACACGGCGTGCGGATCACCGCCCGGGACGGCAAGAGCCTGTGGAGCACCGACGCCGGTATCGATGACGCACTGTCGGCGATCGCCGGTCGACCCGTCACCCTGGCCGACAGGCCGCCCGAGCAGGCAACGCTGGAAAGGTCCAAACCGGACCAGGTGCTGAGCCAGGGCCCGGACGCGGCAGTGGAGGCCGACATCGTCCCATTCGGCTCCGCCGCCCCCTCCGGGACGTTCTTCGACTACGCCCCCCTCCATCTGATCAGCACCTCCACTCTGCGTCGGATCGCCGAGCTGCACCCCGACGGGGTCTCCGAGGTCCGCCGCTACCGTCCCAACATCGTGGTCAACACCGACGCCCCCGGCTTCACCGAACACGACTGGTTCAACCGGGAGTTGCGGATCGGCGACCGGCTCACCCTGCGCGTGGTCGCCAACACCCCGCGCTGCGCCGTCCCCACCCTCGCCCACGGCCCCCTCCCCCGCGACACCGGCGCCCTGCGGACCCTCGCCGAGCACAACCGCCACCCTGCTCTCCCGGGCCTGAACCCGGAACCCTGCGCCGGGATCTACGCCCGGGTGCTCCAGCCAGGACGGATCCGCCCGGGCGACACCGTTCAGTTCTGACGCTGCGTCCGGTCGGACCCGAAAACCGGTCGTCCCGGGATGCCCCGGTGCCGCATGATCTCTGGTGACCGGTTTGTCCGAACGACCTTCACAGAGAGATGAACTCCCATGGCTGCCACGGCCCTTGCCCTCGCCCATGTGCGCAACATCGGCATCATGGCGCACATCGACGCCGGCAAGACCACCACCACGGAGCGCATCCTCTTCTACACCGGCGTCTCGCACCGGATCGGCGAGGTGCACCACGGCACCACCGCGATGGACTACATGCCGCAGGAGAAGGAGCACGGCATCACCATCACCTCCGCCGCGACGACCTGCCACTGGTCGCTGGGCGGCGCGGACAACGCCATCACCATCATCGACACCCCCGGGCACGTCGACTTCACCGTGGAGGTGGAGCGCTGCCTGCGGGTGCTCGACGGCGCGGTGACGGTGTTCGACGGCGTCGCCGGGGTCGAGCCGCAGTCGGAGACGGTGTGGCGGCAGGCCGACCGGTACGCCGTGCCGAGGATCTGCTTCGTCAACAAACTCGACCGCGCCGGTGCGGACTTCTACCGCTGCGTCGAGATGATCACGGAGCGGCTCGGTGCGGTCCCGCTGGTGCTGCAGCTGCCGATCGGCGTCGAGGCCGGTTTCACCGGGGTGGTCGACCTGGTCCGGATGCGGGCACTGGTGTGGTCGGCCGAGGCGGGCCTGGGCGAGATGTACGACACCGTCGACATCCCGGCCGAGCTGGCCGAGGCGGCGGCACAGTGGCGGACCCGGCTGGTCGAGGCCGTGGCGGAGCAGGACGAGGAGGTGATGGGGATGTACCTGGCGGGCGAGGCGCCCACCGAGGAGCAGTTGCACGCCGCGATCCGGCGCGTCACCATCGCGTCCGGCCGCCGAAGCGACGGCGGGGCCACGGTCACGCCGGTGCTCTGCGGCACCGCGTTCAAGAACAAAGGGGTGCAGCCCCTGTTGGACGCGGTGGTGCGGTACCTCCCCTCCCCACTCGACGTCGAGGCCGTCATCGGCCGCGCCGTCGAGGACCCGGAGGCGGCGGTCGCCCGCCGGCCCTCCGACACCGAACCGCTCGCCGCTCTGGCATTCAAGATCGCCGGCGATCAGCACCTGGGCCGACTCACCTTCGTCCGGGTCTACTCGGGCCGGCTGGAGGCCGGCGCATCGGTGCTGAACCCGGTGACCGGGCGGCGGGAGCGAATCGGCAAGGTCTACCGGATGCACGCCGACAAACGGGAGGAGATCGCCTCGGCCGGCGCCGGGGACATCGTCGCGGTGATGGGTCTGAAGCAGACCCGGACCGGCGAGACGCTGTGCGACGCCAAGGCCCCGGTGGTGCTGGAGTCCATGGACTTCCCGGCCCCGGTGCTGCGGGTCGCCATCGAGCCGGTGTCCAGGGCGGACCGGGAGAAGCTGGGTGAGGCCATCGCCCGGCTCGCGGAGGAGGATCCGTCCTTCCGGGTGGACACGGACCGGGACAGCGGTCAGACCGTCATCGGCGGGATGGGCGAGCTCCATCTGGAGATCCTGGTCGACCGGATGCGCCGGGAGTCCGGCGTCGCGGCGAACGTCGGCAGGCCGCAGGTGGCCTACCGGGAGACGATCAGCCGCGCGGTCGAGCGGGTCGACCTCACCCACAGGAAGCAGAACGGAGGGAAGGGGCAGTTCGCCAAGGTGCAGATCGCGGTCGAGCCGCTGCCCGCCGGGGAGGGGCCGTACGAGTTCGTCAACAAGGTCGTGGGCGGCCGGGTCCCGAAGGAGTTCATCCCCTCGGTGGACGCGGGAGTCCAGGACGCCATGAAGCTCGGCGTCCTGGCCGGTTACGAGATGACCGGCGTCCGGGTCACCCTGCTCGACGGCGCCTTCCACGACACCGACTCGTCCGAACTCGCCTTCCGGATCGCCGGTTCCCTGGCCTTCAAGGAGGCCGCGCGTAGGGCCCGGCCGGTCCTGCTGGAACCGGTGATGGCGGTCGAGGTCACCACGCCCGAGGGATCTCTGGGCGAGGTCATCGGCGACCTCAACGCGCGGCGCGGCCAGGTCACGGCGATGACCGAGCGCAGCGGGGCCCGGGTCGTCGAGGCACTGGTGCCGCTGGCGGAGATGTTCGGCTACGTCGGCGACCTGCGCAGCAGGACGTCGGGGCGGGCGTCCTACGCGATGCAGTTCGCCCGCTATGCCGAGGTGCCGCAGGCGCTGGCCGAGGCGATCGTCGCCAGGGCCGGGACGGTCTGACGGCGGGGTGCACGCCGCAGGACGACTGCGGCGTGCACCCGTTCCCGCCATCCCGTGCGCACGTGCTGTAACCGGTTGACCGCGTTGTGCGTACGCTTTCATACTGGCCCGGGGCGAGGGGTACGGGGGCGAGGGGGAGCCATGATGATCACTGGTGTCCGCAGTCGACTGCTGGGAGTCACCGCGACGGCATCGGCGGTGGTGCTGCTGGCCGCCTGCGGGGGATCGGGGTCGGCAGCGAGCCGGAACACGGCGGCCGGGGGTGGCTCGACCGCGCCGAGCGCGTCGCCGACGCCGACGGAGATGACGACCGGTCAGTACATCGCCGCGGTCGGCGCCATCGACAAGCCGGTCTCGACCGCGCTGTCCGCGCTCGCCGCAAGCGGCTCCACGGCCCGACTCAATGCTGCCGCGACAGCGCTGGAGAGCGCGGCGGGCCTGCTGGACGGCGTGGCCGCCCCGGCGGCGGCCGCCCAGGACAATGTGGACCTGTCCGCGAAACTGAAGGCCCTGGCCGGCGATCTGCAGTCGCTCGCCAAGGGGCAGGACGGCAACGGCAACGCCGTCTGCGCCGCCGCCTCCCCGGCCGTGCAGGCCGGAAGGACGGACAGCCTGGCCGCACTGGCCACCCTGCTGAAGGCGATGGCCGCGGCCGGCCACCCGGCCGGGATCGCCCTGCCGAAGTTCCCCGCACAGCAGCAGCGTTCCCTCGGCACCGGCACCTACCTGCGGGACACCGACCGCAGCGGCAACGGCCAGCTCACCATCGAGAACGGCGGCGACGGCGACGCGGTCATCACCCTGACCAGGAGCGGCACGCGCTCCTTCGCGGTCTACCTCCGCAAGAACGGCAGCTACACGGTCAAGGGCGTACGCGACGGCACCTACACCGTCTACTTCACCACCGGCTCCGACTGGGACCCTGGCCGCAAGGGGTTCACCTCGGGGTGCGCCTACCAGAAGTTCGACGAGACCCTGAAGTTCACCACCAAGTACACATCCACGCAGGTCGAGTACACGACCTACACCCTCAGCCTCTACGCGATCCCCGGCGGTACGGCCAGCACCAGCAACGTCCCGCCGGCCCAGTTCCCGACGCCGTAGCGCCCACCCCGACGGCTTGCGGTGATGGTGAACATTTGAAGAGTAAGCACGATTTTCGCACAACTCCTCTGCAGATCGTCCCTCATCCTCTAGATTGACCATGGTGGAGCCGCTTGGAGATGAAGCACCGTCAATTTTGTGCTGCCCGTCCCCCTACCCACGCCCGGGGGCCTTGGGTTTGAGGAAAACCTGAGGGTCTGACGGGTTCCTGTGTACGTCGAAAGCCTGGTCGAACAGGCATGTCCACTTTTGCCTGAGTGGGTTGTTCACGTAGTGCTGAAGCAGCCGGATGCCCTTCGCGAGGACGGGGGCATCCCGGGGGGAGGGACAGTGTTGGGCGAGCATGTCGAACTCACTGAAAGCCCGGGGGGGACCGTGCAGCGGATGGAGTTCGTCACCCCCTATCCAGCGGCGCGCGAGCGCCCGGCGGACGGAGCGATCGGTCAGTATCCGGTCTACTGGGAGCAGCGGTACCGCCTTGCCGTGATCATGAGCGACATCATGGCCACCGGCTTCGTGGTGGCCGCGATCGGCGGCCTCTTCGGGGCCAGGCACGCGGCCAACTGGGGCGAGAAGTGGGGAATTCTCGCTATCGGCACCGAGATGCTGGTGCTGGGAGCGCTGGCGGTGAGCCGGTCGTGGGCTCCGGCCGTGCTCGGCCAGGGCGCCGAGGAGTTCCACCGGCTCGGACGATCGCTGTTCACGGCGGCCGTCGTGCTGGCCCTCGCCGGGATCGCCGTCACCTCACACAACATCAAACTCTGGGTCTTCGTCGCGATCCCGGCGATCGCGCTCGCCACCATGACCGAGCGCTATCTGCTGCGCCTCTGGCTGCACAAGCAGCGGAAAGAGGGAAGGTGCCTGCGACCGGTGCTCGCCGCCGGGAACCTGGACACCGTGCGCGACCTGATCACCCGGACCCGCAAGTTCCCGCACCTGGGCTGGCGGGTGGAGGCGATATGCACGGCGGACGGCCTCGGGCTCGACGGCGGTGACCAACTGGACGGAGTGCCGGTGGTCGGCCGCCTGACCGAAGTCGCCGGCCATGTCCGCCGCGACGGCTACCGGGTCGTCGCGGTCACCGCGGACCCGCACTGGTCACCGGACCAGCTGCAGCGGCTGGCGTGGAACCTCGAGGGCAGCGACGCCGAGATGGTCGTGGCCCCCGTGCTGATGGAGGTGGCCGGCCCCCGGCTGCACGTCGACGCGGTGCTCGGGATCCCGCTGCTGCGGGTCAGCATGCCGACCTTCAGCGGGGGTCGCCGGATGGTCAAGGGGGTCGTCGACCGGATGGGGGCGGCGGTCCTGCTGGTGCTGCTCGCGCCGCTGATGCTGCTGATCGGGCTGCTGGTGCTGATGGACAGCCCCGGTGGGGCGCTCTATCGCCAGTGCAGAGTCGGCAAGGACGGCCGCGAGTTCACCATCTGGAAGTTCCGCACCATGGTCGTCGGGGCCCACGGGGCGCGTGCCGGGCTGACCGATCGCAACGAGGGCGCCGGCCTGCTGTTCAAGCTCCGCCGGGACCCGCGGGTGACCCGGGTGGGAACCGTGCTGCGCCGGTACTCGCTCGACGAGCTCCCGCAGCTCTTCAACGTGCTCACCGGCTCGATGTCGCTGGTCGGCCCGCGGCCCCCGCTGCCGGAGGAGTCCGCCGCGTACGGCCCGGACATCCGGCGGCGGCTGCTGGTCAAGCCCGGGCTCACCGGCCTGTGGCAGATCAGCGGACGCAGCGACCTGTCCTGGGAGGAAGCGGTCCGACTGGACCTGCGGTACGTGGAGGACTGGTCGCTCGCCCTGGACACAGTGATCTTGTGGAAGACGCTGCGTGCGGTGCTCTACGGGCAGGGGGCCTACTGATGCGCGGGAGGGACGGGAGGGAATGGGTATGAGGATCAGCGTATTCGGGCTCGGCTATGTGGGCAGTGTGTCCGCCGCGTGCCTGGCCGGCCGGGGGCACGAGGTCATCGGCGTGGACGTGAACCCCGGCAAGGTCGACCTGGTGAACGCCGGCAGGGCCACGGTGGTCGAGGAGCGGATCGGTGAGCTCACCGCCGGGGTCGTGCAGTCCGGGGCCCTGCGTGCGACCTGTGACGTGCGCGAGGCGGTCATGGGCAGTGAGGTGTCGCTGGTCTGCGTGGGTACTCCTTCGGAGCCCAACGGCAGTCTGAGCACCACGTACCTGGAGCGGGTCGCCGAGCAGATCGGCGCCGCGATCGCCGAGCGGGGCGGGTGGCACACCGTGGTGTTCCGCAGCACCATGCTCCCCGGCACCTGCCTGAACCTGCTGGTGCCGATCCTGGAGAAGAGCACCGGCGGCACGGCGGGGGTGGACTTCGGCGTCGCGGTCAACCCGGAGTTCCTGCGCGAGGGCACCAGCGTGCGGGACTTCTTCGACCCGCCCAAGACCGTCATCGGCGAGCTCGACCCGGCCAGCGGCGCCGTGGTGGCGGAACTGTACGAGGGCCTGCCCGGCGAGGTGTTCCGGGTGCCGATCCCGACGGCCGAGGCGATCAAGTACGCGGACAACGCGTTCCACGGCCTCAAGATCGGCTTCGCCAACGAGCTGGGCTCCGTCCTGCAGGCGCTCGGGGTGGACTCGCACCAGGTGATGGACGTGTTCCTGGCCGACCGCAAGCTGAACATCAGCCCCGCCTACCTGCGGCCCGGCTTCGCCTTCGGCGGCTCCTGCCTGCCCAAGGACCTGCGCGGCCTGGTCCACGCGGCACAGCGGGCCGACGTCTCGGTGCCCATCCTGGCGCATGTGCTGTCTTCCAACTCCGACCACCTGCAGCGCGCGGTGGAGCTGGTCGAGCGCACCGGCAAGCGCCGGGTGGGCCTGTTCGGGCTGTCCTTCAAGCCCGGCACCGACGACCTCCGCGAGAGCCCGCTCGTCGAGCTGGCGGAGCGGCTCCACGGCAAGGGCTACGACCTGCGCATCTACGACGCCAATGTGAACATCTCGCGACTGCTGGGCGCGAACCGCGAGTTCATCGAGACCAGGCTGCCGCACCTCGCCCAGCTGCTGACCGGTTCCGTCGACGAGGTGCTCGAACACGCCGAGGTGTGCGTGGTCGGGACCAGGGATCCGGCGGTGCTGTCCGCACTGCCCCCCGGCGACGGCCGGCTGCTCATCGACCTCATCCACCTCCCCGACGCCGACGCGCGCCGGGCCGAATCGGGGTACCACGGCCTTGCTTGGTAAAGAGACCAGCAGCGACGGGACGGGCCGGCGCGCGCTGATCCTGGTGGAGAACCTGTCCGTCCCGTTCGACCGGCGGGTGTGGCAGGAGTGCACGACGCTGCGCGACGCGGGCTGGCGGGTGGAGGTCATCTGCCCCCAGGGGAGCAAGCGGGACACGGAGCGGGAGGCCGAGATCGACGGGGTGCGGATCCACCGCTACCCGTTGCGCGCGGCCACCGGAGGGCCGGTCGGCTACCTGCGGGAGTACGGTTCGGCGTTGCTGCACACGCTCAGGCTGGCCCGCAAGGTCGGCCCGGTCGACGTCGTCCACGCCTGCAACCCGCCCGACCTGCTGTTCCTGCCGGCGCTGTGGCTGAAGCGGCGCGGCGCGCGGTTCGTCTTCGACCAGCACGACCTGGTGCCCGAGCTGTACCTCTCCCGGTTCGACCGCGGCGAGGACCTGCTCTACCGCGCCGTCTGCGCGATGGAGCGGCTGACCTACCGTCATGCGGATGTGGTGATCGCCACCAACGAGAGCTACCGGGAGGTCGCGCTGCGCCGTGGCGGCAAGCAGCCGGCGGATGTCTTCGTGGTGCGCAGCGCGCCCGACGTCGACCGGTTCCGGCCGGTTCCGGCCGAGCCGGAGCTCAAGCGCGGCAAGCCCCATCTGCTGTGCTACCTCGGCGTCATGGGCCCGCAGGACGGCGTCGACTACGCCCTGCGGTCCCTGGCGAAGCTGCGCGACGAACTCGGCCGGACCGACTGGCACGCGGTGTTCATCGGCTCCGGCGACGCCTTCGACGCGATGGTGGAGCTCGCCGGGCAGCTCGGGCTCTCGGACCAGGTCCAGTTCACCGGGCGCGTCCCGGACGCCGACCTGGCGCGCTACCTGTCCACCGCGGACGTGTGCCTCTCCCCCGACCCGCGCAATCCGCTCAACGACGTGTCGACCATGAACAAGGTCCTGGAGTACATGGCGATGAGCCGGCCGATCGTCTCGTTCGACCTCCGCGAGGCACGGGTGTCCGCCGGCGAAGCCGCCGTCTACGCGCCGGCCAACGACGAGGCCGAATTCGCCGGGCTCATCGCACAGTTGCTGGACGATCCGGAAGAGCGGGCCCGGATGGGCAAGATCGGGCAGGAGCGGATCGGCGGGCCGCTCTCCTGGCGGAACTCGCAGCGGGCGCTGCTCGACGCCTACGCCCGCGCCCAGGGAAGCACGGGGAAAAGCTCGGGGAAGAGGTCGCGGCGGTGAACGACGACACCATTCGCCTGGCCGTGGTCGGCCGGATTCTCCGTCGGCGCTGGCGGCTCCTCGTCGTCTTCGCCGTGGTGGGCGCTCTCGTCGGCTACGGCGCCTCACTGCTGTTCCCGCCGCGCTGGGCGACCTCGATCTCGGTGGTGCTGTCGGGGACATGGGACGACCGCGCACTGCTGACCCAGGCTCAGATCGCGACCAGTTCAGTGGTGATCGACCGTTCGGCGGCCGCACTGCAGTGGCCCGGTGTCACCGGCATCAAACTGAAGGACCAGGTCAGTGCCGCGGTCACGGACGGGAACATCATCAAGATCTCGTCCAGCGCCGACACACCGGTCCATGCGCAGCAGCTCGCCGACCAGCTGGCCCAGCAGTACGTCGCCTTCGCCTCGCAGATCGCCAACACCAACGCCGACTCCGCGTCGGCGACACAGGAGGCGGCGTTGCGGAAGCTGGTGACGCAGACCAGCAGCCGGATCACCGCCCTGTCCGAGGGGGTCAGTCCGGGGCAGACCGTG
Organism: Streptacidiphilus sp. EB103A; assembly: GCF_041261405.1. Lineage (NCBI taxonomy): Bacteria > Bacillati > Actinomycetota > Actinomycetes > Kitasatosporales > Streptomycetaceae > Streptacidiphilus > Streptacidiphilus sp. EB103A. The sequence goes on along the minus strand of NZ_JBGCAQ010000017.1, from coordinate 138,565 downwards.
GAGGGCGTCCAGGCCCGCACCGAGCTCGAACAGCTGCGCACCGCACTGGAGGAGGCCGTCACCAAACTGGACCAGACCGCCCCGGCGTCCAACCAGGGCAGCATGGTCGTCGTGGGGTCGGCGGCCCTGCCGACCAGTGAGGCGCCACCGACCAGGGCGGAGCTCGTCGGCGGCGGAGCGCTGCTGTTCCTCCTGCTCACCGTCATCGGCCATCTCACCGCCGCACGGTCGGGCCGCCGGGCGCGCACCGAGCGGGAGATCACCTCGGCGCTGGGGACGGCGCTGCTGGGCACCGTCGACGTACCCGCTGAAGGGCGCGCGCACGGGCCGCAGGGCCGCGGCCCGATGGGCTGGACCCGGTGGCTGCTGGGCGTCGAAACCCAGTGGGACCTGCCGACCGCGCGAACGTCGGGCGACGAGGCCAGCAGGCAGATCCGCTACCGCCGGGTGGGCTCCCGACTCAGAGAACAACTGCCGCCGCCCCGACGGCTGCTGGTCGTCGTCCCGGAGGGCGACGAGACAGCCGGACGCGCCGCCGGACGACTCGTCGCCGAGGCCGGAAGCGATCCCATGCTGCGGGTGGTACGGGTCTCGGCGTCCCGGCCGGTGGTGCCGGACCGGGTCACCGAGTCCGGCGCCCTGGTCGTGCTCAGCGCGGGCAGCTTGAGCGGAGGAGAGCTCGGCGGCATCGCCGAGGCGTGTGCGGACGCCAGGCACGAGATCGTCGGCTATGTCGTCGCCACTACGGTCCGTGCCCGTCCGGCGCGCTCCGCCGACCGTTTCCCGGACGACGACGCAGCGCCGGCAGCGGTGGGCGCGGACCTGCGGGGAGGTTCGGCGTGACGACGGACCTGCCTGTGGAGCAGCCGTCCGCCACTCCGCTGGTGGACGTGGGGGCGCTGGTGGTGGCGGTGCGCCGACGCCGTCGACTGTGGGGCACGCTGGCACTGCTGGGGCTGCTCCTCGGCGGGGCGATCGCGGTCCTGCTGCCGACGCCGCCGACCGCGGCGACCGAGGTCCTGGTCGCGCACGCGCAGGACCAGCCGAACGACCCCGGAACGCTGATCCGCACCGACGTGGCGCTGCTGAAGACCATCCGGATCGCCGGCAAGGCCCTGGCGACCCTCAAGTCCTCGGAGACCCCGGAGGCGTTCCTCGCGGACTACCAGGGCATCGGTCTGACCAACAACGTGCTGCAGATCACCGCGAAGGGCAGCAGCCCCGCGGACGCGCTGGCCAAGGCCAAGGCGCTGGCGGACGCCTTCGTCGCGGACCATGTGGCGCGGCTGAACGCGGACGCGAACGCCCAGGCCGACGCCCTGCTCCAGCAGGGCGACAGCCTGCGGACCGAACTCGCCCAGGTCAACAAGTCGATCGGCAACGGGCCTTCGGCGAAGGACCCGGGCGCGGCGGCGACCCTCGAATCGCTCTACACCCGCCGGGCCGCGCTCACCTCGCAGATCGCCGACTTCGACTCGCGCGCCCAGCAGGCGCGCGTGGGCACACCCCAGCTCATCTCCGGTACGCAGGTCGTGGACGTTCCGCACCTGGTGCGGCACTCCCTGGCCAAGACCGGGGTCACCGACGCCGGGATCGGGTCCGTCCTCGGGCTCGTCCTCGGGATCGCGCTGGCCGCGATCGGCACGGTGGTGGCGGACCGTCCGGTGCTGCGCCGCGACATCGCCGCGAACCTGGGGGCCTCGGTCATCGCGGAGCTGCGCCCCGCACCCCGCCGGTCAGTCAGGCTGTGGCAGCGCCGAAGCACCAGGGACGCGCACCAGCAGCTCACCAGGACCCTGGTCCGCACCCTGCTCAGCTCGACGGAACCGGTGTCGCTGCTGGAACTCGGCTGCGCGCGCAGCACGGCCGTGATCGCCATGGACCTGGCCAGGGCACTGGCGCAGGAGGAGCCACTGGTGGTCGTCGACGGTCTGCCCGACGGGCGGTTCCCCGGCCAGCGGGCGCCGGGAGACCCGGTCGTGGTCCGCGGCGAGTACGTCGCGGCCAGGTCGCCCCAGAGCGACCGGATCGGCGTCGGCTCGGTCGCGCCCGGCACGGCCTGGACCGACCTCCAGTACCTCGGCACCCGTACCGTGCTCGTGGTCCGCGCCGGGCACGGCAGCGCCGCCTGGCTGCACACCGTGGCACGGCAGCTCGCGGACCTGCGCATCGCGGTGGCCGGCGTGGTGCTGATCGACCCCGATCCGCGTGACCGCACCGACGGCACCCTGTGGGACGGCGCGCAGACCGCGCTGCGCGTCGGGAGCGAGTGGTCGGCGCGGCTGAGTGGCACGGGCAGGCCGGACGGGACGAGCAGGCCGGACGGAGCGGGCAGGACGGACGGGACGACCACCTTGCAGATGAGGCGGCCGTCATGGCCCGTGCGGGTTCCGGACAACGAGCAGGAGACGCGGTAGACATGTGCGGCATAGCAGGCGCTTACCGATGGCCGGACGGGAAGGCCGTCACCGACCGGCTCACCGACATCCTCGCCCACCGCGGTCCGGACGGGGAGGGCCGGTACAGCCACGCCGTCGGTGACAGCGAGGTGCACCTGGGGCACCGTCGGCTGGCCATCATCGACCTGTCCGAGACCGGCGCCCAGCCGATGGTCTCGGACGGCCTCTCGCTCTCCTACAACGGCGAGCTGTACAACGCGCCCGAGCTGCGTGCCGAGCTGGCCGCCGCCGGGGTGCGCTTCCGGGGCACCTCCGACACCGAGGTGCTGCTGGAGGCCTGGCGGCGCTGGGGCACGGACTGCCTGCCCCGGCTGCGCGGCATGTTCGCGTTCGCCGTCTTCGACGAGCACACCGGTGAGCTGGTGCTCGCCCGCGACCAGCTCGGCATCAAGCCGCTGTTCCTGCTCCGGCGCGGCACGGGCCTGGTGTTCGCCTCCGAGCTCAAGGCGCTCGCCGCAGTGAGCGGCGGGTCGCTGGAGGTGGACCAGGCGGCCCTGGTGGCCTCGCTGCTGTACTACTGGGTGCCGGACTCGCGCTGCGCCTTCCGCGAGGCGGAGAAGCTGCCGCCGGGGAGCTGGCTGCGGTGCCGTCCCGACGGCAGCGTGCAGCGCGGCCGGTTCTGGAACCTGAAGGACGTCGCCGCCGAGGGGCGGGAGCGGGCCCTGAGCGGCGAACTTCCGGACCTGGCCGCCATCGTCGAGGACTCGACCCGGCGTCATCTGCTGTCCGACGTGCCCGTGGCGACCTTCCTCTCAGGCGGCCTCGACTCCAGCTACCTGACCGCGCTGGCGGCCCGCCACCAGTCCGGGATCTCCGCCTACACGATCGGGTTCCGCGCCGAGGACGCCAGGTTCGAGGCGATGCCGGACGATCTGCGCTACGCCCGGCAGGTGGCCGAGAAGTTCGGCGTCGAGCTGCACGAGATCGAGATCGCGCCGCAGGTCCTGGACCTGCTGCCGAAGATGGCGTACCACCTGGACGAGCCGATCGGCGACCCCGCCGCGATCAACACCTTCCTGATCTGCCAGGCCGCCGGGGAGGCCGGGGTCAAGGTGATGCTCTCGGGGATGGGCGCCGACGAGCTGTTCGCCGGCTACCGCAAGCACCTGGCCAACCAGCTCGCGCTGCGCTACCAGCGCGTCCCGGGGCCGCTGCGGCGCGGGGTGTCCGCGACGGTGAACCGACTGCCGGTCGCCACGGCCAACCGGGGGTACCGGTCGGTGCGCTTCGCGAAGCGGTTCCTCTCCTTCGCCGACCTGCCCGAGGAGACCGCGTTCCGGCGCAGCTACACCATGTACGACCAGGACGAGTTGCTCGCCCTGGTCAATCCGGACCTGGCCGGGACGGTCGAGGACGTGCTGACCGAGCACCGGGACGTCTACCAGGACAACGAGCTCGACGACTTCGTCAACCGGATGTGCCTGGCCGACTCCCGGATGTTCCTGCCGGGCCTCAACCTCGCCTACACGGACCGGTCCAGCATGGCCGCGTCGACCGAGGTGCGGGTGCCGTACGTGGACGTCGAGGTGGTCAGGGCGGCGTTCGCGGTGCCCGGCGACCGCAAGATCGTCGGGCGGCAGGGCAAGGCCGTACTCAAGGAGGCGGCCCTCTCGATCCTGCCGCGCGAGATCGTCCACCGGCCCAAGGGCCTGTTCAGCGCCCCGCTGCGGGCCTGGATGAGCCGGGATCTGGCGCCGCTGGTGCGCGAGGTGGTGAACGACGGCGAGCTGGTCCGCTCCGGAATCCTGCGCCGCGACGCGCTGGCCCGGATGGTCGCCGCGGACGCCGCCGGGCAGCAGGACTACTCCAAGCATCTGTGGCATGTGCTGACTCTGGAGTACTGGTACCGCGGCGCGATGGACAACAAGGAGCTGGCGTGAAGCAGGTTGTGCAGAACTACAAGAGCGGTGAGCTGGCGCTGCTCGACGTGCCGGTGCCGGGGTGCAAACCGGGCGGTGTGCTGGTCCGGAGCCTCTACTCGCTGATCTCCACCGGCACCGAGATGATGAAGGTCTCCGAGGCCGGCATGTCGATGGTGGGCAAGGCCCGTTCCCGTCCGGACCAGGTGGCCAAGGTCATGCAGAGCGTGGCCACCAATGGAGTTGGCGCCACCTACCGCAAGGTGATGAACAAGCTGGACTCCTACACGCCGCTGGGCTACTCGCTGTGCGGCGTGGTCGAGCAGGTCGGCGCCGGGATCGACGATGTGGCGGTCGGCGACCTGGTGGCCTGCGCCGGCAATGAGTTCGCGCTGCACGCCGAGCTGAACTGGGTGCCGCAGAACCTCTACGCCCGGGTGCCGGACGGGCTCGCGCCCCGGCACGCCGCCTTCGGCACCGTCGGGTCGATCGCGATGCAGGGCGTCCGCCAGGGCGAGCCGCAACTCGGCGAGGTGGCGCTGGTCATCGGCCTCGGGCTGATCGGGCAGCTGGTGGTGCAACTGCTGGCCGCCTCGGGAGTGCGCGTCGTCGGCGTGGACCCCGACCCGGCGCGCTGCGAGCTCGCCGAGCGCCTGGGCGCCGCTGCCTGCGGCGATCCCGCGTCCGCCGGCGTGGCGGCCGCCGTCGCCGAGCTCACCGGCGGTCACGGCGTGGACCAGGTGTACCTGGCGGCCGGAGGCAGCAGCAACCAGCCGGTCGAGCTGGCCGCCCAGCTGAGCCGGGACCGCGGCCGGATCGTCGACATCGGCAAGTGCCGTCTGGACCTTCCCTGGAACGCGTACTACGAGAAGGAGTTGGACGTCCGGTTCTCCCGTTCCTACGGCCCCGGGCGCTACGACCCGGCGTACGAACTCGAGGGCCGGGACTACCCGATCGGCTATGTGCGCTGGACCGAACGCCGCAACCTGGCGTGCTTCCTCGACCTGCTGGCCCGGGGCAGCGTCGATGTCGAGCCCCTGGTCTCCAAGGTCGCCGACTTCGACGACGCCGTCGAGACGTACCAACTGCTGAAGGACGGCGGCCTCAAGGCCGTGGCGGTGCTGTTCCAGTATCCCGACGCCGCAGTTGAGGCGGTCGACGCGCCGGTGCTGAACGTGCCTGCGGTGGCCGCGCGCCCTGCCCCGGCCCGGGCTGCCAAGGCGTCGCTGCGGCTGGCGTTCATCGGCGCGGGGAACTACGCGACCTCGATGCTGCTGCCGCACCTGGCCCGGCGCGACGGCGTCGAGCTGTCCACCGTGGTCACCACGACGGCGCTGTCCGCGGCCAACGCGCAGCGCAAGTTCGGCTTCGCCGAGGCGACCACCGACCTCGACGCCGTGCTGGGCGACCCGTCCGTCGACGCGGTGTTCGTGGCCACCCGGCACAGCTCGCACGCCGCACTGACCGAACGGGCACTGCGGGCCGGAAAGACGGTGTTCGTGGAGAAGCCGCTGGCGCTCACCGGGGACGAACTGGCCGGTGTGCTCGCGGCGGTGGAGGAGTCCGGCAACGAGCGGCTGCAGGTGGGATTCAACCGGCGGTTCGCTCCGCTGCTGCAGGAGGCGAGGGGTCGGTTCGGCGCCCCGACCGGTCCGGCGAGCCTGCGCTACCTGGTCAACGCGGGCAAGCTGGAGCACGGCAGCTGGTACCTCAAGCAGGACACCGAGGGCTCCCGGTTCGAGGGCGAGGGCGGGCACTTCATCGACACGGCGAGCTGGCTGCTGGGGGCCGACCCGGTCTCGGTGTACGCGGTCACCACGCCCGGCAACGAGGACCTGCAGGTGCTGCTGCGCTACCCCGGCGGGTCCACCGCGACCATCAGCTACGTCTCCAACGGCGCGCCCGGCTTCCCCAAGGAGACGCTGGACCTGGTCGCGGACGGCCAGGTGCTGCGGCTCGACGACTTCGTCCGCGCCTCGGTGTATTCGAGTGGCACAGCCGGCAGTAAGCGGTGGGTCAGTTCGCGGCTGCCCAAGGCCAGGGACAAGGGCCAGCGCGCCGAACTGGACGCGTTCCTGGAGGCCGTGCGGACCGGAGGGCCGATGCCGGTGCCGCTGGAGTCGCTGGTCGCCACCACGGCCGCCACCTTCGCCGTGCGGGCCAGCCTGGCCGCCGACGCGCCGGTGACGTTGGAGCGGACCTGATGACCGGGGGCACGACTCCAGGCTGGTACCTCCGGCGGCTGTCCCGGATGGGCCCACGGGAGGTCGGCGGCCGGGTGGGCGACACCCTGCGCAGGCGGCGGTGGCGGTCCGCGCTGCCCGACGCCCCGAGCGTGACCGGCGCCCGGTTCACCGCCGTGCTGCCCGCCGGGACCCTCGCCGCCGTGCCGCCGGACGCCGCCAAACGTCTCCTCGCCGAGGCGGACCGGCTGATGGACGGTCAGGCCGAGTACTTCGGGGTGCTCCGCGACGACCTCGTCGCCCCGGACTGGTGGTACGACCCGAAGACCGGGCGCCGCGCCCCGTCGGGCTACGCCTTCGACGTTCCGTACCGCGACGAGGACGCGGTCGGGGACGTCAAGCAGATCTGGGAGCTGTCCCGGCACCATCACCTGACCGTGCTCGCCGCCGCCTACGCGGTCACCGGGGAGGACCGGTACGCCGAGCGCGTGGCCGAGCACCTGCGGTCGTGGTGGGAGGCCAACCCGCCGCTGCGCGGGGTCCACTGGGTCAGCGGCATCGAGCTGGGCATCCGGCTGCTGTCCTGGGTGTGGGTCCGCCGCCTGCTCGAAGGATGGGAGGGTGCGTCCGCGCTGTTCGAGGGCAACCCGGTGGCACAGCAGCAGATCTGGCACCACCAGCGCTGGCTGGCCGCCTTCCCCAGCCGGGGGTCCTCGGCCAACAACCACGTCATCGCCGAGGCTGCCGGACAGTTCGCCGGGGCCTGCGCGTTCGGCTGGTTCCCTGAATCGGCGCGCTGGCGGGCCGACTCGCTGAGGTCGCTGGAGCGGCATCTGCGCAGCAACACCTTCGACTCAGGACTCAACCGCGAACTGGCCACCGAGTACCACGGACTCGTGCTGGAGCTCGGCCTGGCCGCGGTGGCCGAGGCGGACGCCGCCGGGGTGCCGGTCCCCGCGGCGGTCCTGCTGGTGCTGCTGCGGATGACCGACGCGCTGGCCGCCGTCGTCGACAACCGGCTGCGTCCGCCGCGCCAGGGCGACGCCGACGACGGGTACGGGCTGGTCGTGGACGGCACGGGCACCGACCGCTGGTCCTCACTGCTGGCCACCGGGGACGCCGTGTTCGGCCGGCTCGACTGGTGGCCGACCGTGACCGGCACCGATGTGCGCACCCCGCTGCTGGCCGCGCTCATCCGGCCCACCACGCCGGCGGCGATCCGCCCGGCCGAGCGGCCGGCCCACTTCGCCGACGCGGGCCTGACCGTCCTGCGGGGTCCGGAGGAGATCTGGTGCCGCTGCGACGGCGGTCCGCACGGCTTCCTGTCCATCGCCGCGCACGCCCACGCCGACGCGCTGTCGGTGGAGGTCAGGCACGACGGGGTGGACGTGCTCGCCGACCCGGGAACGTACTGCTACCACGGGCAGCCCGAGTGGCGGCAGTACTTCCGGTCGACCCTGGGCCACAACACCCTCCAACTGGGCGGCGCCGACCAGTCCGGCTCCGGCGGCCCGTTCCTGTGGACCCGGCACGCCCGCAGCCGCGTCCTGACTGCGGACACCTCGGGCCAGGGCGTCGGCCGCTGGAGTGCCGAGCACGACGGCTACCGGGGGTCCGTGCACCGTCGCCAGGTGCAACTGACCGCCGCGAGCCGGGAGTTGGTGATCGTGGACGAGGTGCAGGGTCCGCGCCAGGACGTGCGCCTGGCGTTCCACCTCGGCCCTGCCATCGCCGCGGAGCTGGTGGGAAACCGGGTCGAGCTCACCTGGGCCGTGGACGGCGAGGACCGCGCCGCGGTGCTCGACCTGCCCGAGCAACTGCATTGGCAGGCGCATCGCGGCGCGACCGACCCACCGCTGGGCTGGTACTCCGCCGGCTTCGGTCGCAAGCAGCCCGCCACCGCGCTGGTCGGCAGCGGTTCCATGGACGGCGGGGAGGGGTTAACGACGGTGCTCGCGTTCCAGTGACAGGCCGGTCGTTCGCACACAGCTAGGGAGACGGGCACGTGGGGGGGAAGTTGCGGCACGGAGCGTGGTCGACGGCGTTGTCGGCGACGGCCCTGCTGACGATCGCCGGCTGCGGAGGAACGCCGGACGGCCAGCCGGGGCCGACCGGCGTGCCGTCCGCCGGGACGTCCGCCGCGCCCTCCGGCGTGCCCACCGCCGAGCCCACCGGCGCAGCGCCGGCGTCCCTGACCCGGGTGTGCGACCGGATCCCCGCCGGGCCGGCCCAAGCGCCGGCGGGCGCGGTGACGGTCGACCCCGCGGTGCTCGGCGACCTGGCCGCGAAGACCCTGAACAGCCCCCCGCACACCACCTTCTGGCTTCGCCCGGGCACGCACAGGATCGGGTCGGGCCCCTACGACCAGGTCGTCCCCAAGGACGGGGACGTCTACCTCGGCGCGCCGGCCGCGGTGCTCGACGGCCAGAAGGTCAACCAGTCCGCGTTCGGCGGCAGCGCCGTGGACGTCACCATCAGCGATCTGACGGTGCAGCACTTCGCCGCCCCGCAGGACGAGGGCGTGGTCAACCACGACTCCGCCGACGGGTGGGTGATCGAGCACACGACGGTGCAGGACAACTCCGGCGCCGGGCTGATGGCCGGCGCCCGCCAGCAGGTCCGCTCCAACTGCCTGCGCCGCAACGGCCAGTACGGCATGAACGCGTACAAGGGCGATGGCGCCCTCACCGGCCTGGTGGTCCAGGGCAATGAGATCACCGGCAACAACACCGGTGACTGGGAGCGGCGGCAGCCGGGCTGCGGCTGCAGCGGGGGCATCAAGTTCTGGGCCGTCAACGGCTCCGACGTCCGCGGCAACTGGGTGCACGACAACCGTGGCACCGGGCTGTGGGCGGACACCAACAACAACGACTTCCTTATCGAGGACAACGTCATCGAGGCCAACGACGGTGCCGCGCTGATCTACGAGGCCAGCTACAACGCGGTCATCCGGTACAACACCATCCGGCGGAACAACCTGGTCGAGGGCCGCACGGCCGCCGCCACCGGTGACGACTTCCCGTACGGGACCGTCTACCTGTCCGAGTCCGGCGGCGAACCGCGGATCCGGGCCCGCACGGACAGGATCGACGTCTACGGCAACGTGCTGGAGGACAACTGGTCCGGGATCACCCTGTGGGAGAACGCCGACCGGTTCTGCAACAGCCCGGCCAACACCTCGTCAGGTGACTGCACGCTGCTGGTGCCGGACGTCAAGCGCTGCGCGCAGCCGGCCATCGCCACAGCCCCGCTCAACTCCGACTGCCGGTGGAAGACCCAGCGGGTGGACATCCACGGCAACCGCTTCGTACAGAGCGCGTCCACCGCCGGTTGCGCGGGGCAGTGCGGCCGGATGGCGGTGCTGTCCAACTACGGCAGCTATCCGGACTGGTCGCCGTACAAGGGCGACCGGGTGGCGCAGGCGATCACCTTCACCCAGCAGAACCGCTGGTACGACAACGTCTACGTCGGACCGTGGAGCTTCGTCGCCCACGACCAGGGCCTGGTGCTCGACGTCAAGCAGTGGCAGGGAGCGCCGTACCGGCAGGACTCCGGCAGCACCTTCGGCCCGCAGGCCGGTGGTTGAGATGGTGGACGTGGGCCTGATGCGCGGCGGGTCGCCGCAGGAGCCGGACGCGACGGGCGCGCGGTCCGGCACCGAGCTGCGCCCCGCCGATCCGCCGAAGCTCGTCGGGACGGCCTGGGGTCTGCTGATCCTGAACACCCTCGGCTCGGCCGGGGCGAGGACCATCGTCCCGCTGCCCCGCTCCTTCATCCAACTGGTCACCATGGGCGCGCTGGTCACCGCGTTCGTGCTGGCGCTCACGCTCAATCTGCGGCTGCGCATCCGCCCCAGCGCCTACATGTTCCTGCTCACCCTGCTGCTGGTGGCGAGTGTGATCTCCAGCGCGCGCCTGGAATCCGGGTACGGCTCGCTGTTCCGCTGCTTCCGGCTGCTGCTCTTCGTCAGCACACTGTGGCTGCTGAGCCGCTGGTGGGACGGCAGCCTGACGTTTGTAAGGCTGCACATCCGGATGTACTTCCTGGTGCTGGTGCCGGTGGCGGCCGGTCTGGCCGTCTCACCGGGGGCTGCCATGCCCGGCCTCTACGGCGGGCGGCTGGTCGGCGCGTTGTGGCCGCTGACCCCGCCGCAGATCGGACAGTACGCCGCAGTGATCATCGGGCTCACCGTGCTGCTCGCCGTGGGCCGCCGGACCACCAAGACCGGTGCGGCGGTGGTCATCGTGCCGTCGTTCGTCCTGCTGGCGCTGACCCATACCCGGACCGCCACCCTCGGCATGCTCGTCGGGCTGGCCCTGGCGATCAGCTCGCTCATCCTGACCAGCGCCGCCGCCCGCCGGTTCTTCACCTGGGTGGTGCTGGGCTCGCTGGTGGCCGCGATCGGGTTCAGCTCCGCGCTGCAGACCTGGTTCCTGCGCGGACAGAGCCAGGAGAACTTCGCCAGCCTCACCGGCCGGGCGAAGGTCTGGAACGCCCTGCTGAGCGCCCCCCGGACCGTCTCGCAGGACGTGTTCGGCGTGGGCCTGGGCGACAAGTCGTACGGCGGGCTGCCGATCGACGACAGCTGGCTGGCCGTCTTCCACGAGCAGGGCCTGCTCGGCGTCACCCTGGTGGCGGCGATCGTCGTCGTGCTGGGCGGCATCGCGCTGCTGCGGCCGCCGTCGCTGCCGAGGGCCTGTGCCATCTTCCTGATCAGCTACTGCGTGATCGCCTCGTACACCGAGGTCGGACTGGGCGACGCCTCGCCGTACCTGCTGCATCTGGCGGTGGCCGCCTCACTGCTGGCGGCGCCCACCGAGGCGGTGCCGCTGCCGGCGCCGCAGGACCGTCGGCGGCGGCTCACGCTGTCCCGCCCCCGGGAGGCCAGGCGTACCGCAGCCCAGCGACCGGAACTGGAGGTGGCCTGACCATGCATGTCCTCGTGGTGCACAACCGCTACTCCTCGGCGCAGCCGAGCGGGGAGAACAACGTCGTCGACCAGGAGGTGGAGCTGCTGCGCGGGGCCGGCCACCGGGTCGGGCTGTTCGAGCGGCGCAGCGACGACATCGCCGCCCGGTCCCTGCCGGGCAAGGCCGCGCTGCCGCTGCTGGTGCCGTGGAACCCGGCGGTCCGCTCCGAGCTCGCCGCCCGGCTCCGGGCCGAGCGGCCGGACGTGGTGCACGTCCACAACGTCTTCCCGCTGCTGTCGCCCGCGGTGCTGGCCGCCTGCGCCGACGCCGACGTGCCTGTGGTCGCCACGCTGCACAACTACACCCAGGTCTGCCCGCCCGGCACGCTGCAGCGGGACGGTCGGCCGTGCACCGAGTGCGTCGGGTCGGCGGTGCCGCTGCCGGCCGTCCGGCACGGCTGCTACCGGAACTCCCGGCTGGCGACGGTGCCGCTGGCGGTCAGCCTGGCGGTCAACCGACGGCGGTGGTGGTCCGGCGTGGACCGCTTCTTCTGCATCTCCGCGGCGCAGCGCCACGTCCTGGTGCGCTCCGGCATGCCGCCCGAGCGGCTGGCGGTGAAGCACAACTTCGTGCCGGAACCGGACGCCGTACGGGTGGGGCCGGGAGAGCATCTGCTCTACCTGGGCCGACTCGCCGAGGCCAAGGGGATGCGGCTGCTCATGGCCGCGTGGGACGAAGTCTCCGGGGCGGGCGGTGTCGGCGTGCCGCTGGTGGTCGCCGGCGCCGGACCGCTGGAGCCCGAGGTGGCCGCCTGGGCGGCAGGCCGGGACGACGTGCGGTTCATCGGCCTGTGCGACCCGGCGGAGAGCCGCCGGGTCATCGCGCGGTCGGTCGCGGTGGTCGCGCCCTCGACCTGGCTGGAGGCGTTCGGCCTGGTGGTCGTGGAAGCGATGGCGGCCGGGGTCCCGACCGTCGCCGCCGGCCACGGCGCCTTCGTCGAACTCGTCGAGGACGGGGTGACCGGGCTGCTGCACCAGCCGGGTGACGCCGCGTCACTCGCCCTGTGCCTGCGCCGGATCACGGCGGACGCGGATGGGAGCGGGGAGATGGGCCGGGCGGCTCGGCACCGCTATGAGCAGGGCTTCAGTCCGACTGTCGGGCTGGAGCGTCTGGAGGAGGGATACCGGGCGGCGATCGCGGCTCGGTCCGGCGGGGACACCCGCGCGAGTGTGAGTGGGAGCAAGCGATGACAGGATGCCGACTCTGCGGCTCGGCGGCGCTGGAGAGCGTCGTCGATCTGGGGGCGACGCCACCGTGCGAGAGCTTTCTCGCCGCGGAGCAGTTGGACGGACCGGAGCCGACCTACCCGCTGCACCTGCGGGTCTGCACCGACTGCTGGCTGGCGCAGATCCCGCCGCTGATCACGCCGGAGGAGACGTTCACGCAGTACGCGTACTTCTCCTCCTACTCGACCTCCTGGGTGGAGCACGCACGCACCTTTGTCGCCGGCGCCGTGGAGCGGCTGGGCCTCGGCCCCGACGCCTTCACGGTCGAGGTCGCGAGCAACGACGGATACCTGCTCCGGCACATGGTGGACCGCGGGATCCGCTGCCTCGGCATCGAGCCGTCGGTGAACGTGGGCGCCGCGGCGCGGGAGGCGGGGGTGCCCACGCTCACGGAGTTCCTGGGCCCCGAGGTCGGCGCCGCTGTCCGCGCCGAACACGGCCCGGCGGACCTGGTCGTGGCCAACAACGTGTACGCGCACATCCCCGACGTGGTCGGCTTCACCCAGGGTCTGCGCGCCCTGGTCGCCGACGACGGCTGGGTCTCCATCGAGGTACAGCACCTGCTGACGCTGATCGAGGAGAACCAGTACGACACGATCTACCACGAGCACTTCCAGTACTACACGGTCGCGTCCGCGATCCGGGCGCTGGAGAGCGGCGGACTCGCCCTAGTGGACGTCGAACTGCTGCCCACGCACGGCGGATCCATCCGGCTGTGGGCCCAGCCTGCCGAGGCCGCCGGTGAACCGAGTCAGCGAGTCTCCGACGTCCTGGCCCGGGAGAAGGCCGCCGGGCTGCAGGAGCTCTCCGGGTACACCGAGTTCTCCGCCCGGGTGGCCAAGGTCCGCCGGGACCTGCTGCGGTTCCTCATCGACGCGGCCGAACGCGGTGAGACGGTCGTCGGCTACGGCGCCCCGGGCAAGGGCAACACCCTGCTCAACCACTGCGGCGTCCGGCCGGACCTGCTCGCCTACACGGTCGACCGCAACCCCTACAAGCACGGCAGGTTCACCCCGGGCACCCGCATCCCGATCCTGCCGCCCGAGCAGATCAGCGTCGACCAACCCGACTACGTGCTCGTCCTCCCGTGGAACCTGCGGGCCGAGCTGACCGAGCAGCTGTCCTTCGTGCACGCCTGGGGCGGCCGACTGGTCTTCCCCATCCCGGAACTGAGCATCGTCGATCCGAGCATTGTCGAACCGAGCGCCGTCGAGGTGAAGTCATGAAGGTCGTCCTGTTCTGCGGCGGATACGGGCTGCGCATGCGCAACGGCACCGCCGACGACACCCCCAAACCGATGGCGATGGTCGGCCCGCGGCCGCTGATCTGGCACGTCATGCGCTACTACGCGCATTACGGGCACAAGGAGTTCATTCTCTGCCTCGGCTACGGGGCCCATCACATCAAGGACTTCTTCCTCAACTACGAGGAGACGACGTCCAACGACTTCGTGCTGCGCAACGGGCGGCCCGAGCTGCTGTCCACCGACATCGCCGACTGGACCATCACCTTCGCGCAGACCGGCACCGAGTCACCGATCGGGGAGCGGCTGCGCCGGGTGCGGCACCACCTGGACGGCGACGAGATGTTCCTCGCCAACTACGCCGACGTGCTCACCGACGCCCCGCTGCCGGAGATGATCGACCGTTTCGCCCGGAGCGACGCCGGTGCGCAGATGATGGTGGTGCCGCCGCAGTCCTCGTTCCACTGCGTGGACCTGGGCGAGGACGGCCTGGTGGGGGGCATCACCGCGGTGAGCGAACTGCCGCTGTGGGAGAACGGCGGCTACTTCGTGCTCCGTCAGGAGGTCTTCAACCACATACCGCAGGACGGGGACCTGGTTGCCGACGGATGCGCCGAACTGGCCAAGCGGGGCCGCCTGCTGGCCTTCCAGCACCGCGGCTTCTGGAAGCCGACCGACACCGTGAAGGAGCGGGCGGCACTCGACGCCGCCTACGCCCGGGGCGACCGTCCGTGGGCCGTGTGGGAACGGGACTGCCAGACCGCCATGGAGACCGCATGATCCGGCTCGGGGCCGGGCGCCGCACCCGGATCGTCGCGCTGGCCGCGCACTGCGACGACCTCGCCATCGGCGCCGGCGGCACGCTGTTGACGCTGTGTCAGGACCGGCCCGGCATCCGCGTCGACGCGCTGGTGCTCTCCGGCGGCGGCAGCGAGCGGGAGCAGGAGGAGCAGGCCGCGCTCGCCGCCTTCTGCCCGGGCGCCGACCTGCGGCTGACCGTCCTCAAGCTGCCGGACGGCAGGCTGCCCGCGCACTGGTCCGAGGCCAAGGAGGCGATCGAGGACCTGCGCGCGGAGACCGATCCGGACCTGGTGCTCGCCCCGCGCACCGAGGACGCGCACCAGGACCACCGCGGCCTCGCCCAGCTGGTCACCACCGCGTTCCGGGACCACCTGGTGCTCGGCTACGAGATCGTCAAATGGGACGGCGACCTCGGCCGTCCGGTCGCGTACCAGCCGTTGTCGCCGGAAGTCGCGGAACGAAAGGTGCGGCTCCTGGAGGAGCACTACCCTTCGCAGCGGCACCGGTCCTGGTACGACCGGGAGGCTTTCCTCGGGCTGGCCCGGATCCGCGGCATCGAATGCAACGAGCGCTACGCCGAGGCGTTCGCCGTCACCAAACTCATACTCGACCTGGGGGAATGACCCATGCGCGTGCTACTGACCGGACACCAGGGCTACCTGGGCACCGTGATGGCCCCGGTACTCGCCGCCGCCGGCCACGAGGTCGTCGGGCTTGACGCCGGCCTGTTCGCCGACTGCGTGCTGGGCCCGCAGCCGGCGGACCCGCCGGGGCACCGGGTGGACCTGCGCGACGTCACCGCCGAACACGTGGCCGGGGTGGACGCCGTGATCCACCTGGCCGCGCTCTCCAACGACCCGCTGGGATCGCTGGCGCCGGAGCTCACCTACGACATCAACCACCACGCCTCCGTGCGGCTGGCCCGGCTGGCCCGCGACGCCGGAGTGCGACGCTTCCTCTACGCGTCGACCTGTTCGGTGTACGGCGCCTCCGGCGGCGACGCCCTGGTGGCCGAGGACGCCCCGCTGCGCCCGGTGACGCCGTACGCGGAGTCCAAGGTGCGGGTGGAGGACGACCTGCACAAGCTGGCCGACGGCGACTTCAGCCCGGTGTACATGCGCAACGCCACCGCCTTCGGTTTCTCCCCCCGGCTGCGCGCCGACATCGTGCTGAACAACCTGGTGGGCCATGCCTACCTGTCCGGCGAGGTGCTGGTGCTCTCCGACGGCACCCCCTGGCGCCCGCTGGTGCACGCGGCCGACATCGCACGGGCCTTCACCGCTGCCCTGACGGCGCCTCAGGAGGCGGTCCACGACCAGGCGTTCAACATCGGAACCGAGACCAACAATGTCACCGTCGCCGAGATCGCCGGGCAGGTCGCCGAGGCGGTGCCGGGATCGAAGGTGGTGATCACCGGGGAGAACGGCGCCGATCCGCGGTCCTACCGGGTGGACTTCTCCCGCTTCCGCGCCGCGATACCCGGCTTCGACTGCGAGTGGTCGGTGAAGCGAGGGGCGCTGGAACTCGCCGAGGCGTACCGCGAACACGGGCTGACCGCCGAGGACTTCCGGGACCGCTTCACCCGGCTCGCCGTGCTGCGCGCGGCGTCCGAGGCCGGCGCCGTCGACGACACCCTGCGGTGGCGCCGGTGACCGGGGTCGGCGACCGGATGCACGCGCTGGTGGAGCGGCTGTACCCGCTCTGCCGGAGCATCACCGGCGACGGTGTGCGGGCCACCCTGGACGTCGTCGGCGAGTGCCTCCCGCTGGAGGTGCACGAGGTGCCGACGGGGACTCAGGTGCTGGACTGGACGGTGCCGCAGGAGTGGAACATCCGGGACGCCT
This sequence comes from Streptacidiphilus sp. EB103A, assembly GCF_041261405.1. Lineage (NCBI taxonomy): Bacteria > Bacillati > Actinomycetota > Actinomycetes > Kitasatosporales > Streptomycetaceae > Streptacidiphilus > Streptacidiphilus sp. EB103A. The sequence continues at coordinate 121,980 of NZ_JBGCAQ010000017.1, read as the reverse complement.
ACATCGCCGACCCGGCCGGTCGGCGGGTCGTCGACTTCGCCGCGTCCAACCTGCATGTGCTCGGCTACAGCGTCCCGGTGGCGACGACCATGCCGCTCGCCGAGCTGCGCGAACACCTGCACACCCTGCCCGACCAACCCGCCCTGGTGCCCTACCGCACCAGCTACTACACCCCGACATGGGGGTTCTGCCTGGCCCAGGAGGTCCTGGACGCGCTGCCGGAGGGGGACTACGAGGTACGCATCGACTCCACCCTCGCCGACGGCCACCTCACCTACGCCGAGCACGTGGTCCCGGGGCAGGTCGCCGACGAGGTGATCGTCTCCTGCCACACCTGCCACCCGTCGCTCGCCAACGACAACCTGGCCGGCATCGCGGTGGCGGTCTCGCTGGCCCAGGAGCTGGCGCAGCAAACGCCGTGGTACACCTACCGGTTCATCTTCGCGCCCGGCACCATCGGGGCGATCACCTGGCTGGCCCGCAACACGGAGCGGGTGGACCGCGTCAGGCACGGGCTGGTGCTGGCCTGCGCCGGCGACCGGGGCCAACTGACGTACAAACAGAGCAGACGCGGCGACGCGGAGATCGACCGGGTGCTGCGCCACGTCCTGGCCGTCTCCGAACGGCCGCACCAGGTCAACGAGTTCACCCCGTACGGCTACGACGAAAGGCAGTACTGCTCGCCCGGGTTCGACCTCGGCGTGGGCTCGCTCAGCCGGACCCCGTACGCCGGGTACCCCGAGTACCACACCTCGGCGGACAACCCGGACTTCGTCACCCCGGAGGCGATGGAGGACACCCTCGCCGCCTGCCGCGAGGCGTTCGCCGTGCTGGACCGCAACCGCCGGTACACCAACCTCAGCCCCTACGGCGAACCGCAGTTGGGGAAGCGCGGGCTGTACGACTCGCTCGGTGGCCGCAGTGACGCCAAGCAGGCCCAGATGGCCATGCTCTGGGTGCTCAGCCTCTCCGACGGCGAGCACAGTCTGCTGGACGTCGCCGAGCGGTCCGCGCTGCCGTTCGACACCGTCGCCGTGGCGGCCGACGCCCTGCGGGAGGCCGGCCTCATCAAGGCGGGGGGCGGATGACCACCGAGAGCGGGACGGTGACGGCGCCGGTGGCCCATGGCAGGCACGCCCGGAAGAGCGCCGGACGAGCCGTAGCCGGACGCCTGTCCTGGGGACTGGCCGACCAGGCGGCCTGCAGCCTGAGCAACTTCGCGGTGGGAATCTATGTGGCCCGCGAGCTGGGGCTGACCGCGTTCGGCGTGTTCAGCCTGGCCTGGGCGACCTACGGCGTGGTGCTCAACGTCTCCCGAGGGCTGGCCACCGACCCGCTCGTGGTGCGCTTCAGCGGCGTGCCGGAGGCGTCCTGGCGGCTGGCGGTGGCCCGGTCGTCGGGCACCGCGCTCGGCGTGGGTATCGCCATCGGCGCGGTGTGTCTGCTGGCCGGGCTGGCCGTCGGCGGCCACGTGGGTTCCGCGTACGCCGGCCTCGGCGTGATCCTTCCGGCGCTGCTGCTGCAGGACGCCTGGCGGTTCGCCTTCTTCGCCGCCGGCACCGGGAAGAAAGCCTTCCTCAACGACCTCGTCTGGGACATCGCGCTGGTCCCGGCCATGGTGGTGGCGGCCCGCGTGGGCAGCGTGCCCGCCTTCCTGCTCGCCTGGGGCGCGTCCGCCGCGGTGGCCGCGGGGTTCGGCTGCCTCCAGTCCGGCATCCGGCCCCAGCTGACCGGAGCGCGCGAGTGGCTGCGCGAGCAGCGCGACCTCGGCTACCGGTACCTGGTCGAGAACGTCAGCCTCAGCGGTGCGTATCAGCTGCGGGCCTGGGGGCTCAGCGCCATCGTCGGGGTCAGCGCGGTGGGTGTGGTCCGGGGCGCCGAGCTCCTGCTCGGCCCGTTCTACGCCGTGCTGACGGGGCTGGCCTTGGTCACCGTCGCGGAGGCGGGACGGGTGCTGCGCCGGGCCCCGGACCGGCTGGGCCTGTTCTGCCTCCTGCTCAGCGGCGGGCAGGCCGCCGCCGCGCTGCTCTGGGGCGGAGCACTGCTGCTGCTGCCGGACCGGGTCGGGGTGCTGCTGCTCGGCGGTGTCTGGCACTCCGCCTCGGCGCTGATCCTGCCGGCCACGCTCAGCGTCGCGGGCGCCAGCCTCGGCATCGGCGCGACGGCCGGGCTGCGCGCGCTCGGCGCGGCCCGGCTCAGCCTGCGCGTCCAGCTGTTCGCCTCCGCCTGCTACGCCGTCGGCGGGATCGGCGGGGCGGTCCTGGGCGGCACGGTCGGCTCGGCCTGGGGCGTGGCCGCCGCGACCATCAGCAGCTCGGCCGTCTGGTGGCTGCAGCTGCGGTCCGCCCTGCGCGGGCGCGACCACAACCCCATCCACGAAGTGAGGACCCCATGACCGCGCCCAAGGCAGCTCGGCCCCGGCTGAGCATCGGTCTGCCCGTGTACAACGGCGAGGAGTACCTGGCCGAGTCGTTCGACGCCCTGCTCGGCCAGACCTACGAGGACTTCGAGCTGATCGTCTCCGACAACGCCTCGACCGACCGGACCCAGGACATCTGCCGCCAGTACGCCGAGAAGGACTCCCGCATCCGGTACCTCCGGCAGCCCCGGAACATCGGCGCCACGCCGAACCACAACCATGTCTTCGCCGAATCCCGCGGCGAGCTGTTCAAGTGGGCCTCGCACGACGACCTGTACGCCCGGGACCTGCTGCGGCGCTGCGTGGAGGCGCTGGACGAGCGGCCGGAGGTGTTCCTCGCGCACACCGGCCAGGCGGTCATCGACGGCGACGGCCGGGTGAAGGTCCCGTACGAGTACGGGCTCGCCACCGACTCGCCGCACCCGCCGGAGCGCTTCCGCAGCCTGCTCTTCGAGCCCGGTGGCGACGACTTCTACGGCGTGATGCGGGCCGATGTGCTGCGCCGGGTGAAGCCGCTCGACAGCTACCACCACGCGGACCGCACCTTCGTCGCCGAGCTCACCCTGCACGGACCCTTCCACCAGGTGCCGGAGGTGCTGTACTTCCGCCGCGACCACCCCACCCGCGCCGAGCGGGCCAATCCGGGCATGCGCGCCCGGTGCGTCAACCTGGACCCGCGCCGGGCAGGCCCGCTGCACCCGACGCCCCGGCTGCTCGCCGAGTACGTCTGGGGCTTCGTCGCGGCGATCCAACGGGCGCCGCTGTCCCCGGCCGACCGGCGCGCGTGCTACCGCCACCTGGCCGCCTGGATGGCCAGCCGGGTCCGACCGGGCGCCGGCGAGCGGGTCGAGGACCGCGCCCCGGTCGACCCGGGCCGGCTCACGGTCTCCATCGACGCCCTCGTCGCCGGCCGTGAGGGGAGGCAGGCATGACGTCCACTCACGGGACGCCGGTGCGGGTCGGGGTGTTCGGCCTGCTCGGCTCCGGCAACCTCGGCAACGACGGGTCCCTGGAGGCCGTGCTCGGATACCTCCGCGCCGAACACCCGGAAGCGGTGGTGGACGCGCTGTGCGGCGGGCCCGAGGCCGTCACGACCCGGTTCGGGATCCCCGCGACCCGGCTGCACTGGTACGCCGGGGAGTACCGGACCGCGTCGCGGGCGGGTGCCGTCGCCGGGAAGGGCCTGGGCAAACTGGTCGACATCGTCCGCACCGCCGCCTGGGTGCGTCGGCACGACGTGGTGATCGTGCCGGGCATGGGCGTCCTGGAGGCCACGCTGCCGCTGCGGCCGTGGGGCTTCCCGTACTCGCTGTTCCTGCTCTGCGCGTCCGGCCGGCTGTTCGGCACCAGGGTCGCGCTGGTCAGCGTCGGCGCCGCCACCATCGGCCGCCGCTCGGTCCGCACCCTGGTCAGCTGGTCGGGGCGGCTGGCCGCGTACCGGTCGTACCGGGACGCCCAGTCCCGCGACGCGATGCGGGCGATGGGCGTGGACACCTCGCGCGACGAGGTCTACCCGGACCTCGCCTTCTCGCTGCCGTCGCTGCCGGCGACCGCGCCTTCCGGCCCGCCGGGCGCGGTCGGCGTCGGCGTCATGGCCTTCTACGGCGGCAACGACGACCGCGCCCGGGCCGAGCAGATCCACGACCGCTACCTGGACGGGATGACCCGCTTCGTCCGCACGATGGTCGAGGACGGCAGGACGGTCCGGCTGATCACCGGCGACGACGTGGACGCGTCGGCGGTCGCCGCCGTCCTGGACGCGGTGGACTCGCCGCTGGTCACCCTCGCCGAGACGTCCTCGCTGGCCGACCTGATGAAGGAGGTTGCCGCTGTCGACACCGTGGTGGCGACCCGCTACCACAACCTGATCTGCGCGCTGAAGGTCGGCACGCCGACGCTCGCGCTCTGCTACGCGGCCAAGAGCGAGGCGCTGCTGGAGGGGATGGGACTGGGCGAGTTCTGCCACCCGGCCCGCGAGGTCGACGCCGACCGGCTGCTGGAGCAGTTCCGGGCGCTGGAACAGCGGTCGGCGGAGCTGCGGCGAGAGCTCCCCGAGCGGACCCGCGCCGCCGCCCGGCGCCTTGACCACCAGTTCACCGCCCTGAGCGCGGTCCTGTACCCGGGGACCGGACACGTCAACGCCTCGCAGGAGGCTTCATGAGAGCGGCAGGAATGCAGGCACCTGAAGTGAAGGCAACCGGAATGAAGGCCACCGAAGTCCCGGCGATCGCCGGCGCCTACCTCTTCGAGTCGCCGTCGTACGCCGACGAACGCGGCTTCTTCTGCCGCACCTTCGACGCCGACGTGATCCGCGCGGTGGGCCTGGACCCGGACGCCTTCGTCCAGGACAGCGTGTCCCGCTCGGTCCTGGGCGTGCTGCGCGGCCTGCACCTGCGCTCCGGCGCCGGCGAGGCCAAACTCGTGCGGTGCTCCTACGGGAGGGTCTTCGACGTCGTCGTGGACCTGCGCACGGACTCGCCGACCTACCGCAACTGGGCCTCCTTCGAGCTGTCCGGGGAGACGCAGTCGACCCTCTACATTCCGGCCGGCTGCGCGCACGGCTTCCAGGCGCTGACGGAACCGGCCGACGTCTCCTACCGGATCGACCGCCCGCATGATCCGACCGAGGACGTGACCATCGCCTTCGACGACCCGGAGCTCGCCATTCCCTGGCCGCTGCCGGTCACCTCGATGTCCCAGCGGGACCGGGAGGCGCCGAGCCTCGCCCAGGTCCTGGAGCCGAAAGAGAGTTGAGGTTGGCGTGAACACCGATGAGCTCCTCCTGCCCCGATCGCGTCAGGCGAACGAGCGGCTGCACGCCCTGATCCCCGGCGGCGCGCACACCTACTCCAAGGGCGACGACCAGTACCCCGAAGGTCTGGCCCCGGTCATCAGCCACGGCCACGGCGCCCGGGTGTGGGACGTGGACGGCAACAGCTATCTCGAGTACGGCTCCGGCCTGCGGTCGGTCAGCCTCGGCCACGCCCACCCACGCGTGATCGAGGCGGTACGGCGGGAACTCGACCGCGGCAGCAACTTCGTCCGACCGTCCATCATCGAGGTCGAGGCCGCGGAACGCTTCCTGGCCACGGTGCCGACCGCGGAGATGGTGAAGTTCGCGAAGAACGGCTCCGACGTCACCACCGCCGCGGTGCGCCTCGCCCGCGCCGTCACCGGGCGTCTGCGGGTGGCCGTCTGCAGCGACCACCCCTTCTTCTCCGTCGACGACTGGTTCATCGGCACCACGCCGATGTCCGCCGGCATCCCCGCGGCCACCACGGAGCTCACCGTGGCGTTCCCCTACGGCGACCTCGCCGCCACGGAGGAACTGCTCACCCGGTACCAGGACGAGATCGCCTGCCTGATCCTCGAACCCGCCACCAGCACCGAGCCGCCGCCCGGATACCTGGCCGGCCTCCGGGAGCTGGCCGACCGCCACGGCTGCCTGCTCGTCTTCGACGAGATGATCACCGGCCTCCGCTGGTCCGAGGCGGGCGCCCAGGGCCTGTACGGCGTCGTTCCCGACCTCTCCACCTTCGGCAAGGCGCTGGGCAACGGGTTCGCCGTCTCCGCGCTGGCCGGGCGTCGCGAGGTGATGGAGCGGGGCGGGCTGCGCCACTCCGGCGACCGGGTGTTCCTGCTGTCCACCACGCACGGCGCGGAGACGCACTCGCTGGCAGCCGCGATGGCCGTGCTCACCACCTATGTCGAGGAGGGCGTCACCGCGCGGCTGCACGCCCTCGGCGAACGGCTGGCAGCCGGCGTCCGCGACGCCGCGGCCAGCCACGGGGTCGGCGAACACGTCGTCGTCCGGGGCCGGGCCAGCAACCTGGTGTTCTCCACCCTGGACGAGAACGGGCAGCCGTCGCAGCCGTACCGCACCCTGTTCCTGCGCGAGCTCCTCGCGGGCGGGGTGCTGGCCCCGTCGTTCGTGGTGAGCAGCGCTCTCAGCGACGCCGACGTCGACCACACCGTCGACGTGGTGGCCCAGGCCTGTGCGGTGTACCGAAAGGCGCTGGACGCCGCCGACCCGACCCCCTGGGTGGGCGGGCGACCGGTGAAGCCCGTGTTCCGCCGGCTGGCGTGACTGACATGACGTGACCTGACGTGCTGTGCCGTGCCGTGCCGTGCCGTCAGCGGCGCACCCGGCGACCGACGTCGGCTGTCCAGTCGACCAGCCACGCGGTCGCCGGTACCACCGCCAGTGCGGTGCACCAGCCGCCGAGGACGTCGGTCGGGTAGTGCGCGTCCAGGGCGATCTCCGCCCAGCCCATGGCGGCGCCGCCCACGAGCGCCGCAGTCAGCACGAGCAGGAAGCCGGCCGGCCGGCCCAGACGCTCGGCCGCGAGCAGCGCCACCGCGAGGGCGAGGGCGGTGGCGAAGGCGGTGTGCCCACTGGGGTAGGACAGGTTCTCACCGTGGATGGTGCGTCCCACCACATGCTTGAGCAGACTCGACGTCACCACGGCCAGGCCGGCCCCGGCCCCGGTGAGCACCGCCGCGCGAGGACGCCGAAGCAGCAGACAACCCACCACGAGAGTCACGACCAGCGTCACCGCTCCGGTGGGCTCCCCCAACGCGTCCAGGTCCAGGGCGACGGACTGCCACCCCGGGGGCCGCACACCGACCACCGCCGACCGGATCCACCCGTCCACCGTGCCGGCCTGGTGGTGCCCGGCGTACCGCACCCCGAGCACGACGACCACCAGCGCGGCGAGAGCCGCGACCGGCCCGAGCCACCCGCGCAGCGCCGAGGGGAACGCCGCGTGCGCCGACCGGCCGGCCAGCCGCACACCGTCGCCCTTCCTCTCCCGGATACGATCCAACTCCCACTCCCACCCGAGCCCTTGGCGCCACCCCACGGCGCAAAGGTACGTCAGAACCACCGGTTCAGCGCAGGTGCCGGGAGATCCACTGGAACGCTGTCGGCAGCATCTCCTGCCAGACGTCCATGTTGTGGCCGCCGCGCGCGACCGTGGCCACGTCGCCGGTGGCCGGCGCCCGCAGCGCGTTCACCAGGGCACGGGCGTCCCGCACCGTGTCGCCGTCCTCCAGGCTGCCGGTGAGCAGCAGCGCGACGTCCGGCTGGCGGGCCGCCCGCCGCATCACCAGCAGCGGGTTGTTCGCCTCCCTCAGCGCGGCGCGGCGCAGCACCACCCCAGCCTCCGGGGCGTTGTACCCGGAGATGCTGACCGCGGAGTGGAACACATTGGGATGGTGCACAGCCAGGTCGGTGGCGCAGTAGCCGCCGGCCGAGTAGCCCATCACCGACCAGTCGTAGGGGTCGTTGGACACCCGGAACCGGCTCTTGACGATGGCCGGGACGTCCTTGGCGAGCCAGGTGTCGGTCTTCGGCCCGCCGGGAAGGTCGACGCAGCCGGCGTCCTCGGTGCCCAGGGTGTTCGACTTGGCCGCGACCAGGATCATCGGCCGGGCCTCGTGCGCCTCCACCAGCCGGGCCAGCTCGTCCTGCCCGTTCATGGCGTCGAACCAGGACATCGGGGTGCCCGGCTGCCCCGGCAGCAGCAGCACCACCGGGAAGCGCTCACCGGCGTGCGCGGGGTCGTCGTACTCGGGCGGCAGCCAGACCAGCAGCTGACCGTGGATGTGCGACCGGGCCCCGACCGGGTCGGCGACCTGGAGCCCCTGTGCCCCCTGGTGGAAGCTGGCGAGCACCGGCACCGCGGCGCTCAGCGAGCTCTGCCGTATGCCGCTGGTCCCGTCCTCGAACTGCGCCGCCCCGGTCTGCGTCCCCATCAGGTCCGGCCAGGAGTCGTAGAAGGCGTAACTGTTGTTCACGCACACCAGCGTCACCAGCACCGCCGCCCCCTGGGTCACCGTCAGCATCAGCATTCGCACGCCGACCCGCACCGCCTTCGGGCCGGGGAGCCGGTTCCAGACCGCGAGTGTGAGCAGAGTCAGTACCAGTGCGAACACGATGGTCGCGACGAGGAACGGAGGACCGTTCAGGGCCATGCGTCACCCTCCGGGTACGTTCAACCGCTGTGGCAGTCGGATGCTGTCCGTCGCGACGAAACCCCAACCTCAGGATCGGCTGCACGGGTGGACGCCGTCGGTCAAACCTCCCCCGAGGCCCTTTCGAACGCACGGTCAGATCGCCGCCGAAAGCCCGTCCCGGCGCAGCGAAACCGCAGGTCAGAGCAGCAGAGAGGGCCTCCGCGAGCCCCTCCCCCACGCTGCTCCAAGCAGGTGGCCCGCAACGACCCTCCGTAAGGGCCCGGCCACCGGCGTCTACGCGGCCACGAACCACCCGGTGACCTCGGCGAACCGCTCCGGCTCCTCGATGTGCGCGAAGTGCCCGCTGTCCTCGAAGACCACCAGCTCCGACCCGGCGATCAGGGCGTGCAGCTCCTCGGCCCAGCGCACCCCGCAGATGAAGTCGTGACGTCCCACCAGCACCAGGGCGGGCACCTTGAGCCCACCCAACCGGCCCCGGTCGTCGACAGTGTCGGGCGCGCCGTGATCGTCCTCGGCACGGACGTACGCCGCGGCAGCGGCGGACCGGAAGGCCGTGAACTCCTCCTCGCGGCCCCAGAAGTCGGCGAAGTAGGCCGGGATCACCCCGCGTACCACCTGGGTGACCTCGCGGTCGGTCGCTGCCGCCGGCAGGGACTGCGGGCATCGCCCCCGGCCCGAGCACACTCAATGCCACGGTCGCCGCCTCACCGAAACGGGCGGCTCCGACGAGATCGGCATCCATCGGGTCGCCTGTATCGAACTCAGCCGTCCCTTCAAGGCAGCCTTCGGCCAGCGCAGTGCCATCCGTCGAAGAACCTGGGTCCGACGAGTTGCAACGCTATCCTGACGTGGTAGCGGCACACGGAACAGCACCTACATGATGATCTTGGCAACCAGCTGAGGAGGCTTCGCGTGACCATACTGAACGACCACCGGTCGACCCCCTCCGAGCCCCGCCTGCCCGAAGAGACGTTCGAGGAAATCGCGCGGATCGCCGCCCGCGAAGACGTCTACTTCGAGTTCATCAACGGAAAGCTGTGGGAGAAGCCCGTGCCGGACGGCGACCACGCCATGATCATCCAGTGGCTCACCCGGATCTGTATTCAGGCCCGACCCGAGCTGTGGTTGTTCCCCGAGCAGGGACTGCGCATCCACGCGTACCGCAATGGGCATGCCCGCCCCGACGGAGTCCTCGCACCCAGCGGAGCCATGGCCGGACAGAGCGAATGGGCTGCCACCGACGGGGTTCTCCTCATCGCCGAAGTGACGTCCTTCGACGACGACACCGACCGGCGCGACCGAATCGACAAACCCCGTGCCTACGCCGAGACGGGTATTCCCGTCTACCTGCTCATCGACCGTGACAGCTGCGAGGTCGTCGTCCACTCCGAGCCGGACGGCACCCGCTATGAGACCGTGCGACGACTCCCCTTCGGAAAGCCGGCGGAACTCCCAGCCCCAGTGGGAATCACCCTGGACACCGAGCCACTCAAAGACTGGGTGAACTAACAGACGACCCGTTCGGACTTCCCCGGCGCGACTGCGGCGATCATCGCGACGGGCCTACGCGCGTCTGCGTCACGCACGTAGACCCGTCATCCGAGCTAGTGTGGATGTTATGGCGACGGCCTACGAGGATGTCCCCTTCAGTGAGCTGCTCCACCACCCCGCCGCGACCACACGCAGGCTTGATGGCGTGCGTGCACTGCGCCTGCGTCGGCGTGACGCCGGGGACCTGGCCCTGATGCGCGTGGACCAGATGGAGAGCGACGCCAGTGTCGTCGACTTCACCTCGCGCCTGCTCGCCGGCCTGGTCCGCACCGAGAACATCGCCGCCCTGCGCCAGGCCCTGCCCGAGGCCCTGCCTTGGAGCACCTTCCTACCCGTCGAGGACGTCGAGATACTCCTCGCCGACCTCGTGACAACCGCACGCGGCGCGGTGTCCCTGGACAACCTCACACCCATCGCCCTGCTACTGACCCAGTGGAAGCACAGCGCCGAGGTCTACGCTGACCCAGCCCTGCTGGCTATCCTCACCCGCGAGCCCGAAGGCGACCTGGGCCCGGTGCCGATGCCCGGAGCGGACGAGTGAGCCCCAAACGCGGGGGCCGCGCCGCACCCCCGCCCGTCGACCAGGAGTACGACATCCGCTTCGCCAATACCGAGGTCGCCGACGGCTGGGAACACCTCGGCCGCCAAGCGGCGAACAATCTGCGCCGCGCCTTCGAGAGATCCGTGCCAACCCGCGTGCAATGGACCGCCCCGACCGCCAGCACCGACTTCAAGGGCAACCTCGGCGCCGCCGCTTTCAAGGGCCAGATCCTGGAACGGTGGCAGTACGAGGTCACCGGCGGCGGACGCATCTGGTACCTCCTGGACGACGCCACCCATACCGCCTTGATCACCTACGCGGGCACCGGCCACCCCAAGGCCACCGACTAGCAACCCTTCAAAGAACCTGATCAATCATCATGCGAATTGACCACCAAGTTCGCGTCGGGTTCAAACTTTACGAAGCAGCAGGAAGTCGTCCCGCTGACGGGAGATACCGGCCAGGTCCGTACTCGCGCCCTGCTTCGCCCTGCAGATCAAGCTCACTCGCTCCTCAAAACCGGCCTCGACCGGAAGCACCATGCTGGAGCACCATGAAATCCTCACCTGAACAGCATGGGACCCCACAGAAACAGGGAAATTGACCATCTCCCCGCGCCGCAAGCGACCGACGCGCTTCCCATCGATGTAGACGTCGTATCGCCGCAGCTGTGCATAGGTGTCCGCATCGTCGCGATAGACAGCCACCTCAGCCATGGCCGAGGGATTTCCCAGGGACCCAACCCTCGGCCCGTCGGAACCCGGCGCTGCGGCACATGCACCAGAAGCGGAATGCATCTCTTCGCCCATGGCCGCCCCTTCCTTCGACAGCAGAAAAGCTGGCCGACCAAAAATCACCACCCCCAATTGAGCCACGCAACCGAGACAGAAAACCACCAGGCCAACGACGGCCACGACAAAGGCCGCCGCCGGGCCTGAACGGTGCTCCGCGCCACCAGCGGGAAGCCAAGCACCGCCCAACAGCATGACCGACAGGCCGCTCAGGCAGGCCGCATTAAGAAATGAGGCGCGTTCGAGCCTGCTGCGCTGCGTTGGTCCCAGATAGCGCGCAAATGCCACCGGCGCTGCGGGTGCACGGGGGTCGGACCAACGCCGCACACTCTTCGCCCAGGATCGGGCAGAGAGCGCTGCAAGGATCAGGGCTCCCCCCAAAACAGCCCAGGAAGGCATCAGAACCAACTTCCGATATCGGCAATAACATTGTTCGTCACATTGCTGGTCACAAATCCGACAGCAAGTCCGGCGACCGCCCCCACCGCGGCTCCCACCACTGTACCCTCGGGGCCCACGAAGGATCCAATGAACATTCCGTCCTCCATACCGGATGCAGCCAAGGATGCCGAGATGTATGTGTCGGCCGCCGCCTGAGGGATCGCAGTCGCAACCGCCCGGGTCCGGGTGTCCCCATTACCCCGATCTTGCAGGTAGTTGTAGCCGAAGGCTGCAGCAAAACCAGCCGCACCCAGGCCGTTGGTAGCAAGACGCGAGGTAAGGCGCGGATTCATGGTGGCCACGCGGGAGAGCCCAGTTCCCGTATTCTGCAGCGTCAGGAGCCTGTTCATGTCGGCCATCCCTACCTCGGCAGTACCAGTCTTCCCAGCCGCAGAGATGGCTCCACTGGTGGTATTGAAGATACCCAGGTACCCCTGGGCGCTGCTGGCTGCCCCGGCGGTGACGCCGGCAGCTGTGCACGCCAGGCCCAGTGCACTCTTGGAGCATTGCGAACTCCACCAGCCTGAGAAGAACGGCACCGGTATGGACGGGGCCGCCTTGGGAGCGGCCGCCTTGTAGTAGTCCCTCTCGTGTGCAAGTGTGCGGCGGATTTCGCTGCGGTGGGTGTTGTAGTACTGCGTCTGATCCTGCCCACTGGAATAGGTGCGTTCGGTGGTGTCGTCGTAGACACGCAGTCCGCTGGGGTCGGCTTGGTTGATCGGGTCGTCCGCCGAGTAGGTGTAGCCGTTGAGCTGTTGGGCGCTGGTGGCTTCGAAAACGGGGTCCAGGCTGATGAAGCGGCCCGTGGTGGCGTCGTAGTAGCGGGCGCCGATGTCGGTGAGGCCGGTGGTGGTGTCGGTGGTTTTGTTGAGGAAGGTGCGGTTGTCGGCCCAAGTGGTGGTGGTGCCGCGGGCGTTGCCGTAGGGGTCGAACTGGCGCCAGGTGGGTGTTTGGGCGGTGTAGTCGAGGTAGAGGTTGTTGGTGCCGTGCTGGTCGGCGAGTTCGAAGCCGTACGCGGTGGTGGTTCCGGTGCGGACGACGGTGGCGCCGCCGGGGACGCTGTAGTAGCGCACGCCGGTGACGGCGGAGGTGGAGTCCGTGAGGGTGATCTGCTCGCTGCCGAGGTAGAGCGTGGTGGTGGTCGGGTCGACTTGCAGGAGCAGGGTGCCGTCGGCGTCGTAGATGTAGCTGGTGGAGGTGCCGGTGGTGGCGTTGGCGACCTTGGTGAGGTGGCCGTTGTTGTCCCAGGTCAGGGTCTGGATGCCAGTGCTGGTGTTGCGGGTGGTGGAGTTGCCGGCGCTGTCGTAGGCGTAGCTGGTGCTGGCTGTGGTGCCGCCGGTGGTGGTGGTCGCGGTGAGGGTGTTGGGCTGGGTAGTGGAGTAGGTGTCGGTTGTGACTGTGTCGCTGGTGGTGCTGGTGAGGGCGTGTTGGGTCTGGGTGAGGCGGTTGCCGATGGCGTCGAAGGTCCAGCTGGTCCAGTAGGTGCCCCCCGTGATGCCGTCGCCGACGGTGCTGTAGGAGGTGCTGGTGGGGGTGGCGGCGCAGGTGTCGGTGGCGGTCCAGGCGGTGGTGAGGCGGCCCTGGGTGTCGTAGGTGTAGCACTGGGTCTCGGCGGTGGTGGAGGAGCCGAGGCGGGTTTCGGTCTGGTGGGTGATGTTGCCGGCGAGGTCGTAGGTGTAGGCGTTCTCGTCGATACTGGCGGGGCTGCTGGTGGAGCGGGTGACCAGTTGGTCGGTCAGGTTGCCGCTGTGTGCGTCGTAGGTGTCGGTGACGCTGGCGTTGGAGCTGGTGGAGCCGAGCTGGACCTGGGCGACCTGGCCGTAGGCGGTGTAGGTGACGTTCTGGAGGTAGCTGTAGGAGCTGGTGGCCAGGCCTCCTTGGAGGCCGTCGTTGTTGTAGGTGCGGGTGACGGTCTCGGCGGCCAGGCCGCCGCCCAGGAGGTACACGTCGGACCATGGCAGTCCGAGGACGCTGGTGTAGGTGTGGGTGATCTTCCAGGTTTTGCCGAGGACGGTGCCCTGGGCTCCGGAGGGGATGATGGTCTCCTCGCCGGTGGACTCGCCGAACACGTTGAAGCCCACCGCCTGCTTCACATACGCGTAGCCGCCGGTGTAGGAGGTGGCGGTGGTGAGATGTCCGATGGGGTCGGGCATGGAGGCGATCGCGGTGTTGGCGTTGTCGTACACCCATGCCGCGGTCTGGTTGCCGGGGACGCTGGTTGAGGTGTAGGCGACCTGCGCGGAAGTAGCGGCGGCGTACTCGGCGGTCTTTCGGTCCAGGGCGTCGTAGGTGTACGAGGTGTAGTCGCCGCGGGCGTCCAGAGTCTGCAGCAGGTTCCCGTCCGGGTCGTAGCTCATGGTGCTGCTGCCGGCGGTAGGGTCAGTTCTGGAGACCACCTCACCGGCTAGGTCGTAGGTGTCGGTCCACGTCTCGTTCTTGGCGTCGAGGGTGGTGGCCTGCTGGCCGTGGCCGTCGTAGCCGTAGGTGGTGGCGCTGGTGGTGCCGCCGGTCAGGTAGAAGATCCCGGTGCTGGTGTTCGAGGGCGTGGTCAGCGTCGGGACCACGGTGTACTCGTCGACCTCGCTGGTGCGCCCGAGCGGGTCGGTGCGGGTGGTCTTGGTGACTCCGCCGGTGGGCGGGATGACGGTGGTGGCGTCGCCGCTGTAGACCGTGGTGGTCGTGGAGATGACGGCGCCGTACTTCTCCGAGGTGTCGTAGACCTTGCGGCCCAGGCCGTCGAAGGTGGTCACGTTCTGGACGGCGACCTGGTTGTCGGCGACCGAGTCCAGGATCAGGTTCGGGGTGGTGGTGGAGTCCCAGTAGCCGGTGTTGGACTTGAAGGCCCAGCCGCGGGAGTCGTAGAGGGTGTCGTTGATCAGGCGGCCGCCCTGGGGGGTGTAGGTCTGGGTCTGCCGGGTGCGGCCCAGGGAGTCCTCGATGCTGGTCGAGGTGAGGTAGCCGCTGTTGTCGTTGAGGGTGTTGGTGACCACCCCGGACACCGCGGTGTTGGACAGGGTGTAGGCGTAGGTCTGGTTGGCCAGGGTGGTGGTGGCGCGGGAGTCCTTCCACACCGAGGTGGTCCGCCCGAGCGCGTCGTACTGGGTGGTGGTGACCACACCGTTGACGTCAGTGGTGGTCAGTGTGAGGCCGCGTTCGGGGTCGAGCGTGGTGGAGGTCGTATGCGCGACGCTACCGACGGTGGGCTGGGTGAGCTTCTGGCCGGTGGTCAGGTAGGCGGCATTGACGGTGTAGCTGGTGCTGGTGCCGTTGCCGTTGCCGTTGGTGGTGCTGGCTATTCGGTAGTAGGTGCTGTCGTAGGTGTTCTGTGCGGTGGTGCGCCAGGTGAAGGCGCCCGAGGTGTAGCCGGTGGCCTGCCGGGTCATGGTGACCAGGCCCAGGGTGGGGGCGGTGGTCTGCGGGAAAGTGGTGGCGAAGGTCGAGTCGTCGTAGAACGTCTCGGTCGCCTTCACGACCTGGTCCGGGCGGGTCACGCTGGCCGGCGCAGCCAGGGTGTTCAGGCCGTCGGGCACCGAGGTCACCGAGCCCTGGGTGAAGCCCGAGCAGGCCACCGAGTCGGTCTCGGTACCGGCGATCAGGCCGACCAGGTTCAGGCTGGTGTTGGTTGGCGCGTAGCTGGTGGCCGTGCACTGGTCATACCCTGCGGCGGCTGGGACCGTGTGGTTGTACGCGTAAGTGGGCAGGCCGAAGTTGGCATCGCTGGTGGTGGCGTCGTAGGTGGTGTCGGTTTCGTTATAGCGCCAGCTAGTGGTGCCGCCGTCGGTCAGCCGCTGCCGTGTCCACACCTCCGCGGTCCCGGTCATGTTGGCGGTCAGCGATGGCAGTCCGCTGCGGGCGCGGGTCGCGCTGGCTGCGGAGATCCAGTACGAGTTGATGGTGGAGTGGTCAATGCCTCCGCCGACGCCCTGGTAGGTGGTGGTCTCCAGGACCTTGTCGGCCAGTTGGTTGGAGTCGGTGTGGCTGCCGCCCTGGGAGTCGGTAAGGGACACGCTGCGGGTGGAGCTGGAGGACAGCCAGTCCCCGTCCATGCCCTGGTAGTAGGAGGTGACGTTCTTGGTCCGGGCGTCGCTGGCGCCGTTGCCGGTAGTGGTGGTTACCTGCTGGTAGCCGCGCCACTGCCCGTAGGTGCGGTACTTGGCCTTGGTGTTCTCATCGTCGTCGTAGTGCCAGGCCGCCCCTGTATAGGCGTAGTCGGTCTCCTTGGTCAGTGAGCCGCCGGTGGTGTCGGTCTCCAAGACCATCTGGACGGCGTACTTGTTGAACCAGTCCAGCATCGGGGCTATGTAGCCGGACGGGGTCCAGTACTCGGGATAGCAGGAGGCGGTGTTCGACGACGGGGTGGCCGAGGTGGAGCAGGCCGTCGGTAGCGTGTAGGTCACCCCGATCACTGCGCCGAGTTCGGTGGTGATCGCGGTGATCCGGTAGCGGAACAGGCCGGGGTAGGTGGTGGTGCTGACTCGGTTCTCCAGCGCCGAGCCGGTGAACGTGATGGCGGGGGTGCTGATGGAGGCGGTGGAGCCGCCGGCGGTGGTGTCGGCCCCGGTGTGCTGCACCGAGGACAGCCACAGCGTGGCGCTGGTGGCATCACCCGTCGAGGGCTCAGTGTGGGTCAACGCGTAGGAGTCCACGGTCACGTACGCGCTAGAGGCGACTGAGTACTGCTCAGTGGTGATCGAGGTCAGCCGCACGGTGGAGAAGGATGAGGGTGCGTAGGCAGCGCAGGTCGCGCCCGAGGCGCAGTTCAGATCGTAGGGGACGTCGGGGTAGTAGGAGGCGTTGGAGGAGGTCTCGGCAGTGCCGCAGTTGGTGCTGGTGGAGGTGCAGCGCACCGAGGTGCCGTACACGACCTTGTCGGGGATGGTGCCGTAGGGGCCGGTGGCGGTGGTGAAGCCGTAGTCGATGTTCGCGAGGTAGGAGTCGCGGATGTACTTGACCTCGGAGGCCCCGCTATAGGCGCCGTAGTAGTTGGTGTCCTGGGTGTAGTAGTAGGCCATCGCCGCGCTGGTGACGGTGGTCACGTAGTCCAGGTGCCACTTGTCGGCCATGGTGCAGTAGCTGCTGGTGGCGGTGGAGTTGTAGCACGGGTCGCCCGAGTGGGCGGAGTAGACCCGCTCGTAGTCCACCGAGTTGGTGGTCGCGTTCCCGGAGGCCCAGCCGGGCAGTTCATTGCGGCCGAAGTAGTAGCTGGTGCCGTCCCGCTCGGTGATCACCCAGTAGGAGGTGTCATAGGTCCCCGAACCGTTCGCCGAGCCGGTCACCTTCTTCACGGTCGCGCCGCTGTCGTCGGCCAGCTTGTAGGTGGAGGTCGAGGAGTCGTAGACGATCGAGGTGGACGAGCCGTTCAGCGACAGCGTCAGGATCGGGCCGTCGTAACACTCGTCGATCGTGGTCACCGACCCGGCGCTGCCCTCCGGGGAGTCGGCGCAGGAGGTGAACTCCTGTGCCACGAACGAGTCCTGGGTGCTCCAGCCGTCACCCACCCAGGAGGCCTGGGCCTGGGTGTTCGCGGTCTTCCCGTCCACGCTGCCTGAGTCGTAGGACAGCGAGGCATCCGGGGCAAGCGAGGTCGACGCACCGGGCACACTCACCTTGTAGGTGTAGGTGAAATCCCCCGAGGAACCGGACTGCGACCACGACCCCACGGAAGACAGCGCGGAGGCATAGTTGCCGCCCGCCCCGCCCTCCTGCCCGGTCGAGTCCGTCGCCGCCAGCACCGTCGCCGCACCCGACGTCGACACGCTCTGTGCCGACACCGACGACGAGACCGGACCGGTGTAGACCGCCGAGGACACCGAGTCCGCAGCGCTGCCCTTAGTCCCGCTGTAAGCGGCGTTCTTGACGGCCGCCTGGCTGCCAAGGGTCACCAACGCGGACACGCTCGCGGACTTGGCGTTGTTGACCGAGGTCAACGGGGTCTGCACCCGGCACTTGGCCAGCTGCGGCGTGGTCAGCGCACACGCGGGCAGACTCACCAGCCGCAGCCGGGAGGCGTAGTTACCGCCGATCGCCTGACTGAACGCACCGTAGTCCAGCCCCACCCGCACACTGCCCGCACCCTGGGCACCCGTACTGGCATCGGTCAGCGACCACACCGGACCGGACACACCCAACTGTGTGGACAGCGTCCGCGACTGCACCGACACCCCGAGCCCGGTCGGACCGGCGTAGGAGCCCTTGCCCGATGCGACGGCCTGCGCCCAGACCGGAGTCCCCGCCGCCACGGCCTTGGCCCCGGACGTCGACGCTGCGGACTGGGGCACCGTCAACTGCAGTGAGCCAGTGCTTGCTGCGGGCCAGGCGGTCCGGGTCGGCGTGACGGAGGTCTTGGTCGCACTGGAGGTAGCCACGGTCTTGTGCGGCACCTGCTTCAGGCCCGTGACCGAACGGCCAACGCTCACCTTCACCTTCGCGGCCGAAGTCCGGTGCACGGGCAGGGCACTGGCGGTCGACCCGAAAGCGAGTCCGATCCCCAGGCACCACGCTATGGACGCGGCCAACAGCGTCAGGATGCGGGGGCGCATACGACGGCGCCAGGCCCCCAACGCCCCGTCTCCCCTTGCCGTGCGCCCTTGCCCCATCGCCCGACCCCTGCGCATCCAGACCACCCTGACTTATGGGATGCACATGCGATTCACAGAAAAGGCGAATTCATGCACATCTATCAATCAACGGCCTAAGAGATATCGGAAGCAGGGAGCCTCCAGCGTAAGAGCAAGGAAAGAGAATGGAGATGAAGGGCCATCAAATAGATGAAGAGATGGACACATTGGACACCCCTGCCCCTGTGAACCACATCACACAGTGATCGTTCGCCTTTCCACTGGCCAGTAGCGTTCTCACGTGTTCATGGCAGCCATCGCCCGACGGTGCCCTACTTGACGGGAAGCTGCACCAGTCCTGCCGCCAACGGCCTTCGGGCGACCTTGGGTAAGCGTTGCCTTCATCCAGGGCGACAAATTCCCGGCTGTGAAACGTATACACCCATTCGCCCCTAGTCAGGGACAGGAAGTTCACAGATGAATCTCAGAATCTCGCGGCCCTCCTCAAGATGGCGGCAGCTGACCGCGCGCGCCACAGCATTGGCTGTGTCCAGCGCGCTGCTGGCTCCGGGCGCCGCCGCCTACGCCAACGCCAACGCGACCTCCACCGCGGCAGCGAAGACCGCCACCTCGGCTTCGGCGTCGCCTCTGGGTCTGACGGAGGATCAGGCCATACTCCGGGCCCGGTCGACGGGCAAGCCGGTGCAGGCCACCGCAGCGACGACCGATTCGTCCACGTTGACGGCGAACCCGGACGGGACGCTGACGCTCACACAGAACCTTGCCCCAGTACGCAAGCGCGTCCAGGGCAAGTGGCAGAACCTCGACGCAACCCTGGTCCGCAAGGCGGACGGGACGATCGCACCCAAGGTCACCACCAGTGCGCTGACCCTGTCCAGCGGTGGCACCAGCACCCCACTGGCCACCATGCGGGCCGGCAGCGGCTCCCTGGCCGTGTCCCTGCCCACCGGATTCACCCTGGGCACACCCACCCTGTCCGGGGCCACCGCCACGTACCAAAGCGTCCTGCCCGGTGTGGATCTGACCGTGACCGCGCAGGACACCGGCGGGTTCAGCGAGGTCCTGGTGGTCAAGAACGCCACCGCCGCGGCCAACCCCAAGCTGGCCGCTTTGACCCTGGCCACCAAGGCCAGCGGCGTCACCATGACCACGGACACCGCCGGGGACCTGTCCGCCAAGGATCGCAACGGGCACACCGTGTTCTCCGCTACCGCCCCCACCATGTGGGACTCCACCGCAGCCGCCGCGAGCACCCCCAAGGCCACCGACCCGAGCACCGGGCAGCAGGTGGACCGACGCAACGGCAGCCCGATCGCCTCCAGCGCGGTCCAGCCCGGCACCGCGGCCCACAAGGCCAGCCTGAAGGCTTCCTACCGCGCCGGCAAGATCTCCCTGACGCCCGACCACACCATTCTGACCGGGAAGAAGACCGTCTACCCGGTCTACATCGACCCCAGCTTCACCGCCTCGGGGCAGACCGACACCGTCCAGGCCTGGGCGTTCGCCGACAGCCTGTGGCCCTCCACCGCGTTCTGGAAGCCCGCCGCCTCCACTCCCGGTCCCCTGCACGTCGGTTACACCGACTGGACCTCGGACATCTCCACCAACCGGTCCTTCTTCCAGACCAGCGTCCACAGCAGCGTCTGGGGCGCGACGGTGATCTCCTCCAACATCTCGTTCTACGAGAACTGGTCCGCCTCCTGCACCGCCGAGGCCGTCGACCTCTACCAGACCGGGACCATCTCCTCCAGCACCACCTGGAACAACCAGCCCAGCTGGATCAGCAAGCTCGGAACCGACACCGTCGCCAACGGATGGTCCACCTCCTGCGGCCCCGGCGACATCGGCTACAGCATCACCTCCACCATGCAGAGTGCCGCCAACGGCCACTGGGGCAACGTCACCTTCGGGCTGCGCGCCGCCGACGAGAGCAACGACCTGGCCTGGAAGCAGTTCAGCAAGCAGGCCACCATCACCACCACCTACGACCACACCCCCAACACGCCCAGCAGCCTGACCACCAGCCCGGCCACCTCCTGCGCCGCCAGCACCCCCACCACCCTGGGCCTGGGCGACGTCACGCTGCGCGCCCATGTCTCGGACCCCGACGGCACCATCAGCCCGCTGACTGCCAACCTCACGCTGAAGAACATGTCCAGCGGCACCACCTACACCCAGGCGATCAACGCCACCAGCGGCACCACCGTCAGCGCCTACTACTCACACACCACCAGCTCCGGCGCCTTCCAGGCACTGACCGCGAAAACCGAGTTCGCCTGGTACCTCACCGTCACCGACCAGAAACTGACCAGCAGTCAGTCCACCACCTGCCACTTCTACTACGACCCCACCGGCCCAGGCGCCCCCACCATCGCCCCGGTCACCTCGACCACCAGCCAGTGCCCGGACCTGACCGCCAGTCCGTCGGGTGACGCCCTGTGCACCGTTGGCACGGCGGCCGGCTTCACCCTGACCGACACCGACACCACCAGCGCCGCGCCCACCAGCTACCGCTACCAGCTCAACGGCGGCAACCCGGTCAGCGTCAGCGCGTCCAGCACCAGCCCCTACACCGCGACCATCTCGCTGAAGCCGACCACCCAGACCGACATCCTGACCGTCACCGGGGTCGCCGCGGACGGCAACATCGGCGATTCCGCGGACTACCGGTTCGTCGCGCAGGCCCCGGCCACCGCCGTCAGCGACGACCTGAACGGCGACGGCAAGGCCGACCTGCTCACCGTCGGCGGCCAGAACTCCCTGCCCGCCGGACTGTGGCAGGCCACCGGCAGCGGCGCGGGGAAGGTCAACGCGACCGCCCGCAACGTCGGCATCGACGGCAACGGCGTCTCCACCACCACCAACGCCACCTCCTTCACCAGCACCCAGGCGATCACCGGCCACTTCTTCACCGGCGCCGGATTCAACGACGTCCTGGACTACAGCTACAACGCCGCCACCGGCGCCGTCAGCGGCGAGCTGCTGCGCGGCCAGGGCGACGGCACCGCCCTCAACCCGGTGGACTCCTACCCCGTCACCAACGCCGCCGGCGTATTCGCCCAGAACACCAGCACCACCAACGCCGACGGCACCACCACAAACACCACCGCCTACGCCACCTCCATCGCCAGCGGCGGCGGCCTGTACAACTACGTCGCCAACGGCAACCTGGCCAGCGCCATGACCGGCTACCCCGACCTGCTTATGGTTCTCAACGGGTCCCTGGTCGACGAAGGGTCCAATGACGGCAAGGGCAACTACCCCGGCGCAGACGCCGCCACCGACCTGACCGACTACAACCCCTACTGCCTGGCCCAGAACGCCGCCAACAGCAACACCGCGTGCACCACCGGCTGGAGCGGCTGGACCATCACCAGCACCCTGATCAACGGGCTGCCCGCCCTGTTCGCCCGCGACACCAGCACCAGCGACACCTCGGCCGGGCAGCTGTGGTACCTCAGCCCCACCGACCTGCAAACCCTGACCACCGACGCCCTGTCCAACGGAGCCGTCGACACCGCTAACACCGCAGTCGAGGCCGCTACCAGCGGCTGGGACTCCGCCACCGTGCCCACCCTGCAGGCCGCCGACATCAACGGCGACGGCACCCCCGACCTGTGGACCGTGAGCGCCTCGGGCACCGAGACCGCCCACCTGATGACGCTCTCCACCGCCACCCCGCCCACCGCGACCTGGACCACACCCACCGCCCAGACCCTGAGCACCGACACCCACGACTGGCCCCTCAACGACTACGACACCACCGCCCTGACCGCCGACGACGCGGCCAGCAGCGCGCTGCCCCTGACCGGCACCAGCGGGATCACCGCCCCCACCGGCGGACTGTTCGACCCGGACGTCGCCCTCACCGCCAGCAACAGCGACTACCTGCACACCAGCAGCAAGGCCCTGGACCTGACCGGCAGCTTCACCGTCTCCCTGTGGGTCAACCCCACCATCAACACCGCCTCGGTGCTGTCCCAGAACGGCAGCGCCGACTCCGGGATCAGCATCGCCGCCACCACCAGCGGCTGGTCCTTCGCGCTGAACACCGGCGCCGGCACCGCCTGGAGCTTCGACAGCATCGCCGGCGGCACCGTCCACCTGGGCACCTGGGCCCATCTGACCGCCACCTACGACAAGACCACAGCGGTGATGAACCTCTACGTGGACGACGTCCTGGTCGCCTCCGGCAACCACACCGCCCCCAGCACCGGCGCTACCGGCGCCCTGCTGCTGGGCGCCGACTGGCACAACAGCGCCCGCGCCGACTACCTCACCGGTGAACTCGCCCGCCTGCAGACCTGGACCGGCGCCGCTGTCGCCCCCGCCCAGCCCTACACCCCCGCCAGCTACCACCAGGCCATCACCCCCACCCGCATCCTGGACACCCGCTCCAGCACCGCGCTGGCCTACACCAGCGGCATCACCGCCGGCACCAGCACCGTCACCGGCGGCACCGTCGTCCCGGTGAAGATCGCGGGCGACACCGTCACCCCTTCCACCTCCGGATCCCCCACCACCATCCCGTCCACGGTCACCGCCGTCGCCATCGCCGTCACCGCCACTCACCAGACCGCCGAGGGCTACGTCACCACCTACGCGGACGGCACTCAGCGCCCCCTGACCTCCTCCACCAACTTCGCCAGCGGTGTCACCGCCACCGGCTACCAGATCGTCCCCGTCGGCAACGACGGCAAGATCGACCTGTACGCCTACACCGCCAGCACCGGCACCATGGCCCTGATCGTCGACGTCACCGGCTACTTCACCAGCGACGCCACCCTGACCGGGGACCAGACATACACCCCGCTGACCACCGCGACCCGCGCCCTGGACACACGCAGCAGCTACGCCAACACCAGCCTGACCGCCACCGGCACCGTCGCCGCCAACACCAGCTTCACCCTGAAGATCACCAGCCTGGACGGCGTGCCGTCCACCGCCACCGCGGTCGCCGTCAACCTCACCACCACCGGCGAGACCGGCACCGGCTACCTGTCGGCCTACGCCACCGGGGCTACCCCCAGCGCCGACACCAGCCTCACCTACAACACCGGCACTTCCTTGGCCTCCATGGCCGCCGACACCCCCA
Organism: Streptacidiphilus sp. EB103A; assembly: GCF_041261405.1. Classification (NCBI taxonomy): domain Bacteria; kingdom Bacillati; phylum Actinomycetota; class Actinomycetes; order Kitasatosporales; family Streptomycetaceae; genus Streptacidiphilus; species Streptacidiphilus sp. EB103A. Next base: position 98,585 of record NZ_JBGCAQ010000017.1, on the reverse strand, counting down.
TCGGCACCGGCGGAACCATCACCATCTACAACGGCAGCAGCGCCACCGCCGTAATCGTCGACATCGCCGGCTACTACACCACCGGCACCACCGGCCAGACCTACCACGCCGTCAACCCGACTCGCCTGGTCGACACCCGCACCGGCGCCGGCACCGGCACAACAGCCGCCGCCATCACGACGGGCGGTGCCTTCACCGTCTCCACCTCCGACACCCAGCAGATCACTTACACCACTACGCCCACCCTGGTCACGATGCTCACCGTCGCCGACACCGCTACCGCCGGATACATCACCGCCTACCCCACCGGCACCACCGCTCCTGCCACCTCCAACGTCGACTTCTCCGCCGGCGACGACATCGCCGACCTCGCCCTCACCCCCACCGACAGCTCCTCCCAGATCACTGTCGTCAACCACAGCACCGGCGCGATCAACCTGGTCATCGACAGCAGCGGCTACTTCGACTGACACTCCGTCACCACCCAGTACGCACGCGGCCGGGCACCCACCAGGTGCCCGGCCGCGCACCACTGGGACAAATGCCCACCCCTACCTTCGCCACTCCACTGCCGCGCCCGACACGCCAGGAGGGAGAGCTACTGTGCCCCTGGCGCCACGTCAACTCTCCTTCCAGCAGAGCAACACCGTCGTCGCGACGGTCCGGGCCGCCGACGCACGCGACCGGACCGGCATGCCGAAGCTGCTCGGCAGGGCGCTGACGTCCACCGTCAGCACCGTGGCGTCCTTGCGGAGCACCACCGTCCCGTCCGGCTCGGCGAAGGCGGCGTCGCCGAGGCCGCTGAGCGGGGTGGTGCCGGGTGCTGCCGTCCGTAGGGCGTTGAACCAGGCCTGGGTGGCCGCGGCGTCCGGCAGGTCCTTGACCGAGAGCACCAGGGAGCCGTCCCGATACGCGTAGCGGCAGGAGTAGAGCCGGTTCGACCAGGTCGGCCGGACCGGCTCGGTGGTCGTGGCGCCGAGGGCGCCGGAGATGTCCTTCTGGGCCTCGTCCGCGCAGACCATCCTGGCGGCGGCGGAGGGGCCCGAGGAGCCCTGCGCGCCCGCCGTCGCGGGGCGCGCCGAGGCGCACCCCGCGACGGCGAGCAGCAGAAGGGCAGCAGCCCCCACCAGGTGACCCGTTCCTCGGTTCATATCGGTTCCTCCCAGTGAGGGCAGAGCTGCTGCCGGTTCGTCAGGAGGGCAGCAGGTATTGGTCGTTCAGCACCGCGCCCTTCTGCGGCTGGTTCTGGTCGTAGCCGCGGTCGTCGCACTGCAGACCGCCGACCACGCAGTGGGTGACCAGGGCGGCGAGCGTGGCGGTGTCCCAGCCGTTGAAGAAGTCGTAGTGGAAGGAGAATCCGCGACCGCTGGACAGGTGCACCTGCGACATGTCGCCGTTCACCGGGAAGGCCATCTTGAACTCGATCATCGGCACGGCGACCGGGTGGTCGACCGGGCAGACGCCGTTGATCGGGTAGGCCATGTGGCTCTTGTGGTCCGGGGTGTCCAGGTGGATCCCGTCCCAGCAACTCGGAGCCTGGTAGCGGATATCCAGTTCGCTGCCGGCCGGGCAGCTCGGCGGGAAGTCGATGTTCCCGTAGCTGTTGCCGCACTCCCAGCCGGAGACCCAGCCGGGGTCGGTGGAGAACTGGGTCGCGCTCGCGGCCGGGCTGCCGACCACGAAGCGCAGCCCGGTCGGGAACGGCCGGACGCTGGTGTAGTCGATGACTCCTGACTTGTAGTAGATGGTCTGGGTGCCGACCGGCAGGACCTGGGTGGTGCCGTTGAGCAGGGTCGGCATCCAGTAGCCGGACTTGTCACCGGGCGCCATGCAGGTGGTGCCGCCGGCCTGCAGCGTGGCCTCGGTGGTGTTGGCGTCTGTGGTGGTGTTGCCCATGAAGGTGTGCAGATGCGAGGCGCCGGGCTTCCCGGGGAAGACGATCGGGTCGTCCGGGAGCACATGGTTGGCACTGCACTGTGCCTGGAACTCGTGGAAGTACGCGTTCGGCGGCACATAGGTGGACGGGGTGACCCCGGTGACCGGCGGGTCCGCGAGGACGTAGCCGCTGGTGCTGAGCGTCACCGAGCCGTAGACCTTGAACTCGTAGAGGGAGTAGCCGTACTGGGTGCCGCGCGCGGTGGCCAGCATCCGGATGTAGCGGCCGGCTCCGCTCACCGCAAGCACCTGGTTGCCGCCGGTGCTGGTGGTCGTCGAGTAGACGGACGTCCAGGTGCTGGCGTCCGGCGAGGTCTGGATCTGGAAGGCGCTGGCGTAAGCGGTCTCCCAGTCCAGCTCGACCTGGTTGACCGTGGCGTTGCCGCCCAGGTCGATCTGGATCCACTGGGGATCGCTCCAGGCGCTGGCCCAGCGGGTGGTCGGATCGCCGTCGACCACGGCGCCGGCCGGGAAGTTGGCGCTCTCCAGCGACGAGGCGACGACCGGACGGGACTGCGAGATCAGCGTCCCGGTGGCGGCACTGGCCCCGGCCATCGAGGCACCGAGGCCGATCAGCGACAGCAGCAGCGCGAGGACGACGGGCAGCGCGGCCTTGCGCGGCGGGATCCGCCTCCGCCTGGACCCAATCCGGTGACGGACTTTCATGAGGACCTCCTGGTGGGTGGGTTGGAACTGTGGAGCGGCCGGCGCAGCGGCATCAGGCGTAGACGCCGAACTCGTAGAGCGAGTAGCCGTAGGCGGTGCCGCGCTGGGTGAGGTTCAGCCGCACATAGCGGCCCGACCCGGTGACGTCGAAGTCGTCGACGCCGCCGGTCGCCGTGGTGGTGGAGTAGACCGTGGTCCAGTTGGTGCCGTCGTTGGACACCTGGACCTGGTACGCCTTGCCGTACGCGGCCTCCCAGCCGAGTTGGACGTGGTGGATCGCGGTGGTCTGACCGAGGTCGACCTGCAGCCACTCGGCGTCGTCCCAGTTGCTGGCCCAACGGGTGGTCCAGTCACCGTCGGTGGCCTGGCCGGGGGTGAAGTTTCCGTTGGCGGTCTGGAACGAGGACGCCGTGGTGGGCTTGCCCTTGGCCACATTGGTCCCGTTCACCGGCGGGGCGACCACCTTGAACGACCGGGTCTCCACGCCCACGTTGCCGTGCCCGTCGTAGGCGTAGACGTAGACCTTCCAGACGCCCAGGGTCTTCGGCGCGGTGGCGGTGAACTGCCCGTCCCCGGTCTGGGCGAAGGTCACCTGCTGCAGGCCGGTGCCGCCGTCCACGTACTTGCTGCTGTACATCAGGTTGTAGCGGATCAGGTCGCCGTTGGGGTCGGTGGTGCTGGTGGTGACGTTGAAGGTGCCGCCGGACGGGACGGTCGCGGTGTTGCTGAGCGTCATGCTGTTGATCACCGGCGGGGTGTTCTGCTGCGGGCTGCCGCCGTAGTCCTTGGCCACCGAGTAGTAGGCCAGCCGCTTCCAGGCCTCCGGGATCAGGTTGAACCAGATGCCGCCGAAGTCGTTCTCCTGGCCGTAGTTGAACAGGGTGCCGCCGAAGGAGACCCCGGTGTGGCCGGAGATGCAGTTCCAGGCGCTGGTGTAGCCGTCGCGCATCTGGACGTCGGTGGGCTGGGTGGGCACGCCGTTGGCGTCGTTGGGGACCTCCCACTCCCCGGAGTCACCGGACTCGGTGACGATGTAGGGCTTGGTGTAACCGCCGTTGATCCAGTCGGTCTTCACATTGCACACCGCGCCGTAGGAGTTGACGGCGTAGAGGTCCAGGTCCGGGGTGTACTGCTTGTAGTACGGCCACGCGCCGGTGTAGGCGTCGGTCGAGGTCACCGGGTGGTTGGGGTCGGCCGCGTGGATCGCCTGGACGATCTGCTCCACGTACTGGGCGTAGGCGATCCGCTGCTGCTCGACCGCCGCGCCGGTGTAGTGGTCCTGAGTGGTCAGGATGACCTCGTTGCCGACGTCCCACATCAGCACCGCCGGGTCGTTCTTGTAGGCGTTGACCCAGGACACGATGGAGTTGAGGGTGCTGGTCTTGTACGCGGTGTCGTTGACGTAGTCGGCGCCCTGGTTCAGCCAGAAGCCGTTGATCACCTTGACCCCGAAGGCCGAGGCGGCGTCCAGCAGCGGCTGGGTGGTGCCGTCGGTGCCCCAGGTGCGGACGGTGTTGACGCCCAGCGACTTCAGGTCCCGCATATGGGCCGCTGCGGTGGCCGTGGAGGGACCCCAGGTCACTCCCTTGACCTGGTACGGCGCCCCGTTGACACTGAGCTGCCAGTTCCCCTGCGCGCCGGTGACATGCACGTTACTGGCGCCGGTCGGCACGGCCGGGTCGGTCAGCGGGGTCGGCGGGGTGCCGGTGGTGGTGGACACCGTGACCGCGCCGATGCTCAGCGCGCCGCCCGAGCTGGTGGCGCTGCTCGGCGAGGTGCAGCCGCAGACCGCGTTGGGGTAGGAGCCGCCGATGCCCAGGTCCGCGACCAGGTAGAAGCCGTGGTCCACGGCGGCCTGCCAGGTGGCGACGCCGACCTGCGACTCGTTGACCTGCCACACCTGCTGGTTGTCCAGGTAGTAGCGGATCTGCTCGTCGGACTGGGTGCGGTCGATGATCTCGGTGTAGGTGTGGTAGCCGGTCTGGCAGCCGGTGCAGCTGGCCAGTCCGCTGGTCATGCCGTTGTACTCGTTGCAGTTGCCGTTGGGCGCGGTCCCGCAGTGCAGGGTCGCCGAGAGCTGGCTGCGGCCGTTGACGTCCTCCAGGATGTCGCTCTCGCCCATCTGCGGCCAGGTGGTCATGTCGCTGCGGTACTGGGCGCCGACGGCCTTGAAGGCGGGCCAGTAGCCCAGCCCGTTGGCCGGGTTGGGCTGCTTGACGGAGGCGGAGATCATCAGCTGTCCGCCGGCGGGCGCGGCGAAGTCGCTGCGCTGGGTCTCCACCCGGCCCGAGGTCCAGTTGCCGCTGCCGTCCCTGACCGCGGTGAGGTTGAGGTGGCCGCTGCCGTCGACCGCGACATTGGCGGCGCTGTTGGTGTCGGTCTCGACCTCGCCGGTGCCCCAGTTGGCGGCGCCGTTCTGGTACTGGGTGCCGGTGTCGGTGATCCAGTTGGCCGAGGAAGGCGCGCTGCCGGACCCACCCGAGAAGTTGTCGCTCCAGACGGTGGTCCAATTGCCGGGCGGGGTGGACCCGGTCGCCGTAGGCGTCGGGGTCGGAGTGGGCGTCGGGGTGGCGGAGGAGGCCAGGCCGTACACCTGGAACTCCCACAGCGAGTAGCCGTAGCCGTTCTCGCGCACCGTCCCGTACATCCGCACATAGCGGCCGGTACCGCTGACGTTCAGGGTCTCGGTGCCGCCGGCGCCGGTGGTGGTGGAGTAGACGCTGGTCCAGTTGGTGCCGTCGTTCGACACCTGGATCTGGTACGCCGTCGCGTAGTTCTCCCAGTTCAGCACCACCTTGTCGATGCTGTAACCGCTGCCGAGGTCGACCTGCAGCCACTGCGGGTCGCTCCAGGCGCTGGCCCAGCGGGTGCCGGTGTTGCCGTCCACGGCGTTGGCCGCGGCCAGCCCGGCGCCGGTCGTCTCGGTGGACGAGGAGGTGGCCGGCTTGCCCTGGGAGAGCAGGGTGTCGGCCGCACGGGCCGTGACCGGCCCGGCGACCAGGGCGTAGAAGAACAGCGAGAGCGCTACGACGGCCAGCGCCGCCGTTCTCAGCAGAGTGCGCGCGGAACCAAGGGGTGGTGCTCCCATGGGAACTCCTGACAGGGGGTGGGCCTGAGGGTCGGAGAGCGCTCACCAAGAGAGCGCTCTCCCATCGGGCGATGGTTGCGCTCTTGTTTCGTGGCCGTCAAGAGTTTTGTCAGAAGACGGTGTTCCGGTACTGAACGGACGTCATATCTGGTTGCATTGACGGACATTCAGGGCGTGAAAGCGCCACCCCTACTCTTGACGGACCGAGCCGGAATGCGGAACCTTGAACGAAATGGAGAGCGCTCTCCATCCCCATGAGCACGCTCCGGGCGGGGGTGCCTCCCCGCCCGGAGCGGAGGTCCGGCCTTCCGACCAGCGCGTTCCGCTCAGCCCGACTGCCGCACCACCAGCACCGGGTCGAACACCGCCGACCTCGGCCCCTCCGCCCTGCCCTCGATCCGGTCCAGCAGCAGCCGCGCCATCTCCGCCGCCATCTCCTCGACCGGCTGCCGCACCGTGGTGAGCGCCGGACGGCTGTCGACGGCGGCGCTGCTGTCGTCGAAGCCGACCACCCGGACGTCCTCCGGCACCCGCCGCCCGTGCTCACGCAGGATGTGCAGCGCCCCCCGCGCCATCAGGTCGTTGGCGGCGAACACCCCGTCCAGGTCCGGACGTTCCAGCAGCAGCCGCTGCATCGCGGCCTCCCCGCTGGCCTGGGTGAAGTTCCCCTCCGCGGTGGGCACCACCGCCTCGCCGTGCCGGGCCATGGCCTCCAGGAAACCGTCCTGACGCTCCCGCGCCGCCCGGATGTCCAGCGGCCCGGAGATCACCGCCACCCGCCGGCACCCCTGGCCCACCAGCCGGTCGGCGGCCAGCCGCGCGCCCTTCTGGTGCGCCAGGTCCACGAAGCCGATCGGGACCGGCCGGGCCGGCCGGGCGAAGAGCACCGCGGGCAGCCCCGCCGCCACCAGCAGCTCCGGCAGCGGGTCGTCGGCGTGGGTCGAGACCACCAGCGCCCCGTCCGCGCTGCGCTGCCGCAGATAGGCGACGACCTCCGCCCTGGCCTCCTCGGTCTCGGCCAGCATCAGCACCGGGTGCATGCCCCGCGGCCGCAGGAAGCCCATCACCCCGTTCACCACCCGGCTGAAGAAGGGGTCGGTGAAGAACCGGGTCCGGAACTCCTCCTCCTGCCCCTCCCCCGCGCCGGAGGCCACCAGCGCGACCGAGCCGCTCCGACGGGTGATCAGCGAGCGCGCCGCGCCATTGGGCACGTACCCCACCGCGGCGACGGCCCGGCGCACCGCCTCCTGGATCGCGGGGTCGACATTGCGGGTGCGATTCACCACCCTGGAGACCGTGGCTCGGGAGACCCCGGCGACCCTGGCCACGTCCTCCAAGGTCGGAGCGGTTCCGGCGGCAGCGCTGCGGGGCTCGTCCATGCCGTGTTTATAACAGAACCGGAGAGCGCTCTCCACCCCTTCGGCCAACCGCCCCTCCAGCGCCGACACATCACTGAGTCTTACTCACTATTAGCCGGAATAAAGATGAGCTATGCTCCGTTGGACGGGACGTAGCAAGCCCGTCGTCCCTACTTCCCGGAGCCGCCCATGCGCACCCCAGGTCCCGACTGGACTCCACCCGCCCGCAAGCCGGGCGCACCCAAAGCACCCGTGCAGCTGCGTCGCATCCTGCGCCTGTTCCGCCCCTACCGGGGCAAGCTGATCGCCGTCGGCATGTTCGTCGGCCTGTCCTCCCTGGTCTCGGTGGCCTCGCCGTTCCTGCTGCGCGCCGTCCTCGACACCGCCATCCCGCAGGGCCGCACCGGCCTGCTGAGCCTGCTGGCCCTCGGCATGATCGCGGTCGCGGTCGCCAACTCGGTCTTCAACGTCCTGCAGACCTACCTCAGCACCAGCGTCGGCCAGCGGGTCATGCACGACCTGCGCACCAGCGTCTACGCCCACCTCCAGCGGATGCCGCTGGCCTTCTTCACCCGCACCCGCACCGGCGAGGTGCAGTCCCGTATCGCCAACGACATCGGCGGCATGCAGTCCACCGTGACCAGCACCGCGACCGCGCTGGTCTCCAGCCTCACCACCGTGGTCGCCACCGTGGTCGCCATGGTCGCCCTGGACTGGAAGCTCACCATCGTCTCGCTGCTGCTGCTCCCGCTGTTCGTGTGGATCAGCCGGAGGGTCGGCAACGAGCGCCGCAAGATCGCCACCGAGCGCCAGAAGCAGCTCGCCGCGATCTCCTCGATCATGCAGGAGTCACTGTCCGTCAGCGGCATCCTGCTCGGCCGCACCATGGGCCGATCCCGCGGCCTCAGTGACGAGTTCGCCCGCGAGTCCGACGCCCTGGCCGACCTGGAGGTCCGCGCCGACATGGCGGGCCGCTGGCGGCAGTCCACCATCCAGATCGTGATGGCCGCGATGCCCGCGGTGATCTACTGGGCGGCCGGCCTGACCGGCGGCCACGGCCACACCACCGCGGTGTCCATCGGCACCCTGGTCGCCTTCACCTCGCTGCAGCAGAGCCTGTTCCGGCCCACCGTCCAACTGCTCCAGGTCGGCGTCGCCGTCCAGGTCTCGCTGGCGCTGTTCCAGCGGATCTTCGAGTACCTGGACCTGGTCCCCGACATCACCGAGCGCCCCGACCCGGTCACCCGCAGGGCGGGCGCGGGCGAGGTCCGCTTCGACCACGTCGGCTTCAGCTACGACCCCGCCGCCGGGACCCGTCCCACCCTGGACGACATCGACCTCACCGTCCCGGCCGGCACCAGCCTGGCCGTCGTCGGCGAGACCGGTTCCGGCAAGACCACCCTCAGCTACCTGGTCCCCCGCCTCTACGACGTGACCTCGGGCCGGGTGGTGATCGACGGCACCGACGTCCGCGACCTCAGCTTCGAGTCGCTGGCCGACACCGTCGGCGTGGTCTCCCAGGAGACCTACCTCTTCCACGCCTCGGTCGCGGACAACCTGCGCTTCGCCAAGCCGGACGCCACCGACGAGGAACTGTACGAGGCGGCCCGCGCGGCCCAGATCCACGACCACATCGCCTCGCTCCCCGACGGCTACGCGACCATGGTCGGCGAACGCGGCTACCGCTTCTCCGGCGGCGAGAAGCAGCGGCTGGCCATCGCCCGCACCATCCTGCGCGACCCGCCGGTGCTGGTCCTGGACGAGGCCACCAGCGCGCTCGACACCCAGACCGAGCAGGCGGTGCAGCAGGCCCTGGACACCCTCTCGGCCGGCCGCACCACCATCACCATCGCCCACCGGCTCTCCACCGTCCGCGACGCCGACCAGATCGTGGTCCTGGACCAGGGCCGGATCGCCGAACGCGGCACCCACGACGAGCTCCTCGCCCTGGGCGGCCACTACGCGGCCCTGGTCTCCCGCGACAGCACGCTGGAGCCTGCGGTCTAACCATCCGGAATACCCCTGGGGGGTATAGTCGTTCGTCAGGACGCAGACGCTCTCACGGCCACTCACCCCCCGGACGGCGCGACATGAACGACCTCTGGCACGCCCTCACCCACGCACTCTCCATCACCGGAGCCATGACCTGGGAGATCACCTGGGCCCTGATCCTGGGATTCACCCTCTCGGCCGTAGTCCAGGCGGTGGTCCGCAAGTCCACCATCGTCCGCCTGCTCGGCGACGACCGTCCGCGCACCCTGGCCGTCGCCTCACTCCTCGGCGCCGCCTCTTCCTCGTGCTCCTACGCCGCCGTGGCGCTGGCCCGCTCGCTGTTCCGCAAGGGCGCGAACTTCACCGCGGCGATGGCCTTCGAGATCGCCTCGACCAATCTGGTGGTCGAACTGGGCGTGATCCTGGCCCTGCTGATGGGCTGGCAGTTCACCGCGGCCGAGTTCGTCGGCGGACCGATCATGATCGTGGTCCTCGCCGTCCTGTTCCGCCTCCTCCTGCGCGACCGACTGCTCCGCGAGGCCCGCGAGCAGGCCGACCACGGCCGGGCCGGCTCGATGGAGGGCCACGCCGCGATGGACATGTCCGTCCGCGGCGAGGGCTCCTTCGCCCGGCGGCTGCTCTCCCGCGAGGGCTGGACCTCGGTCGCGCACGTGTTCGTCATGGAATGGGCGGCGATCCTGCGCGACCTGGTCGTCGGCCTGCTCATCGCCGGGGCCATCGCCGCCTGGGTCCCCGACAGCTTCTGGCGCACCTTCTTCTTCGACGGGCACCCCCTGGCCGCGAAGCTCTGGGGTCCGCTCATCGGCCCGCTGGTCGCGATGGTCTCCTTCGTCTGCTCCATCGGCAACGTCCCACTCGCGGTGGTGCTCTGGAAGGGCGGCATCAGCTTCGGCGGCGTGGTCGCCTTCATCTTCGCCGACCTGCTGATCCTCCCCGTCCTCAACATCTACCGGAAGTACTACGGCCTGCGGATGACCGCCTTTCTCGCCGCGATCTTCTACACCGCGATGGTCGTCGCCGGCTACGCAGTCGAACTCGCCTTCGGCGGCCTGGGCCTGATCCCCCAGCAGTCCCGTGCCAAGATCCCGATGGACGGCGTCAGCTGGAACTACACCACCTGGCTCAACATCGCCTTCCTGCTCCTCGCCGCCTCCCTCGTCTACCGCTTCGCCCGCACCGGCGGCCGCGACATGCTCCGCATGATGGGCGGCTCCCCGGAGAGCCCCCACAGCGGGCACGGCGACCACACCGCCATGGACCACCACCACTCCTGAAGGTCACCGACCGTGCTGGCCCACGTAGTAGAGCAGCATCGCGAAGCCCGCGAACACATGCAGGCCGATGACATAGATGAAGACCCGGATACCGACCCGGCGCTCGGTCCGGGTACTGCCGTCCTCGACGGGGAACTGCGTGCTGGCCATGGTGATGATCCCTTCCTTCAATGAATGCAGAGCTCAGCGGTCGGCATCTGCAGCAGGGTGTGGACGAAGAGCAGTTCCACGCCGGGCTCCTCCGCCACCAGCCGGTGCGGCCGCATCGAGTCGAAGTGGGCGGAATCCCCCGGGGCGAGGAGGTGCTGCTCGCGGTCGAGGGTGAGCAGCAGGCGTCCTTCCAGGACGTAGAGCCACTCCTCACCCGGGTGGACCCGGATCACCGCGTCCTGCACCCGCACCGGGATGTGCACGCGCAGGGCCTGCATCGCGCGTCCCGGCACCCCTGCCGGGCGGTAGGTCCAGCCCCCGGCCACAGTCGGCTCACCCTCCCCCGCCCGCAGCACCGGCGCCCTGACCAGCGGCGACACTTCGCTCGCCTCCCCCAGCAGGACCTCGACGGGGACGCCGTAAGCTCGGGAGAGGCCCAGTAGCACCGGCAGCGAGGGCTGGCGCTTGGAGGTCTCCAGCCGGGAGAGGTGCGCGGGCGAAAGCCCGACCCGTGCGGCAGCCGCCTCAAGCGTCAGCCGACTCCGCAGCCGCCGCTCCCGCAGCCGGGCCCCGAGCCCGGGTACCTCACCGCTGATATCCACGACCCCAGCCTCACACCGCACGCCAGGGGAGGCAAACGTCTTGCCTCTGAGGCAAGAGGAGCCCTGTGGAGGCTGCCACCGGACCCCTACGATTGCCACATGAACGTCATCATCTTCGGCGCCTCCGGCATGGTCGGCCAGGGCGTGCTGCGCGAGTGCCTGCTGGACGATCGGGTGAGCCGAGTACTGGTGGTCGGCCGTACCGCGATCGGCGTCGAGCACCCCAAACTGCGGGAACTGGTCCAGCCCGACCCCAGCGACCTGTCCGCCATCGCCGCCGAACTGACGGACTACAACGCCTGCTTCTTCTGCCTGGGCGTCTCCGCCGCGGGGATGACGGAGGACGCCTACCGGGCGATCACCTACGACCTCACCCTCGCCGTGGCCCGTCCGCTCGCCGAGGCCAACCCGGAGCTGGTGTTCTGCTACGTCTCCGGCGCCGGCACGGACAGCTCCGAGCAGGGCCGGGCCATGTGGGCGCGGGTCAAGGGCCGCACCGAGAACGACCTGCTCAAGCTCCCCTTCCGGGCCTACATGTTCCGCCCCGCATTCATCCAGCCGCTGCACGGCGCCGTATCGAAGACGCGCTCCTACCGCATCATCTACACCGTGTTCGGCCCGCTCCTCCCCCTGCTCCGCCGCCTCGCTCCCAACCGCATCACCAGCACCGAACAGGTCGCCCGCGCGATGCTGGCCGTGGCCTCCGCAAGCCCGGCCGACTCGACCGGCACCCCGCACATCCTCGACCCGGCCGCCATCAACCGCCTGGCGGCGAATCTGCCGTAGGGCCTGCGACCGTAAAACCGAATCTCGGGCGCACAGCGAGCAACAGCAACAAGCCACGGACGGCGGGGGCGGCAACGAACCCGCCATGTAAGCCACCTACAGCTGCCGCACGCCCCACGCCGCCCCGAAACGTCGGCGTGCGAAGATCGACGAAGGTGGACAACCGTTGACGTCAGAGCGCGCGGGACGTTGGGCGCGCGAAACGTGATTCGAAGCGTGATTCGATGCGTGGGAGTGAGAGCGGCATGGGCGATGTGATCCTGGTCCGGCACGGTGCTACCGACTGGAGCGAGGCCGGGCGGCACACCAGCTACACCGACCGTCCGCTGACGGAGAACGGCGAGCGGCAGGCTCTCGCGCTGGCGGGGATGCTGGCCGAGCACCCGATCGCGCTGGCGCTGTGCAGCCCGATGCTCCGGGCCCGGAGCACGGCCAAGCTGGCCGGGCTCGACAACCCCCGGATCGTCGAGGACATGCACGAGTGGGACTACGGCGGCTACGAGGGCATCACCACTGCCGAGATCCACCGCACCCGTCCCACGTGGGACCTCTGGACGGACGGCGTGCCGCCGGGCCCGGAGGGCCACCGGGGCGAGACCCCCGAGGAGATCGGCGCCCGCGCCGACCGGGTCCTGGCCCTGGTCGACGAGGAGCTCCGCGCCGCCGAGGGCGGCGACGTCGCCCTGGTCGCGCACGCCCACTTCCTGCGCGTGCTGACGGCCCGCTACCTGGGGCTGCCCGCCGCCTCCGGCTCCCTCTTCATGCTGGCCACCGGCACGATCAGCCGGCTCGGCGTCGAGCACGACAAGCACGCCATGGCCGCCTGGAACGAGCGTCCGCGTACGTAGATCCGCACGTAGATCCGCACGCAGATCGAGACCCACCACGGGCCCGCGCCAGCCGCTGCGCCCTCCCAAACACTCGCCTATGCTCCTACTGATCTCAAGTCAGACATACGGTGCAAACAGGGCCCCGCCCGCTGTGCCGCGGACGGAGGCAGTTCTCTTGGGCGCGAGCGAGGCCACCCCTTCGACCCCCACGGTGGAAACCGATCCGGCGGAGACCGATCCGACTCACGACCGCTCCTTCTTCGGCCATCCGCGCGGACTGCTCACCCTCTTCGGCACCGAGATGTGGGAGCGCTTCTCCTACCTCGGCATGACCGCGATCCTGACGCTCTACTTCACCGCCTCCGCCGCCGACGGCGGCATGGGCATGGCCGACGGCACCGCGTCCTCCGTCTACGCCGCCTACAGCACGATGATCTACCTGATCTCGGTGGCCGGCGGCTGGCTGGCCGACCGCATCCTCGGCTCGTACCGGTCGGTGCTGTACGGCGGCGTCTGCATCGCCTGCGGCCACTACACCATGGCCGTCCCGACCAACGGCGTGACCTGGATCGGCCTGGGCCTGATCATCGTCGGCACCGGCCTGCTCAAGCCCAATGTCTCCACCCTGGTCGGCAAGCTCTACAGCACCGAGGACGAACGCCGCGACGCCGGCTTCGCGCTGTACTACATGGGCATCAACATCGGCGCCTTCCTCGGCCCGCTGGTGGCCGGCTGGCTCGGCCAGAAGGTCGGCTTCCACTGGGGCTTCTCCGCCGCGGCGATCGGCATGACCTTCGGGATCATCCAGTACGTGCTGGGGCGCAAGCACCTGGCCGGGCGTCAGGACGGCGCCGAGTCGGCGCTGCCGCCGGAGGCCATGCGCCGCGCGGTGCGGATGATCCTCGCCGGCATCGCCGCCGTCGCCGTGGCGTTCGGCATCCTCGCCGCCGCCGGCGTGCTGACCATGGGCCTCACTGTCAACATCGTCACCGGGGTCTCGGTGGTCACCCCGATCGCCTACTTCACCTTCCTCTTCCGCAGCCCCCGCGTCACCGTCGCCGAGCGCGGCCGGCTGCGGCCCTACCTGGTCCTCTTCAGCGCCTCGGTGGCCTTCAACCTGGTGCTGTTCCAGTCCTACTCGACCATGAACCTGCTGGCGCTGAACCACGCCAACACCGACTTCTTCGGCTGGCACTTCCCCTCCTCCTGGTACGGGTCGGTGCTCGGCGTCGCCGAGGTGGTGCTGGCGCCGGTGGTCGCGGCGACCTGGGTACGGCTCGGGCACCGCCAGCCGCACGCCTCCAACAAGATCGCCTACGGTGTGATCCTGGGCGGCCTGTCCTTCCTGATCATGGTTCCGGCCACCATGAACCGCACCGGCGACTGGGTGATGTCCGGGGCCTGGCTGATCGCCTGCTACCTGGTGCTCGGTCTCGGCGACATCCTGCTGGAGACCACCGGCATGTCGGCGACCACCAAGCTGGCGCCGGCCGCGTTCGCCAGCCAGGCGATGGCGCTCTGGTTCCTCTCCCTCGCCCTGGCCAACGGCATCCAGGCGCAGTCGGTGAAGCTCTACGGGACCGTCTCCGACCCCGCCTACTTCGGCCTCAACGGCGGCTTCGTGGTCCTGGTCGGCCTCGCCGTGATCGCCGCCGGCCCCTGGCTGCGCCGCACCATGCACCCCGTCCGCTGAGGCCCACCCAGTCTGACGCCCACCCAGTTCAAGGAGCCGGCAGATGCACTACCGCGAGGACTTCCCGTACCGGACCACCTGCGAGGACGTCACCATCCCCGCCCCGGACGGGACCCGGTTCTACGCCCGGATCTGGCGTCCCGTCACCGACCGGCCGGTCCCCGCCCTGCTGGAGTACCTCCCCTACCGCCTCAGCGACTGGACCGCGCCGCGCGACGCCCAGCGGCACCCCTGGTACGCGGGCAACGGCTACGCCTCGGTCCGGGTGGACATCCGCGGGCACGGCAACTCCGAGGGGCTGCCCGGCGACGAGTACGACGCCGCCGAACTGGCCGACGGCGTCGCCGTCGTGGAGTGGCTGGCCGAGCAGCCCTGGTGCAGCGGACGGGTGGGGATGATCGGCATCTCCTGGGGCGGCTTCAACAGCCTGCAGATCGCCGCCCTCGCCCCCGAGCCGCTGAAGGCGATCGTCACCGTCTGCTCCACCGACGACCGCTACGACAACGACGTGCACTACATGGGCGGCTCCGTCCTCGCCGTGGACATGCACGCCTGGGCCGCGACCATGCTGGCCTTCGTCTCCCGCCCGCCGGACCCGAAGTTCGTCGGCGACCGCTGGCGCGGGATGTGGCTGGAGCGGCTGGAGCAGGTCGACCCCTTCATCCACACCTGGCTGGACCACCAGGCCAGGGACGGCTACTGGCGGCACGGCAGCGTCTGCGAGGACTACTCCGCGATCAAGGCGGCCGTGCTGGCCGTCGGCGGCTGGGCCGACCCCTACCGGGACACCGTGTTCCGCCTGGCCGAACACCTGCAGGCGCCGATGCGCGGCCTGATCGGGCCGTGGTCGCACCAGTACCCCGACCGGGGGCTGCCGCCGGGCCCGGCGATCGGCTTCCTCCAGGAGACCCTGCGCTGGTGGGACCACTGGCTCAAGGACGAGCACCCGAGCCACGACACAGGTGTGATGGCCGAACCGAAGCTCCGCACCTGGATGAACGAGTCGGTTCCCCCGGCCACCTGCTACGCCGAACGGCCGGGACGCTGGATCGGCGACGACTCCTGGCCCTCCACTGCCATCGACATGACGCCTTATCGCCTCAACGGCGACCTGAGCACCACCCCCGCAGGACCGGTCCAGGTCGTCTCCCCCCAGCACACCGGCGTCGACGCCGGCCGCTTCTTCCCCTTCGGCAACGACACCGACCTGCCGCCGGACCAGCGCGAGGAGGACGGCCGTTCGGTCTGCTTCGACTCCGCACCGCTCGGCGACCGCACCGAGATCCTCGGCAACGCCCGGCTGCGGCTCCGGGTGACCTGCCCCACCCCGAGGGCGCAGATCATCGCCCGGCTCTGCGACGTGGCCCCCGACGGCTCGTCCACCCTGGTCACCCGCGGGGTGCTCAACCTGCTGAGCCGGCACGGCCGGGAGCGCACCGTGGAGTGGGTCCCCGGGGAGACCGAGGACGTCTCCTTCGACCTGGTGGCCATCGCCCATGCCTTCCCGCCCGGCCACCGGATCCGGCTGGCGCTCTCCTCCGCGTACTGGCCCTGGATCTGGCCGCACCCCTCGGACCAGGGGTTCACCGTCGACCCCGGCGCCAGCGCGCTGCTGCTGCCGGTCCGCGACAACAGCGGTGACGCGGACCGGGCTCCGATCGCCTTCGCAGAGCCCGAGCAGGCCCCACCCCTGGGTGTGGTCTTCGCCGAACCGGAGAGCCTCGGCCCGGAGCGGATCGTGCGCCGCGACGTCGCCACCGACGAGTGGCTGCTGGAGGTGGACCCGCGCTACGGCGGCTCGCGCAGCTACCCCGACGGTCTGGAGTTCAGCGAGGACGCCCTGGAAAGCTATGCGATCCGCAGCGCCGACCCCTTGAGCGCCCGCGCCCGCTCGGTCTGGAAGGTCGGCCTGAGCCGCCCCGAACTCGGCTGGAACGTCACGATCACCACCAGCTCCGAGATCCGCGCCGACGCCGGCCACTTCCTCACCGACAACCAGGTGACCGCCGAGGAGAACGGCCGGACCCTGTTCCAACGCCGCTGGGAGCGCCGCATCCCGCGCACCCACGGCTGACATATCGTCATGATCCGGTCGAACATCTAGGCTCAGCGGCATGCCCTGGATCACGGCCCTCAAGCACACCGCCCGCTCCGGCTTCACCCTGCAGCGCGCCTACAACGAGCCGCTGCGGGCGCTGCGCGGTGCGGTCGGGGCCGGGATCAGCGCGTTCGGCGCGCTGCTGGTGGGCACTCCCCAGCTGGCGGTCTCGGCCGCGGTCGGCGCGTTCATCGCCGGGGTGGCGACCTTCCAGCGCAGCTACCGGCCCCGCCCGCTGCTGGCGCTGGCCGCGGCCGTCGGGCTGTCGCTGAGCACCTTCGTCGGCTACCTCGCCTCGCCTTGGGCGCCGTTGTTCGTGCTGGTGCTCGGCGTGTGGGCGTTCATGGGCGGGCTGGCCTGGTCGCTCGGCCCGGCCGCGGGCGTGGTCGCGACCAACACCGTCCCGGCCATGCTGATCGTGGTCGCGCTGACCGAGAACATCCCGCAGGCGCTGCGGCACGCCGGGGTGATCGCGGTCGGCGGGCTGGTTCAGGCGCTGCTGGTGGTGGTGTGGCCGATCCGGCGCTGGGGCGCGCAGCGCGACGCCCTCGCCGACGCCTACGCCTCGATGGCCGACTACGCCCGGCGGCTGCGGCACGACCCCTTCGCCGCGTTCGACCCGGACCCGCTGATGACGGCCAGGAACGCGGCCACGGTGACCCGCCGTCAGGCCCGGAACCGCCCGCCCGAACTGGGCGGCCGCCGCCGCACCATGGAGCGGATGCGCCCGGCCATGGCGGCGCTCGCCGACCCCCGGGTCGGCGCGGCCGAGGAGGGCCCCGAGCGGGACCGGGCCCGGGAGATCCTCGGCGCCGCCGCTGAGGTACTGGACGCGATGGCCCACTCCATCCGCACCGGCGATCCGGTCGGCGTCCCCGAGCGCACCTACCGGTCGCTGGCGGTGCGCTCGACCGGCCCTGTCCTCACCGGCGCCGCACGGCAGTCCGCGCTGCTGCTTATCGGACTGCTGGCCGACACCGCCGACTCGCTGGAGTCGCCCGGCGGCGACGGGGACGGCTCCGCGCTGGGCAACCTCTCCCGCCCCTCGGTCCATGAACTGCTGCCGGTCGCGGCCCATGCCGTGCGCCGCAACTGGCGCTGGTCCTCCCCCGTGCTGCGGCACGCGGTGCGGGTGGGGGTGGTGGCGGCGGTCGGCGAGACCATCGGCATGCTGCTGCCGTTCGGGCACGGCTACTGGGCGCCGCTGACCGCGGTGATGGTGATGCGTCC
The DNA here is from genome assembly GCF_041261405.1 of Streptacidiphilus sp. EB103A. Classification (NCBI taxonomy): domain Bacteria; kingdom Bacillati; phylum Actinomycetota; class Actinomycetes; order Kitasatosporales; family Streptomycetaceae; genus Streptacidiphilus; species Streptacidiphilus sp. EB103A. The sequence goes on along the minus strand of NZ_JBGCAQ010000017.1, from coordinate 80,862 downwards.
GGACTTCTCGCAGACCTACTCCAGGGGCGTGGCCAGGATCGCCGGCACCGCCCTCGGTGTGGTCCTGGCCTCACTGGTACTCGCTGGTCTTGAGACGTGGTCCGCCGCGCCGAACGACTACGTGCTCACGGCCCTGGCCGTGGTCGCCATCGGCGGCGCCTACCTCACCATCCTCACCGGGTACGCCGTGATGAGCGCCTGCATCGCCGCGTACGTGGTGTTCCTGCTGGCGATGGGCAGCACCGGCCTGGTCAGCACGGCCGAGGAGCGGGTCGGCCAGACCCTGCTCGGCGGGGCCCTGGCGCTGATCGCCTACGCCGTCTTCCCCACCTGGCAGACGGTACGGCTGCCGGACCGCCTCGCCGCCTACATCGAGGCCGGCGGCCGCTACGCGGCTGCGGCGGTGGCCGCGTTCGGGGCGCCCTCGGCGGACTCCTACCGCGCCGTCAGGGAGGCCCTGCTGGACCACCGGCAGGCCCGCGCCGAACTGCTGACGGCCACCGCCCAGGCGGCGGACGAACCGGTACGGCACCGGGGCCTGCGCAACTCGCAGATCAGCGGGGCCCGCTCGGCGATGGCCGGGCTGGGCCGCACCGCGCTGCTGCTGGAGGCGCACCTGCCACCGCTCGGTGGCGGATCCGGTGCCGGCTCCGAACCGTCAGCGAGCGGGGGAACCGGGCCCGAACCCGTCCCCGGCGCCGAGCGCTTCGCCGCGGTGCTCCAGGAGGAGACCGCCCGCGCCGCCCAAGCCGTCCGCCTGGACCAGCCGATCGACCTGACCCCGGTCCGGCTGCACTACCAGGCCTGGGCGGCGGAGCTGCCCGACCCCGACGAGGAGAGCACCGACCCGCGCCATCTCGTGGTCCGGGACGCCGGCTACCTGGTGGCGGCCCTGGAAGGGCTGCAGCAGGCGCTGCGCGAGGGCGACGCCGACCGCACCGGTTCCGGCTCGGTCAACTGACCCAGGATGTGCTCAGGAGGGGTGCTCAGGAGGGACGGCTGGCGAACCAGCTGGCCGCCATGTCCTCGGCGCCGTGGCCCTGGGCCTGGGCCCGGGCGAGGCGGGTCACCGCCGCCGGGGCCAGGTCCAGGACGACCCCGGCCTGCTCGCCGGCGGCGGCGATCAGCCGGGCGTCCTTGAGGGCGGCGTCCAGGGTGAAGCTGGGGGTGAAGTCGGCGCTGAGCATGGCCCTGCCCTTGGCCTGGAGGTAGGGGACGTCGAGCCCGCCGCCGGCCACCGTGTCCAGGAACGCCTGCGGGTCCACACCCAGGCCCTCGGCCAGGGTCAGCGCCTCGGCAGTCCCGTTGACCAGGGTCAGCACCCAGCCGTTGAGCACCAGCTTGAGCCGGGTGGCGGCGCCCCCGGCGGCGTCCTCGGCGAGCCAGCGGGTGGACGCGCCGATCACGTCGAACACCTGGTCGGCCAGCGGGCGGGCCTCGGCCGGGCCGGCCGCCAGCACGGTCAGCTGCCCCGCCTCGGCGGGCTGCCGGGTGCCCAGCACCGGTGAGTCGACCAGCAGCAGGCCGTGCTCGGCCGCGAAGGCGGCCAGGCCGTCCAGCGCCTCCAGGCCGACCGTGCTGCACTGCGCCCAGACCGTGCCGGGCCGCAGCGCGGGCGCCGCGTCCCGCAGAGCCGCCAGCACGGCCGGGCCGTCGAGCAGAATCGTCAGGATCAGGTCGGCGTCGCGGACGGCTTCGGCCGGGTCCACCGCGAAGCGCGCGCCGTCCGCGGCCAGCGCCTGCGCCCGTTCGGGCGTGCGGTTCCACACGGTCACCCGGTGACCGGCCTTCAGCAGGTTGCGGGCCATGGCAGCGCCCATGATCCCGGCCCCGAGCAGGGCCACCTGGAGCGGACGCGAAGCAGTTGAGGAGGTCATGGACCCACCGTACTGACTACCTGAGCGCCCGCTACCGAGCCGCGCCCCGGGCGGCCCGCGCCTGCTCGTCGGCCGCGCCGCCGCGGCCGACCAGGCCGCGGCGGTCCGCGGCGGTCGCCCGCAGCCGGGGTTCCAGCGAGCGCAGCTGCATCGGTGCGAACCGGCCGAGGACCAGCGGGAGCTGACCCCTGATCAGCTGGTAGGAGCGCAGCCAGCCCTGGGCGTAGACATGGACCGAGCGGCCGGCGATGCCGTCGGCGATCCGCTGCACGGCGGGGGCCAGCGGATAGGTGCGGTTGGTGGGCCAGGGCAGGTGGGAGCGCATCTCGCGCATCACCTCGTCCTCGTCCGCGCCGCGCACCATGTCGGTGTCGGTCCAGCTCAGATAGCCGACGCCGACCTTGACGCCCTGGTTGGCGACCTCCCCGCGGAGCGCATGGGCGAAGGCCTCCACCCCGGACTTGCTGGCGCAGTAGGCGGTCATCAGCGGCGCTGGGACCATCGCCGCCAGCGAGGCGATCTGCAGCAGGTAGCCCCGGGAGGCGACCAGCGCGGGCAGGAACGCCCGGGCGGTGGTGGTGCTGCCGAGCAGGTTGACCTCGATCACCCGCTGGAAGGCGGCGGGGTCGGAGTCCAGGAAGGTGCCGCCGATGGCGATCCCGGCGTTGGCCACCACGACGTCGACCCGGCCGAAGCGCGCGACGACCTGGTCGGCGACGGCCTGAAGCGCCGTCAGGTCGGTGACGTCCGCCTCCCACCAGCCGGCTTTCGGACCGCACTCGGCAGCTGCGCGTTCCAGCTCCTCCGGCTCAAGACCGACCAGGGCGACGACCGCGCCGCGGGCGGCCAGGGCGCGGGCCAGCTCGGCGCCGACGCCGCGCGCCGCGCCGGTGACGACGGCGACCTGTCCTTCGAGGGACTTCTTGGGCATGCCGGTGGGGGTCCTTTCAGGCGTCAGCGCGAACGGGGGCCGTGGGGGTCACCGGCGCCTGCCTGCGGACGGGCTCGTACTCGGCGAGGTCGACGGTCCGGGTCTCGCGGCGGAACTGGGCGGTGGTGCCGGGCCAGAGCGTGGTGTTGGTGCCGTTGGCGTCCAGGTACCAGCTGTGGCAGCCGCCGGTGTTCCACACGGTGGTGGCCATCCGCCGCTGCACCTCCTCGTTCCAGCGCTGCTGGGCCGCGGGGCTGACGTCCAGCGCGGCGGAGCCGGTGGCGCCGTCCAGCCGGCGCAGGTAGTCGGCGAGGTAGTTCAGCTGGGACTCGATCTGCAGCACCATGGAGCTGGTGCCGAGGCCGGTGTTGGGGCCGATGACCAGCAGCAGGTTGGGGAAGCCGCTGACGGTGGTGCCGCGCAGGGCGGCCATCCCGTCCTTCCACTCCTCGGCGAGGGTACGGCCGGCGGCGCCGGTGATCCGGTCGCCGATGGGCATGTCGGTGACATGGAATCCGGTGCCGAAGACGATCGCGTCGACCTCGTGCTCGCTGCCGTCCGCGGCGACCACGCTGCTGCCGCGCACCTCCTCGACCGCCGAGGCGACCACCTCCACATTGGGCTGCGCCAGCGCCGGGTAGTAGGTGTTGGACAGCAGCACCCGCTTGCAGCCGAAGCGGTAGTCGGGGGTCAGCCTGGCCCGCAGCGCCGGGTCCTTGATGTGGCTCGCCAGGTTGCGCCGAGCGATCCGCTCGGCCGCCCGCAGCAGCACCGGGCGCTTGGTGAACATGCCGGTCTGGCCCTCCCTGACGGCCCACAACGCGGTGCGCAGGGCCCGCTGGGTGACCGGCAGGCGCCGGTAGAGCCGGCGCTCGGCGGTGGTGATGTCGCGGTCCATCCGGGGCATCACCCACGGCGGGGTGCGCTGCAGCAGCACCAGCTTCTCGACCTGCGGCTGGATCATCGGCACGATCTGGATCGCGGAGGCGCCGGTGCCGACCACGGCGACCCGCTTGCCGGCCAGGTCGTAGTCGTGGTTCCAGCGGGCCGAGTGGAACACCTCGCCGGGGAAGTCGGCCAGGCCGGGCAGGTCGGGGACGACCGGGTCGGCCAGCGGGCCGCAGGCGGAGACCAGCACCTCGGCGGTGTAGCGGCCCTGGCTGGTCTCCAGTACCCAGTGGGCCTGCCCGGCGTCCCAGCGGGCGCCCAGCAGCTCGTGCTGGAAGCGCAGGTGCGCACGGAGCTGGAAGCGGTCGGCCATCCGCTCCAGATAGGCCCGGATCTCCGGCTGCCCGGAGAAGGTGCGAGGCCAGTCGGGGTTGGGCGCGAAGGAGAACGAGTACAGGTGCGAGGGGACGTCACAGGCGCAGCCCGGGTAGCTGTTGTCGCGCCAGGTCCCGCCGACGGAGGCGGCGCGCTCCAGCACGACGAAGTCGGTCACGCCCTCCTGGCGCAGCCGCACCGCGGCCCCCAGACCGCCGAAGCCGGAACCGACGACGGCGACCCTGACGTGCTGCACCGGCTCTTCGGCACTGCTGCTCATCGCATTCCTCCAAGCGGACCTGCAAGCAGGCGGACCTGATCCACTGTGCCAGTAATCAGTGGCGCAATCAGGAGGGTAGGGCACCGCGGCCCGCTCGGGAAGAGTTATGACTGGCCGGTAACAAGGGCGGGCGACACGCCCGGGACGCGTCCCAATCCGATCAGCAGTCGCTCCAGCACCAGACCCGCCTCCTGGCGCGCCCTGACATGGTCGTCGGCGCGGGCGATGTAGAGGCTGGCCTCGGAGATCAGCGCCGCCAGCATCCGGGTCAGCGGCCCCACCGGCAGCTCCTCGACGTTGCCCTCGCGGATCGCGTCGGTCAGCGCCTCGGCCAGCAGGACGTACCCGTGCTCCTCCACCAGCGCGTCCCAGGCGCTGTGTCCCAGCACGGCCGGGCCCTCGATCAGTACGATGCGCTGGAACTGGGCGTCGTTGCAGGCGTCCAGGAACGACTGGAAGCCGCTGCGCAGCAGCTGCCAGGCGTCGCCGGGGTGCTCCTCGGCACGGGCGGTCTCCTGGGCGACCAGGCGCTCCGCCATCTCCTGGGCGCACTCCGCCATCACCGCCCGGAACAGGTCCGCCTTGTCCTTGAAGTGGTGGTAGAGCGCACCACGGGTGACCGCGGCGGCGGCCACGATGTCCTCGGTCCCGGTCGCGGCGTAGCCACGCTCGGCGAACAGCTCACGCGCAGCGCGCAGGAGCGCACGCCGGGTGTCCGCGACGTGCTCCGCGCTTCGACTCCGCCTGATCCGGGGTACTGACATACCTACATCCTGTTCCATACAGTCTGTATGTTAGTGGGGGGCACCAAACCTGGGGCCCGGGGGAACGGAGACAGTGATCATGGGACTCCCACTTAATCTGACCGTCAAGATGGGCACGTACCTCCTCAAGCAGAAGCTCCTTCGGCGGGAAAAGTTCCCGTTGATCGTGGAGGTCGAACCCCTTTTCGCCTGCAATCTCGCCTGTGCCGGATGCGGAAAGATCCAGCACCCGGCGAGCGTCCTCAAGCAGCGCATGCCAGTCGAACAGGTCGTCAAGGCCGTCGAGGAGGCCGGGGCGCCCATGGTGTCGCTGGCCGGCGGCGAGCCGTTGATGCACCCGCAGATCGACGAGATGACCCGGGCGCTGCTGGCGAAGGGCAAGTTCGTGGTGCTCTGCACCAACGCCGTGCTCCTCCCGAAGCACCTGCACAAGTTCAAGCCGCACCGCAATTTCGCCTGGATGGTGCACATCGACGGGCTGCGTGAGCGGCACGACGAGTCGGTCAGCAAGGTCGGCGTGTTCGACCAGGCGATCGAGGCCATCAAGCAGGCCAAGGCGGCCGGCTTCCAGGTCTTCACCAACTCGACCTTCTTCAACAACGACAGCCCGCAGGACGTCATCGAGGTGCTGCAGTACCTCAACGACGACCTGAAGGTCGACCGGATGCAGATCTCGCCCGGCTACGCCTATGAGAAGGCCCCCGACCAGGACCGCTTCCTGGGCGTGGAGCAGACCAGGGCGATGTTCAAGAAGGCGTTCGCCGACGGCCGCCGCAAGAGCTGGCGGCTCAACCACTCGGCGCTCTACCTGGACTTCCTGGAGGGCAAGACCGACTTCGAGTGCACGCCCTGGGCGATCCCGTCCTATTCGCTGAAGGGGTGGCAGAAGCCCTGCTACCTGATGGCCGACGGCTATGTGGACACCTACCAGGAGCTGCTGGACAGCACCGACTGGGAGAACTACGGCCGCGGCAAGGACCCCCGCTGCGACAACTGCATGGCGCACTGCGGCTACGAGCCGACGGCCGTGCTGGCGACGATGGGCTCGCTCAAGGAGAGCCTCCGGGCGCTCACCGCGGGCTGATCCTGGGCTGTGCGCGCCGAGCGCGGGCAGCAACCTCTGGCCGTTTCCGGGGTCGGCTCACTAGGCTGAGCCGACCTCCGGGGCCGCTGGGGCAGGAGGCACACGCGCAGAGAGGCGGGGTCTCCCCCATGGCGGAGGTCGACGACGACGCGTTCTACGTGCTCAGCGCGGTACTGCTGACGCCAGGGCAGTTCCCGAGCCTGCTCGGGGACGACTACCCGGCCGCCTGCGCCGCCCTGGGCCTGGAGGCCTGGGCCGACGGCTACGGGCTGCTCTTCGGCCAGGACTCGGCCGGCGCCCGCTGGACCGTGGTCTCCGACGACGCCGCCCTGGTCGGCTGCGCCATCGCCGCCTGGGACTGCGGGATGCCCTACGACCTGACCCCGCCCGAGCGCACCGTGGTGGACTCGCTGCCCGGCTGGCCGCTGTCACTGACCGTGAGCACCACCGGGCTGCCCGAGCCGCACGACCCCGAGCCGGGCGAGGACGACCACCCGCTGCTGACCCCGCCCGACCCCAAGGAGTGGGGGCCGGCGCAGCGCCGAATGGGCGCCGACGACATCGCCCACCAGTGGCGGCTGTGGCGCGAGCAGATCACCGAGTCGGTGGAGTTCGACGAGCATCCCGACGAGGTCCCGGAGCGGATCGCCAGGGTGCTGGCCGAGATACGCGAGTACACCGAGACCCCGCCGCCGGCCGGGCGGGTCCGCTCCTCCCCCGCCGGCGAGGACACCCGGCTGGTGCGTGCGGACGGCCCCGGCTGGAGCCTCACCGCCTGCACCGGCGACCTGGTCGTCCTGCTCTTCGACGACACCCCCCACGAGGTACTGCCGGTCGGCTGCGGACCCCAGTTCACGGTCCTGCTCAAGGCCCTCGACGAGATGGCACGAGCGTCCGCTTAGCGCACGCCCTGGGAGGCTGGAACTGAACCACTGGGGGCACGTTGCACCTACCCAGGGGCGCGGGGAACTGCGCGACCAGCCATCTACGGTTCGCAGCCGAAAACCTAGTCCGCCGAGGCGGCCAGCGGCTTCTCCTTGAGCACCAGCGCGAACACCAGCGCAACAGCGATGAACGGCACGCCGGTCAGGAACAGGTCGCCGATGGAGTGCGCGAACGCCGCCGTGACATGCTCCTTCACCACGGCCGGCAGGTGCTGTATCGCCTGGACGTTGTTGGCATCCAGCTTCGCGCCGCCGCCGCTGCCGGCCGCGCCGCCGGCGAACTCCTGTTTCATGTAGTGGGCCAGCCGGCTGGTCAGCACCGTCCCGAAGATCGCGGTGCCGATGGACGCGCCGATCTGCCGGAAGAAGGTGGCCGAGGCCGTGGCCACGCCCATGTCGCGGAAGTCCACCGAGTTCTGGATGGCGGTGACCATGGTCTGCATGGTCAGGCCCAGGCCCGCGCCAAAGGCGAAGGCGTACAGCGCCACCTGCCAGTAGGCGGTGGTGTTGCTGAGGGTGCTGAGCAGCACCAGCGACCCGATGATCACCGCGGCGCCCACGATCGGGAAGATCTTGTACTTCCCGGTCCTCGCCATCAGCCGGCCCGAGGTGATCGCGGTGGCCATGATCCCGGCGACGGCCGGCAGCATGCCCAGCCCGGACTTGGTCGCCGACATCCCCTGTACGGCCTGGAGGTAGACCGGCAGGTAGATGATGCCGCCGAACATGGCGAACCCGGCGAAGAAGCCGAAGCCGTTGCCCACCGAGAAGATCGGGTTGCGGAACAGCCGCAGCGGCAGGATCGGCTCGGCCGCCCTGCGCTCGATCACTATGAAGCCCGCGGTCAGCAGGATCGCCGCGCCGAGCAGCAGCAGGCCCTGCCAGGAGGCCCAGCCGTAGCTGGTGCCGGCCCAGTTCAGGTACAGCAGCAGGCTGGTGACGCCGGTGACGATCGCGGCGGAGCCCAGGTAGTCGATGCTGTGCTCGCGGCGGTCGACCGGCAGCTTCAGTGCGAAGGAGCAGACCACCAGCGCGCCCAGGCCGATCGGCAGGTTGATGTAGAAGATCCAGCGCCAGCCGATGGAGTCGGTGAACCAGCCGCCGAGCAGTGGTCCGGCCACGCTGGAGAGGCCGAAGACCGCGCCCATCAGCCCCTGGTAGCGGCCCCGCTCCCGAGGCGGTATCACGTCGCCGATGATGGCGAAGGCGAGCGACATCAGACCGCCGCCGCCGATGCCCTGGACCGCCCGGAAGCCGATCAGCTCGCCCATGTTCTGGCTGAGCCCGGCGAGCGCGGAACCGATCAGGAAGATCACGATCGCGGACTGGAAGATGATCCGGCGGCCGTAGAGGTCGGAGATCTTGCCCCAGAGCGGGGTGGCCGCGGTGGAGGTGAGCAGATAGGCGGTGACCACCCAGGAGAGCTTGTCGATGCCGCCGAGCTGGCTGACGATGGTCGGCAGTGCGGTGCCGACGATGCTCTGGTCGAGGGCGGCGAGCAGCATGCCCGCCATCAGGCCGCCCATGACGACCATGATCTGCTTGTGGCTCAGGTAGTGGGGACCGTCGCCGGGCGCCTCCGGTACGGGCTCGGGTGGGGTCGCGGTGGGTTCGGTCGCTGTGTCGACCGGGGAGTCGGACATGGGTGGCTGTGCTCCTGGGTGGTTCACCGTTCGCTGCTCGGATGCGAGCAGGTGGGCACCGTATCGCGCGGCACCGACAATCCGGAACGCCGTCCTTTCCCCAGGGGGGACAAGCAGGACTGCCCCTGCCGCGGGAAACCCGTGGCAGGGGCAGCCTGTGTGACATCGGCGCAGGTCAGGTGAGTGTCAGGAGACAGTCACATTGTCGTAGTAGGTGTACGTGGGGTCGCCGGTGTAGTTGTCGTCCTTGCTGGTCAGGGTGAGGGTGTAGGAGTGGCCCGCGGTGATCGTGGCGGACTTGGTGATCCAGCCGGAGGAGGACACGCAGGTCTTGGCCAGCACCGTGGTGGTGGTCCCGGAGGTGTTGTCCTTCAGCGTGGCGGTGGCCCAGTCGTAGGTCACGGTGTCCGGGCAGGTCACGTTGTAGTCGAAGGACAGCTTGGTGCTGCCGGTGGGCGCGGTGAAGGTCTGCGCCACCGAGGAGGTGTTGGACGGGCTGGTGGAGCCGACCATCGCGCCGTAGCTGCCGCTGTGGGCGGCCGACGTGGTGACCGCGGTGGTCCCGGTCGAGGTCCAGCCGGACAGGGTGCCGGTCTCGAAGCCGCCGTTGGTCACGCCGCCGGTGACGGTGGTGGAGACGGTCCAGCTGAAGGAGGCGCTGCCGGAGGCCCCGGTGGCGTCGGTGGCGGTCACGGTCACCGAGGAGGTGCCCGCCGTGGTCGGGGTGCCGGAGATCAGGCCGGTGGAGGAACTGATGGACAGTCCGGCCGGCAGGCCGGTGGCCGAGTAGGTCAGCGTGGAGCCGGCCGAGTCGGACGCGCTGATCTGCAGCGAGACCGCGGTGCCGACAGTGGTGCTCTGGGTGCCGGGGCTGGTGACGGTCACGGTGTTGCCGGTGCTGGTCCCGGCGGCGAAGGCGGTCAGGCCGTTGGGGGTGCCCAGACCGGTGGGACCGTCGTAGCCGACCTCGGCGGTGCAGAGGTAGGCCGGGGAGCAGCTGCCGTTGCTGCCGCTGGTGACGTCGTTGAGGGCGCTGGTGTGCTGGTACGGGTACTTGGCGGGGTAGTCGCTCGTCCCCGGGGTGCCCGCGTCGGCGTAGACGCTGGCGATGATCGGGGAGGAGGCGCTGGTGCCGCCGTAGACCTGCCAGCCGGAGGCGCCGTAGCTGTCGTAGACGGCCACGCCGGTGGCGGGGTCGGCGACGGCGGAGACGTCGGAGATGGTGCGGTTGGAGCAGCCGGTGTCGGTCTGCCAGGTCGGCTTGGCGTCGTAGGAGGAGCAGCCGGAGCCGGTGCCCTCGGTGCTGCTGGTGGACCACACGCTCTCGGTCCAGCCGCGGGAGTTGGACGAGGTCGACAGCGAGGTGCCGCCGACCGAGGTGACGTACTTGGAGGCGGCCGGGTACTCGGCGCCGTAGGCGCTGTCACCGGCGGAGACGGTGATCGCCACGCCCGGGTGGTTGAAGTAGCTGGAGTCGGAGCTGGTATCGGTGGAGTCCTCGGACCCGCCGTAGCTGTTGGAGACGTACTTGGCGCCCAGGGCGACGGCCTCGTTGACGGCCGTGCCCAGGTCGCTCATGTTCGCCGAGCTGGCCTCGACCAGGATGATGTGGGCGGCGGGGGCGACCGCGGAGACCATGTCCAGGTCCAGCGAGATCTCCCCGGCCCAGCCGGAGTCGGCGGTCGGGTAGCTGGTGCCGCCGGTCTGGTCGACCTTCTTGAAGCAGCCGTTGGCGGTGGTGCAGGCGGAGAGCCCGTACTGGCTGCGGTAGGCGGCCAGGTCGGACTCCGCGTTGGGGTCGTCCAGGGCGTCCACGATGGCCACCGTGGCGCCGGAGCCGCCGTTGGCCGGCAGGGCGTAGGCGCTCTTCAGACTGGTCGGGCCGTAGCCCGAAGGGGTGGCCAGCGGGGAGATCGCGTTGGCCTTGAACGCCGCGGGCTGGGTCACATCGGTCCTGGCCAGCGCGAGGCAGGCCATCTGGTGCGTGTGCGCCGGAGCGGAGCAGAGCCGCTTGACGTGAACCGCGGCGGATGACCCGCTCTGGCTGGTGGCCGCGCCCGCCGGGGCGGCAGCCGCGAAGAACCCGCCGACGAGCGCGGCGGCGGATATTGCGGCGACTGCGGCTCTGCGCAGTCCTCGACGAGTGGTGCTGGGGGTGTGCAACAGACGGCCCTCCAGGGGGGTGAGGCCGGCATCCGAAACGCCCTCGTGGGGCGGCTCGCCACCGACCGGGGGTAGCGTCAGGCACATGACAACGCATGGTACCTGACACCCCGTTGAGTGGTGCTCAGCGCCGAGAAGATTAGCGAACACATGACAAGCCCACAAGAAGTTCTCAGCGATCAGCACACTTCCCTGGGAAAATCCTGTGAGAGGGGTCTTTCAACCAGGACGTGGACACGGCTTGCCAAAGCGGGGACCATCGCCGCTACGGTGCCTCCATGCAAACGGACGACAGGCGCGCAGCGGACCTCGAAGAGCTCGGCCTCACCAACTACGAGGCGCGGGTGTATCTCGCGCTGATCCGGCGTGACGTGTTCACTGCGGCGGAGGTCGCCCGCGAGGCGCAGGTGCCCAGGCAGCGGGTGTACGACGTACTGGAGGGCCTGACCCGGCGCCAACTCGCGGTCCTGCACCCGGGACGGGTGGCGGGCTACTCCGCGGTCGCCCCCGAGATCGCCGTCGACCGGCTGATGGAGCAGCAGCGCCGGTCCCTGGGCCGGCTGGAGCGGCTCTCCGACGAGCTCGCCCGGGAGCTGCTGCCGACCTGGGACAGCGGCCGCACCCACACCGACCCGCTGGACTACGTCGAGGTGCTGCGGGACGCGGCCGACATCAGCGAGCGCTTCGCCCGGATCCAGTCCGAGGCCGAGCGCGAGCTGCTGAGCTTCTCCCGTCCGCCGTGGGTGACCCCGTCCGAGAACACCGCGGGCCTGGAGGCCACCGCCCGGATGCACGCGGCCGGCCGCACCAACCGCGCGCTCTACAGCCGCGACGTGCTGGACGACCCGGCGATGCTGGAGGTCATCCGCCGCTTCGCCGAGGTCGGCGAGGAGATCAGGATCGCCGACAGCCTGCCGTTGAAGCTGATCGTCACGGACGGCTCCACGGTGCTGTGCGACATGCCCGACCCGGTGGCCAGGACCGGCGCCACCACCGCGCTGGTGATCCGCCACCCCTCGCTGGCGGAGACCCTGCGGCTGGCCTTCCACAGCATCTGGGAGCAGTCGCCCACCCTGGAGGAGGCCTTGAAGCTGCGCGACGCCGCGTCAAGGTCCGAGGCGGCGCCGGCCGAGGCCGCCGCCGAGGACGGCCCCGTCGCGGAGGACCCTTCGTAGCACCTTGCCGGTCAGGTTTCGCGGGGTAACGGCCAGGAGCAGGGCTGTCAGTACCAGTTGTTGGCCTGCCAGAACTGCCAGGCGGCGTTCGGGCTGCCGTAGCGGTCGTTCATGTAGCTGAGGGCCCAACGGATCTGGGTCTCGGCGCTGTTCTGCCAGTCGGAGCCGGCCGAGGCCATCTTGGAGCCGGGCAGGGCCTGGCCCAGGCCGTAGGCGCCGGAGGAGGCGTTGGTGGCGTGGACGTCCCAGCCGCTCTCGTGGGAGATGATCTCGTCGAAGGAGGCCAGCTGGTCGGCCGGGACGATCTGCGCGGCTATCGACTGCGGGCTGCCACTGAGGGTGGTCCGGGTCTGCGACCGGGAGGCGGCCTGCGTGGCAGCGGCTGCGGCCCGGGCGGCGGCCTTCTCGGCGGCGAGCCTGTCGGCGGCGGCCTTGGCAGCGGCAGCCTTCTCGGCTGCGGCCTTCTCCGCAGCGGCCCTGGCGGCAGCAGCCTTCTCCGCGGCAGCCTTGTCGGCAGCGGCCTTGGCGGCGGCGGAGGCGGACGCGGAGGCCCGGACAGCGGCGGCCTTCAGAGCCGCGGCCTTGGCGACAGCGGCCTTCTCGGCGGCGGCCTGGGCGGACGCGGAAGCCGAGGCGGAAGCGGCGGCCTGCAGGTCGGCGACCTTCTGCAGGCTGTCGACCTGCGAGACGGCGGCGGTCGGGGTCGCGGCGGAGGTTTCGGCGACCACGGCGCCGGCGACGGCCAGGCCACTCACGGAGACTGCGGCGATGATGGCAGCCGTGCGCCTGGGCACACGAAGAACAGGCTTGCGGTGCATGGGAGAGGACCTCAATCGGCTGGCTCGACGGCTGGCCGACTGATTCCTCAGGGCGGGACAGGTGCCCTGGGGAGTCGGATCAGCGCCTGGGGCACCCCGGTTTCGGCTGGTGCCGGATGAAGGCGGCCCCGCTGGATCAGTACTCCGATCGGTACTGCGATCAGCGGGGCCGCCGTGACGACTTCGCCATTCTTAGCGGGTCGTCGGCCCAGGTCCAAGGCCCCTATTACTATGCGGCTCCGTAGTCGAACACCGTTCGTGTTGCCGTTTCGGGCGCGGGACTACCCCGCGCCGGGACAACCGAAACACCGGATTCCACTTGTTTCGAAATCCGGACATAGGGGTGTGAGCAGGGGATAAACACCTGCTGGGCGCCGACCCCGGCGAAGTGGGGGACAGCCCTCCCCCAGGTGAACGACAGGTTGTTCCCAGGTGAGGAAAGGATCAACTATCGGGCTTCGTGGACGACCCCGGCCATGTGGCGGGGGTCACCTCACGGGGGCGCAACCGGAGCCTCGCACGCCTCTTCCGGTACCCCTAGCCGCGGTCCCGGTACCGCCGCACGAACCACCCCAGCAGCATCCCGGCCACCAGGATCACCGCCAGCACCAGCCACAGCGGCGAGCTGACCGTGGAGAGGCCCCAGAGGTGGATCTTCACCGAGGAGGTGTTCATCAGGATGAACCAGACGGCGAGGATCGCGACGACCGCGAAGACCACCATCCGCGCATTGACGGTCAGCCCGCCGATCTTGCGGCCCACTGCGGTGTCGCTCTTCCTGGCCATGCACTCATTCTGGGCAGGCACGGCGGGCCCCGCTCGCTGGATGCCGCCGCCCGGGAAAAGTTAAGTATCTTTACTTATCGCAGGAGTCGAGGACTGGTCGGACCGGTCTCGAGCGGGGCGACATCGTCGAGGCCGTGGTCGGCGCTCCCGGGGTATTCGACGAGCAGACCGGACGGGTCCGCTACGCGGTCAACCTGCCCGGGTGGGGCCGCAGCGGCCTGGTCGCCGGGATGCGGGAGGGCCTGGGCACCTCGCTGACCCTGCACAACGACGCCAACCTGGCCGCGATCGGCGAGTACGCCTGCGGCGCGGGGAAGGACAGCCGGCTCTTCGTCTACATCCTCATCGGCACCGGGCTCGGCATGGGCGTGGTGGCCGACGGCGAGCTGTTCCGCGGGGCGCACGGCGCGGCCGGCGAGATCGGCTTCCTGCCGCTGCTGACCAACCCGATGCCGCCGTCCGGCCCATCCCCGGTGGAGGGCGCGCCGCGGCGGGGCAGCCTGGAGGACGCGGTGTCCGGCGAAGCCGTGGTCCGCGGGGCCCGCGAGCTCGGGATGACGGGCGCGCAGGCGCTCACCGCCAAGCAGGTGTTCGAGGCGGCGCGGAAGGGCGACCCCGCGGGGGGGCCGCGGTGCGGCAGGAGGGGGAGCGGCTGGCGCATGTCGTCGCGGCGGTGTCCTCCGTCCTGGACCCGGACCTGGTGGTCCTGGGCGGCGGCGTCGGCCACAGCGCGGACCTGCTGCTGCAGACGGTGGAGGACACCCTCCACCTGCTCACCCCGCTGCGGCCCCGCGTCGCCCCCAGCGAGCTCGGCGACGACGCCGTCCTCCTCGGCGCAATCACAACTGCGTTGCGCTCAGCCCGCCCCAAGGTCTTCGACACCCACAGCGCCGACCATGCACCGAACTGAGGGGCAACTGAACCGCTGAGGGGAGATTGCACCTACCTGGGGGCGCGGGGAACTGCGCGAGCAACCATGCACCTCCGGGTTCCACGGTCTCGTGCTCACCGACTCCAGCGACACCGCCGTTCCCGCCGTCGCCGACGACGGTCGCCGCGCCCTCGTACGCCGTCGGCGTGCAAACGTTATCTCGTGCCTCGCACCTTCTTCTGCACAGGGTATTGACCTCCCCGAAACATGGGTGCAAAGGTTTGCACACCCGAGGGCCGGATCCACGAAGGAGTGTTATCCATGAGCCGTTCGCCCAGACCCCGAAGACTCGCCGTCCGCCTGACCGCCCTGTCGGCGACCGCCCTGCTGCTCGCCTCCTGTGCCTCCGGCACCGGGAGCAGCAGCTCCGGCGGCGGCAAGACCGTCTACATGCTGCTGCCCGACACCACGACCGTCCGCTTCACCACCCAGGACGGCCCGGACTTCCAGGCGGCGATGCAGAAGGACATGCCCGGCGTCAAGGTCGTCATCCAGAACGCCGAGGACGACCCGCAGAAGCAGGTCCAGCAGGTCGAGACCGCCATCGCGGGCGGTGCGTCCGCGATCGTGCTGGTCGCGGCCGACCCCTATATCGCCGGCGGCGCGCTGCAGCAGGCGTCCGCCGCCAAGGTCCCCGTGCTGCTCTACGACCACGACGCGCGTGGCGGGAACGCGGCGGCGCAGGTCGTCTTCGACTCGCTGTCGGTCGGCCAGAACCAGGGCAAGGACGCTGCCGCGCAGCTCTCCGCCGGTACCACGGCCAAGCCCAAGATCATCGCCCGCATCTACGGGAACCAGGGCGACTACGGCACCACCCAGTACAAGAAGGGCCAGGACCAGTACCTCCAGCCGCTCATCGCGGCCGGGAAGGTCAAGGTCGCCTGCGAGACCTACACGCCCAACTGGGACCCGGCCAAGGCACAGACCGAGATGGAGCAGTGTCTGACCAAGACCGGCAACCACCTGGACGGCGTCGTGGTCATGAACGACGGCACCGCCGGCGGTGTCATCGCGGCGCTCAACGCCCAGGGTCTGGCCGGCAAGGTGCCGGTGGTCGGTGGTCAGGACGCCAACCTGCAGGCGGTCCAGTACATCCTGCTCGGCTACCAGTACGACACGGTCTACAAGCCGTTCAAGCTGCAGGCCGCCAAGGCCGCCGATCTGACGGTGCAGCTCCTCAAGACCGGCAAGATCAACAGCAGTGACGTCGACGGCTATGTGGACAACGGGTTCATGAAGCCCGGCGTCCCGGCGGCCTTCCTGCCCGTCCAGAACCTGCACGCCGACACGGTCGGAACGCTCGTCAAGGACGGCGTCTGGACCTGGAAGCAGATCTGCACCGGCCCCACCGCCGCGACCGCGACCTGCAAGAAGGAGTCGCCATGAGCACCGGCACTGCCGCCGTGACCACGGCGGTCCCGCTCCTCGAACTCCGCCGGGTGTTCAAGGTCTTCGGGGGCGTGCACGCCCTGGAGGGCATCGACCTCGCTGTCGGCCATGGCGAGATCGTGGCCGTGGTCGGCGACAACGGCGCCGGAAAATCGACGCTGATGAAGATCATCTCCGGACTGCAGCCCGCTGACGGAGGCGAGATCCTCATCGACGGCAAGCCGGTCGAGCTGCGCCGCCCGGCCGACTCCACTGCGCTCGGCATCGAGACCGTCTACCAGGACCTCGCCCTGTGCGACAACCTCGACACCGTCCAGAACCTCTTCCTCGGACGGGAGGAGGCCCGGCCCCTGCTGCACGGCGGGCGTCTGCGCCGCGCGGACATGGAGCACCGGGCCCAGGAGACCATCCGCCGTCTGGGCGCGAAGATCCCCTCGCTGCGCACGCCCGTCGGCCGTCTCTCCGGCGGCCAGCGCCAGTCCATCGCGGTCTGCCGGTCCACGCTCTCCGACCCGCGGCTCGTGCTGATGGACGAGCCGACCGCAGCGCTCGGCGTCGAGCAGAGCACCGGCGTGCTCAGCCTGATCCGCCGGCTGCGCGAGGAGCACGACTGCGCGATCGTGCTCATCTCGCACGCCCTGCGCGACGTCCTGGACATCGCCGACCGCATCGTCGTGCTGCGCCTGGGCAGCAAGGTCGCCGAGTTCGACAACACCGAACGGACCACCAACTCGGACCAACTCGTCGCCGCCATCACAGGAATCTCGGCACCATGACCACATCGAACCATTCGCCCGCAGCTGTCGCCGCAACTCCGTCCCCGCCGCCCGCCGCGCGCATCGAGGAGCGCAGGTACAACCGCCGGAGGGCGCTGGAGGCCATCGCCGGACAGTACCGATTCGTGCCTGTCCTTCTCATGCTGGCCGTGATCTGGGCCTTCTTCACCACCCAGAACAGCGCCTTCCTGGGGAGCCGCAATCTCACCGGCCTGCTGGTGCAGATCGTCGTCACCGCGACGATCGCGCTGGGCATCGTCTTCGTCCTGCTGCTCGGCGAGATCGATCTCTCGGTCGCCGCCAACAGCGGCGCCTCGGCGACGCTCACCGCGATCCTCGTGGTCAACCACCACTGGTCCGCCTGGCTCGCCGTGCTGGCCGGGGTCGCGGTCGGGGCGGCGATCGGCCTGGTCCAGGGAGCGATCGTCACCCAGTTCGGGGTGCCGTCCTTCGTCGTCACGCTGGGCGCCCAACTCGCGCTGCTGGGCGCGATCCTGGTGCTGCTGCCCGGCGGCACCGGACAGGTCAGCCTCTTCGGCACCGGCATCGCCACGCTCTCCAGCACCTACTTGCCACCCGCCCTGGGCTGGGCGCTGATGGTCGTCGGCGTCGCCGCCTTCGTCCTGCTGCGCCTGCTGGCTGTGCGCGAGTCCCGGCGCCGTGGCAAGGACGTGAGCCTGGCGCGCACGGTGGCCGTCCCCGGCGTCCTGGTCGCCGCCGCCGGCGCCACGGCCGTGGCGGTGCTCAACAGCTACCTCGGCGTACCCCTGCCGGTGGTGATCCTCTTCGTACTGCTGGCAGTCTTCAGCTACCTCACCACGCAGACCCGTTTCGGCGTGCATCTCTACGCCGTCGGCGGCAACCCGGACGCCGCCCGTAGGGCGGGCATCCCCGTGGCCCGGGCCAAGATGATCGCGTTCAGCCTGGCGGGTGCGCTGGCCGCGCTGGGCGGCATCCTCGCCGCCTCGCGCCTGCTCGGCGTGTCGGCCTCCTCCGGCACCGGCACGGTGCTGCTGGAGTCCATCGCCGCGGCCGTGATCGGCGGGACGAGCCTCTTCGGCGGGCGCGGCAGCGTCTGGGACGCGCTGCTCGGTGCCCTGGTGATCGGTTCCATCTCCAACGGCCTCGACCTGATCGGTGCGCAGACCGTGGTCAAGTACGTCGCCGAGGGGTCCATCCTCGTCCTCGCGGCGACCGTGGATTCGATCCTCACTCGTGGCAGTCTCTTTGCCCGAGCGACCACGTAGGACTACTCACCCAGAGACCGCCCGTGCAAGGAGCCCCGATGCCTTCCATCCAGGACCAGACCCCCGGTCCGGTCGATCCGTCCCGCCGACGCCGTCCCACCCTCAACGACGTCGCCGCGATGGCCGGTGTGTCCGTATCCACGGTCAGCCGGGCGCTGGACGGAAACCCCCGCATCACGGGGGACACCCAGCGGAAGGTCGTCGAGGCGGCCACCGCGCTGGGCTTCCGGCGGAACATCTCCGCACGGTCCCTGCGCACCCAGTCGTCCATGCTCATCGGCGTCATCGTTCCCGACATCGCCATCGCCTTCTACGCCCAGGTGCTGAAGGCGGCACAGAACGTGCTCGAAGCGGCCGGCTACCAGGTCGTCGTGATGAACACCGAGCGCGACGCCCAGCACGAGACCGCCGCCCTGCGCACCCTGCAGGCCCGCCAGGTCGACGGTCTGCTGATCGCCACCACCGGCGGCTACGTTCCGGACTGGGGACCGGTCGTCTTCTTCGACCACGTCATCCGGGACACCGGCCTGGGCTACGTCAGCCCGGACAACGCCGGAGGGATGAGCGCCCTCGTGGAACACCTGGCGGTGGTACACGGCCACACCAGGATCGCTTTCCTGGGCGCGCCGACCGGCCTGGCCGACCGGTCCCAGCGCCTGGAGAACGCACCCGCCACCGAGCGGCTGGAAGCCTTCCGCAACGTCATGGGCAGGCTGCTGCTGCCGGTGCCCCCGGAGTACCTGGCCTACGGCGACTACGAGTGGACCGAGGCCAGTGCGCAGCGGGCGGTGACCGAACTCATGCGGCTGGACCAGCCGCCCACCGCCATTGTCGCCGCAGCCGACACCCTCGCTCTTGGCGCGCTCCGCCAGCTCCGTGCCGACCGGCACGGAGTCGGCACGGAGATCGCCCTGGTCTCCTTCGACGACCCGGTCTCCAGCGACCTGCTCGACCCACCGATGACCGCCCTCGGCCGACACGACCGCGAACTCGGCGAGATCGGCGCCCGGATGCTGCTGGACGCGATCGACGCGGCCAAGTCCGGCGGGGCGCCGAAGACCGGAACCACCGAGACACGGGTGCCACTCGACCTCATCGTCCGGCGCAGCTGTGGCTGCGCACCCGCACCGCTTGAATCGGAGCATTCACCATGAGCCGACGTCCCGTCACGCTCTTCACCGGCCAGTGGGCCGACATGCCGATCGACGAACTCGCCGCGAAGGCAGGCCAGTGGGGTTACGACGGCCTCGAACTTGCCTGCTGGGGAGACCACTTCAACGTCCGCCAGGCCGTCACCGACCCCGGGTACGCCAAGCGGCAGCGCGCCCTCCTGGAACGCCACGGCCTCGGCGTCTGGGCGATCTCCAACCACCTGGCCGGCCAGGCCGTCTGCGACGTCCCCCTGGACCACCGGCACCGTGACGTGCTGCCGCCGCACGTGTGGGGCGACGGTGAGCCCGAGGGCGTGCGGGCGCGGGCCGCCGACGAGATGGCCGACACCGCGCGGGCCGCCGCCGCCCTCGGCGTCACCCGGGTGAACGGCTTCACCGGCTCCAGCATCTGGTACATGCTGGCCGGCTTCCCGCCCGTCTCTGCGGAGACCATCGACGCGGGCTTCGACGACTTCGTGGAGCGCTGGACCCCGATCCTGGACGTCTTCCAGGCCGAGGGCGTCGTCTTCGGCCTGGAGATCCACCCCGCCGAGATCGCCTACGACTACTGGACCACCGAGCGCACGCTCGCCGCCATGCAGCATCCCGCGTTCGGCATCAACTTCGACCCCAGCCACCTGCACTGGCAGCAGGTCGACCCGGTCGCCTTCCTGGAGGGCCACGGCGGGCGCGTGACCCATGTGCACTGCAAGGACGCCACCCGCCGCCTCGACGGCCGCAACGGCATCATCGCCTCCCACCTCCCCTTCGGCGACCCCCGACGGGGCTGGGACTTCCGCACCGTCGGGCGCGGTGGCATCGACTGGGAGGAGATCATGCGCGCGCTCAACCGCATCGGCTACGACGGCCCGCTCTCCGTCGAGTGGGAGGACGTCGGCCTGGACCGGGAGACCGCCGCGCCGGAGGCGCTGCGCTACGTCCGGTCGGTGGCTGCGGAGGCGTCCGACCGGCAGTTCGACGCAGCGTTCAGCGCGACCCGCTGATCCCGCGCCCGGTAACCCCGTCTTGTAAGTAGCTCTCAAAGATAGGTAGTTGTCATGGTGGACATGCTGATCGGCGGCGCCTGGACGCCTGCGGCGTCAGGCGCGGCCGAGGAGGTGACCTCTCCGTTCGACGGCGCGGCCGTCGGCGCCGTGCCGGTGGCCGGACTGAAGGACGTGGAGGCGGCGCTGGCGGCGGCCGAGTCGGGTGCGGCCGTCTGGCGTGCGACGCCGGCTCACGAGCGGATGCGGATACTCTTCCGCGCGGCCGACCTGGCCGACCGGCGCGCCGCGGAGACGGCGCGGCTGATCAGCGCCGAGACCGGCAAGACGATCACCGAGGCGACCGGGGAGGCGGGCCGCTCCGGCGAGATCATCCGGCTGGCCGCGTTCGAGGGCGCCCACCTGTACGGCGACACGCTGCCGCTGGACGCCAACCGGGGGACCGGACACGACAAGATCGGGTTCACGGTCCACCAGCCCTGCGGAGTGGTCGTCGCCATCACCCCGTTCAACTACCCCGCGCTGCTGGTCCTGCACAAGCTCGCACCCGCGCTGGCCGCCGGGAACGCCGTCGTGCTCAAGCCCGCCCGGACGACACCGCTGACCGCGCTCGCACTGGCCGCGTGCTTCGTCGACGCGGGCTTGCCGGAGGGCGTGCTCTCGGTACTGACCGGGCCGGGTGGAGTGCTCGGCGACGCACTGGTCTCGGACCCCCGGGTGCGCAAGGTCTCCTTCACCGGCTCGACCAGGACCGGCGAGCACATCACCCGCATGGCGGGCGTGAAGAAACTGTCGCTGGAACTGGGGGCCTCCTGCCCGGTCGTGGTACTGCCGGACGCCGATCTGGAGGCCGCCGCGTCGGCGATCGCCCTCGGCGGCTACATCAACGCCGGCCAGGTCTGCATCTCCGTGCAGCGCGTCATCACCCACCCGGCGATCAGCCGTGACTTCCTGGACGCGCTGGTGCCCAAGGTCGAAGCCATCCGCACCGGCGATCCCGCGTCGGCGGAGACCGGGATGGGCACACTGATCACGCAGCAGGAGGCGGAACGCGTCCGCGCGTCCATCGCCGCCGCGGTCGCGGGCGGCGCCCGGCTGCTGACCGGCGGAGAGCGGGACGGCGCGGTCATCGCACCCGCGGTGGTCGCGGACGTGGCCCCCGGCTCGCCGTTCAGCCAGGACGAACTGTTCGGCCCCGCCGTCGCCGTCAGCACCGCCGAGGACTGGCGGTCGGCGATCGACCAGGCCAACGGCACCGCCTACGGGCTGGGCGCGGGCATCTTCACCAGCGACGTCAGCGGCGCCGTACGGGCCATCCGGGAGATCGACGCGGGCACCGTCCACATCAACTGGACGCCCCTGTGGCGTGCCGACCTGATGCCCTACGGCGGGCTCAAGGGCAGCGGCATCGGCAAGGAGGGACCGCGCGCCGCCGTCGAGGAGATGACCGAGGTCAAGACCGTCATCCTGCACGGCCGTCCCTGGTAGCACCCGCTGTCCACGCCTGACGCACCCAAGGAAGGAAGACCCCTCGTGAGCGCGCCCCACCCCGAACCCACCACCCGGCTGACCGTGGCCCAGGCCACCGTCGCCTACCTCTCGCACCAGTACAGCGACGCCGACGGCGAACTGCGGAGGCTCATCCCGGCCACCCTCGGCATCTTCGGCCACGGCAACGTCGCCGGACTCGGCCAGGCGCTCGACCAGTTCTCGGACCGGATGCCGTTCGTCCAGGGCCGCAACGAACAGGCACTCGTCCACATGGCCACCGGCTACGCCAAGCACACCCGCCGCCACGCCACCCTCGCCGTCACCGCCTCGGTCGGGCCCGGCGCACTCAACATGGTCACCGGCGCGGGCCTGGCCACCGTCAACCGGCTGCCGGTGCTGCTTCTCCCCGGCGACACCTACGCGACCCGCCGTCAGGGACCGGTGCTGCAGCAGCTCCAGCACCCCACCGAGGCGGACCTCTCCGTCAACGACGCGTTCCGGCCGCTGGCCCGCTTCTTCGACCGGATCACCCGGCCCGAGCAGCTGCTGACGGCCCTCCCGGCGGCGATGCGGGTGCTCACCGACCCCGTCCTGGCCGGTGCCGTCGTCCTCTCGCTGCCGCAGGACGTGCAGTCGCACGCGTACGACTTCCCGACCGCGTTGTTCCGCGACACGGTGTGGCGGATCCGCCGCCCGGCCGCCGACCCGGACGAGGTGGCGCAGGTCGCCTCGCTGCTCGCGCAGGCCCAGCGGCCGCTGATCATCGCGGGCGGGGGCGTCCACTACTCCGGTGCCACGCCCGAGCTGGAGCGGCTGGCCGAGCTGGCGGGCATCCCGGTCACCGAGACCTTCGGCGGCAAGGGCGCCGTCCAGCGGCGTGCCTGGTGGCAGCTGGGCGGCATCGGTCTGGAAGGCACTCCCGCCGTCAACGAGCTGGCGCGCGAGGCCGATTTCGTCCTCACCGTGGGCTCCCGGCTCACCGACTTCGCCACCGCTTCGCACTCTCTCTTCCAGCACCACGGCGTGCGCTTCGCCAGCATCAACCTGGACGTCCAGGACGCGGGAAGGCTGGGCGCGGTCGGCATCGTGGCCGACGCCAAGCGCGCCCTGGCCGCCCTCGCCGACGAGCTCGAAGCCCGACGGATCGCCGCTCCCGCCGCCTGGCGGCAGCGCGTCGAAGCGGCGGACGCCGCGTGGACCCCGGTACGCGCCCGGGCCATCGACCCGCGCGTCCCGTTCGACAAGGCCGCGGTGCCCGCCGACTCCGACGTCGTCACCGACACCGACGCGGTGCTGACCCAGGGCCAGCTCATCGGACTGCTGCAGGAGCACGCCCAGCCCGGGGACACCGTCATCGCCGCCGCCGGAGGACCGCCCGGAGACCTGCAGAAGGTCTGGGACGCCACCGAGGGCCGCCAGTGCCACCTGGAGTTCGGCTTCTCCTGCATGGGCTACGAGCTGCCCGCCGCGATCGGCGTCAGACTCGCCGAACCCCGGCCGGAGGCCCGCGTCACCACCTTCATCGGCGACGGCACCTTCCTGATGGCGCCCACCGAACTGGTCACCGCCGCGCAGGAAGGCGCCGCCATCACCGTCGTCATCGCCGAGAACCACGGCTACCAGGTCATCCACCGCCTCCAGATGGGCCGCAGCGGCGCCGAGTTCGGCAACGAGTTCCGCTACCGGGACGGCGCGCTGGACCTGGCCGACGGCAAACCCGCCCGGCTGGAGAGCGACTACCTCGACGTCGACCTGGTCGGCATCGCCGCCGGGCTGGGCGCGCACGCCGTCCGGGCCACCACGGCCGACGAGGTCGCCGAGGCCCTCGCCACCACCCGGGGGCACCAGGGCCCGGTGGTCATCGTCGTCCCCGTGATCCCGCACGCCGACCTGCCGGGCGCGGGCGTCTGGTGGGACGTCGCCCCCGCCGAGGTCGCCGAGCAGCCGACCGTCGCCGCGCTGCGTGCCGAGTACGAGGCCGGGCTCGCCGGGCAGAGGTGGTTCGGATGACCTCCTCGCCACTGGACCACGGGCGCCTGCGCCGACGGCTGGCCGCCGGGGACACGACGGTGGGCACCTTCATCGGCACCGCATCCGCCGTCGCCGGCGAGGTCTGCGCCGCCGCCGGCCTCGACTGGCTGCTGCTCGACCTGGAACACGGCGCGGGCGGCGAGGAGCAGTTGCGCGCCCTCGTCCCGGCCGCCGCCGCCTACGGGGTGCCGACCATCGTCCGCGTCGAGTCCGCCGCGCGCATCCGCGTCGGGCGGGTGCTCGACCTGGGCGCCGCCGGCGTGATGCTGCCGCGCCTGGACAGCGCGGACGAGGTCGCCGCCGCGCTGCGGCACCTGCGTTACCCACCGCTCGGCGACCGGGGCGTGGCCACCTACAACCGCGCCTGCCGCTTCGGCCTCGACCCCGCCGCGCTGGAGCGCAGCGACAGCGAACTCCTCGGCGTGGTGCAGATCGAGTCGGTCGCCGCCCTGGACGAGGTCGACAAGATCGCCGCACTGGACGGCGCCGACGTACTGTTCGTCGGCCCGCGCGACCTCAGCCACGACCTCGGCCTCCCCGGACAGCTCACCGCCCCCCGCTACCTCGCCGCACTCGACCGGGTCCGCGCGGCCGCCGCCGCGCACGGCAAGGCATGCGGCCTGCTGGTCAACGACGGCGCCGGGGCGGCGGCCCGGATCGCCGAAGGCTGGACCTTCGTCGGTATCGGCTCCGACGCAACACTCCTCGCCGCCGCCGTCACCGCCCACCTCGCCCAGGCACGCACCGCGTCCTGACCACCTCTGGAGCAACAACCATGGTCAACGGTCACCACCCCGACGGCTCCGACGGCGCGGCAACGCTCGGCGTGGGTCTGATCAGCGCCGGCTGGATGGGCAAGCTGCACACCCGCGCCTACCAGTCCCTCCCCGTCGTCTACCCCGAACTCGGCGTCCGGCCCAGGCTGGTGCACGCCGCCGACACCGCACCCGACCGGGCCGCCTACGCCCGCGACGTGCTCGGCTACGCCCGCGTCTCCACCGACTACCGGGCCGTCCTCGCCGACCCCGAGGTCGACATCGTCTCCATCTGCGCGCCCAACCATGTGCACCGCGAGGTCGCGGTCGCCGCCGCGCGGGCGGGCAAGCCGTTCTGGATCGAGAAGCCGGTCGGACGGGACGTCACCGAGACCGCCGAGGTCGCCGCCGCCGCGCGGGCGGCCGGCGTCGAGACCTCCATCGGCTACAACTACCGTGGCGCACCCGCCGTCGAGCGCATCCGCGCACTGGTCGCGGACGGCACGCTCGGCCGGATCACCAACATCCGCTCCGTCTTCTACTGCGGCTACGCGGCCGAGCCCAAGGGCGCTCTCTCCTGGCGCTTCCGCCGCGAGTTGGCCGGCAGCGGCGCACTCGGCGACCTGCTCAGCCACGTCGTCGACCTGGTCCAGTACGTCGTCGGACCGATCGGCGAGGTCAGCTCGCTGCTCTCCACCGTGCACACCGAGCGGCCGGTGCTGCCCATGGGCTCCGGCACGCACTTCGCCGTCATCGAGGACGGCGAGATGGCGCCGGTCGAGAACGACGACCACGCCGCCGCGCTGGTCCGCTTCGCCCCCGGCCCGTACACCACCGGCGCCGTCGGCACCATCGAGGCTTCCCGCGTCATCGTCGGCCCGCAGTGCGGACTCGCCATCGAGGTCTACGGCACCGATGGCTCCGCGTCCTGGAACTTCGAGCAGCTGAACGAGTTCCGGCTCTGCCTCGGGCGCGGCGGACCCAACATCGGCTACACCACGGTCCTCGCCAACGCCTCGATGGGCGACTACGCCCGGTTCCAGCCCGGACCGGCGAACAGCATGGGCTTCGACGACCTCAAGGTGATCGAGGCGAAGAAGTTCCTCACCGCGCTGAGCGGCGGCGAACGGCGCAACGCCACCATCCACGACGCCCATCAGGACGCCGAGGTCCTCGCCGCCGTCGCCGCCTCGGCCGAGGACGGACGCTGGCACCCCGTCAGTACCGTCCCGGACGCCACCTACGGGCGGCAGCCGCACAGCGAGGCGACCCGTGTCTAGTCCCACCGTCGTAGCCCTCGGCAATGTCGATCCCGTCCTGGTGGCAGGACCCCTGCGGGGAAGTGCCGCCTTCGTGGCCCACCCCGGGCCGGACGACCTGGCCGCGGCCGTCGGAGCGATCGTCCGCGCCGACGCCGTGGTCGACCAGGACACGCTGGACCGGATGCCCAACCTCCGTGTGCTGGCCCGCACCGGGGTCGGCGTTGACCTGGTGGACATGGCCGAGGCGAGTACGCGCGGCATCGCGGTCGTCATCACCCCGGACAGCGGCTCCCAAGCGGTCGCCGAGGGCGTCCTGGGCATGGCGCTGCACCTGGTCAAACGCTTCGGACCGCTTACCCGGCTGGTCCGGGACGGGCAGTGGGCGCGGCGCGCGGACGTCGCCGTCGGCGACCTGTGCGGGGCGACCATCGGCATCGTCGGCTACGGCCGCATCGGGCGTCGGGTCGCCGCGCTCGCGGAGGCGTTCGGGATGCGGGTGCTCGCCCACGACCCGTTCGCCGCGCCGCCGGACGCGGTCAACTGCCCCGATCTGGACGAGTTGGCCGCGAGCAGCGACGTCATCACCCTGCATGTGCCGCTCACCGACGATACCCGCCAGCTGGTGGACCGCCGATTCCTGGCGTCCGTCAAGCCCGGGGCGGTGCTGGTGAACTGCGGTCGCGGCGGGCTGGTGGATCTGGACGCCGTACTGGACGCGCTCGTCGAGGGCCGGCTCTCCGGTGTCGGCCTGGACGTCTACGACCCCGAGCCGCCCGTCCACCACCCGCTCTTCGACCACCCTGACGTGCTGCTCACCCCGCACCTGATGGGACTGAGCACCCGCGCCACGGCCGCGACCTTCGCCGACGCGGCCCGGGGCGTCGCCGATGTACTTGCCGGACGGCGTCCGGCGGCGCTGGCCAACCCCGAGTGGGCGGCCACCGATCCTTCAGAGGAGAGATCACGATGACACTGCTGGACGACAAGGTCGTACTGGTCAGCGGGGGCAGTCAGGGCCTCGGCGCCGCCGTCGCCCGGGCCGCGGCCCGGGAGGGCGCGTCGGTGGCCGTCACCGGTCGCCGTGCCGGGCCCGGCCAGGCGCTGGTCGCGGAGCTCACCGCCACCGGGGCCGAGGCCTTCTTCGTGCGGACCGACGTCGCCGACGTCGCGCAGGCACGGGCGTCGGTGGCCGCCACGGTGAGCCGATTCGGGCGGGTGGATTCCCTGGTCAACTGCGCGGGCCTGACCACACGCGGTTCGCTGCTGGACACCTCACCGGAGCTGTTCGACGCGCACATCGCTGTCAACCTCCGAGCGCCGTTCTTCCTGATGCAGAGCGCCGTCGCCGACATGCTCTCCCGGCAGGCCACCGGGACGATCGTCAACATCTCCTCCACCTCGGCGCACTGCGGGCAGCCCTATCTCGCGCCGTACGCGACCGCCAAGGCGGGGCTGACCGGCCTCACCCGCAACGCGGCCCACGCCCACCGCTTCGACCGCATCCGCATCAACGGACTGAACCTCGGCTGGACGGACACCGAGGGCGAGGACACGATCCAGCGCGCCTTCCACGGCGGCGGTGACGACTGGCGCGAAGAGGCCGGGAAGAGCCTGCCCATGGGCCGGCTCGGGCGGGTGGACGAGATCGCCGACTTCGTCGTCTTCCTGCTCTCCGAGCGCAGCGGCGTGGTCACCGGCTCGGTCATCGACTGGGACCAGAACGTCATCGGCGCCATCGACTGAAAGGGTGCACACGCCATGAGAATTGGACTCATCGGGCTGGGCCGGATCGGCGCGTTCCATGCCCGGACGCTCAGCAGCCTGCCGTCGGTGGACACCCTCGTGGTCACCGACGCCGTTCCCGGCCGGGCTGACGACATCGCCGGGAAGCTCGACGCGCACGCCGTCGACTCCGCCACCGACCTGCTGGGCGCCGGGCTGGACGGCGTCGTCATCGCCGCTGCCACCGACGCCCACCCCGCCCTGCTGGAGGCCGCGGTCGAGGCCGGACTGCCCGTCTTCTGCGAGAAGCCGGTCGCCGCGAACGCCGCCGAGGCCGCCCGGACGGCCCGCCTGCTCGCCGACCGGGGCGTCCCCATCCAGATCGGCTACCCGCGCCGCTTCGACGCCGGGTTCGTCGCCGCCCGCGAGGCCCTGCACAGCGGCGCCCTCGGCTGGCTGCACACGATCCGTTCCACCACCCTTGACCCGGCCCCGCCGCCGCGCGCCTACGCGGCCGTCTCCGGCGGCATCTTCCGCGACTGCAGCGTCCACGACTTCGACGCCGTGCGCTGGGTGACCGGGCGCGAGGTGGTCGAGGTCTACGCCACCGGCGGCAACCGCGGCGAGGAGTGGATCCGCGACCTGGGCGACGTCGACTCGGCCGCCACCATCCTCACCATGGACGACGGCACCCTCGCCGTCGTCTCCAACACCCGCTACAACGCTCGCGGTCACGACGTCCGCCTGGAACTCCACGGCTCCCGCGACAGCATCGCCGCCGGCTTGGAGGACAAGCTCCCGCTCCGCTCCGCCGAGCCCGGCGCCACCTTCCCGTCCGGTGTCCCGCACACTTTCTTCATGGACCGCTTCGCCGCCGCCTTCCGAGCCGAACTCGCCGCCTTCATCGAGGTCGTCCGCGGCGACCGTCCCTCACCCTGCACCATCACGGACGCCGTCGAAACCGGCTGGGTCGCCGAAGCCGCCACCGCCTCGCTCCGCGAACACCGACCGGTCCGCATCAAGGAGGTACGCCAGTGACCCGGGCGGACAGCGTCCGCCCGTTCTTGCGCTCCGACGGCGCGAGCAAGGTGCACGGTGCGCACCGTCACGCGGAACCTGGAGCACCTCCGTTCACGTGCCGTCGTCGCGCCAGCTCTGCCACAGCGCAGCGTAGGCGCCGCCGGCGGCGATGAGGTCGGGGTGGCTGCCGTACTCGGTGATGCGGCCGTCCTCCACGACGGCGATGTGGTCCGCGTCGTGCGCGGTGTGCAGGCGGTGGGCGATGGCAATCACCGTGCGGCCGTCCAGGACCCGGGCCAGGGAGCGTTCGAGGTGGCGGGCCGCGCGGGGGTCCAGCAGGGAGGTGGCCTCGTCGAGGACCAGGGTGTGCGGGTCGGCCAGGACCAGGCGGGCCAGGGCCAGTTGCTGGGCCTGGGCCGGGGTGAGCTGGGTGCCGCCGGAGCCGACCGCGGTGTCGAGACCGTCGGGAAGAGCGTCCGCCCAGTGCCCCGCGTCCACCGCGTCCAACGCCGCACGCAGTTCCTGGTCGTCCGCGCCGGGACGGGCCAGCCGCAGGTTGTCCCGCAGCGTGCCGACGAAGACATGATGCTCCTGGTTGACCAGGGCCACCTCGGCCCGCACCCGCTCGGGCGGCATCTCGGAGAGCCTCGCCCCGCCCAGGGTGACCTCGCCCGCCCGCGGCGTGTAGATGCCCGCGAGCAGCCGCCCCAGCGTGGACTTGCCCGCGCCGGACGGGCCCACCAGGGCGATCCGCGCGCCCGGCGCCACGCCGAGGGTGATGTCGTGCAGGACGTCGGCGCCCTCGCGGTAGCCGAAGCTGACCTGGTCCGCCCGTACCGCCCGGCCCTGCGGCCGCAGGGTGTCGTCGGCCTCGGCGTCGGGGATCTCCCGGACGCCGACCAGTCGGGCCATCGACGCCTGCCCGACCTGGATCTCGTCGTACCAGCGCAGGATCAGGTCGATCGGCCCGGTCAGCATCTGCGCGTACAGCACACCGGTGGTCAGCTGGCCCGGGGTGGTCCAGCCGTGCAGGGTGTAGAGGCCGCCCAGGGTGAGGGTGGCCACCAGGCTCAGCGCGTAGGGGAAGTCGATGGACGGGAAGAAGACGTTGGCCCGCAGCCACAGCGTGTAGCGGGACCAGTCGATCCAGTGGCTGATCCGGCGGTCCGTCAACTCGACCCGCTCCGGGCCGAGCCGCAGCGCCTCGACGGTGTGCCCGGCGTCCACGGTCTCGGCCAGCACGGTGTTGATCGCCGCGTACGCCGCCGACTCGTCCCGGTAGGCCTGCGGGGCCCGGCGGAAGTACCAGCGGCAGCCGCAGGCGATGACCGGCGTGCCCACCAGCGCGGTGACCGCCAGCAGCGGGGAGGTGGCGAACAGCGCCCCGAGCATCAGCACCAGGGAGACCACGGCGACCGACAGTTCGGGGACGGCGTCGCGGACGGTGGTGGCGAGCCGGTCCACGTCGGTGGTGGCCCGGGAGACCAGGTCGCCGGTGCCGGCCCGCTCCAGCACCCCGGGCGGCAGCGCGATCGAGCGGACCAGGAAGTCCTCGCGCAGGTCGGCGAGGATCTCCTCGCCGAGGATGCCGCCGCGCAGCCGGGACAGCCCGGTGAACACGGACTGCACCAGCAGCGCGGCCAGATAGAAGAGGACGGCGCGGGTGATGTACGCGTCGGTGCTGCCGGTGCTGAGGCTCTGCACCACCTCGCCCAGCACCCAGGGGCCGACCAGGCCGGCCGCCGCGCCGACGGCGTGCAGGCCGACGGCGGTGCCGAAGCCGCCGCGGTGGCGGCGGGCCAGCAGCAGCAGGTAGCGGCGCACCGAGGCGGGCGAGCCGACCGGGAGCAGCGCCGTGGTCTGGGTCGCGTGCCGTTCCGGGGCCTTCATGCGGTCACCTGGTCCTCAGTGCTCTCGCGGGTCACCACCGCGCGGTAGCGCGGTTCGTCGTGCATCAGTTCGCGGTGGGTGCCCCGGGTCGCGACCCGGCCGTCCTGGATCAGCACGACCTGGTCGGCCCGGTCCAGCAGCAGCGGGCTGGTCGCCAGCACCACGGTGCTGCGCCCCCGGCGCAGTTCGGCGATGCCGACGGCGATCCGGCTCTCGGTGTGGGAGTCGACGGCGCTGGTGGGCTCGTCCAGGACCAGCACCGGCGGGTCGACGACCAGCGAGCGGGCCAGGGCGAGGCGCTGGCGCTGGCCGCCGGAGAGGGAGCGACCGCGTTCGGTGATCCTGGCCCGCATCGGGTCGCCCACGCCACCGACAGGACCGCCATCCGGCGAGGCGTCGAGCAGGGCGGCCAGGACGTCGTCGGCGCAGGCGGCGGCGAGGGCGCGCCCGGGCGTGACCGCGCCGGACCGGGGGACGTCGAACAGCTCGGCGAGGGTCCCGGAGAGCAGCACCGGGTCCTTGTCGTGGACCAGGACGGCCGCTCGGGCCACCCCCAGCGGCACGCGGTCCAGCGCGCGCCCGCCGAGGGTCACCGACGGCTCGCCGCCTTCGGGACCGCCGCTGCCGGCCACATGCCCGCCGAGCCGGGCCGCCAGCGCGCCGGCCTGGTCCGGGTCGCCGCAGACCACCGCGGTGAGTCGGCCCGCGACGGCGGTCAGACCGGTCACCGGGTCGTGCAGGTCGGACCGCTCGGGCGCGGACAGCGGCGCCAGGTCCGTCGGCGTGTCGGCGACGGCGTCGTCGCGGGTCACCGCAAGCACCCGGACGGCGCGCGCGGCGGCGACCCGGGCCGCCGTCCAGGACTCCGCGGTCTCGCCGATCAGCATCAGCGGCCAGGACAGCGAGGCGCCGGCCCCGTAGACCGCGACCAGTTCACCGACGCCGATGTCGCCGGAGACCACCAGCCGGGCCCCGTACCAGGTCACCCCGAGGATGAACAGACCTGGCAGCAGCAGCTGCTGAGCCTGCATCAGGGAGCTTGTCCGGGCGGTGCGGACGGCCGCGCCGCGGACCCGCTGCGAGGCGGCCCGGTAGCGCTCCAGGAACAGCTGCTCGCCGCCGATCCCGCGCAGCACCCGCAGTCCGGCGACCGTGTCGGCAGCCAACTCGGCCGCCTTGCCGCCGAGTTCGCGCTGACGGGTGTAGCGCTGCTCCAGCGGTCCCAGCAGCGGCCAGACGGCGACGGCCAGCAGCGGGACGCCCAGCAGCACGGCCAGGCCGAGCCTGGGCTCGCGGTAGAGCACCACTGCGGACAGGCCGAGCCAGGTGGTCAGCGCCGCGGCGCAGCGGGAGCTGGTCTCCACGAACCAGCCGATCTTCTCCACGTCGCCGGAACTGACCGCGACCATCTCACCGGTGGCGATCCGGCGGGCCAGGCCCGAGCCCAGCCGGGAGGCCTGGCGGGCGACGAGCTGGCGGGTCTGGGCGGCGGCATGGATCCAGTTCCACACGGCCTGGCGGTGCCAGAGCGAGGAGGCGACGGTCTGGACGACGCCGAGCGCGAGCGCGGCGGCCCCAGCCGCCCACAGTTCGCCGCGGCGGTGCTCGACGACGGCCTGGATGCCGGCGCCGATGCAGAACGGGACCGCGCTGCGGCAGCCGAGGAACAGCGTTCCCCACAGCATGGACATCCACTGGCCCCGGCGCTGGGAGCGGGCCAGCCAGGCCAGGAACCGGCCCGGGGAACGCAGATCGGGGCTGCCCGGATCGGACAGCGGAAGTGTGACAAGCGGCATGACGCTCCGTCGATGCGGTGTGCGGGCAGGAACAGCCGCTCGCCGGAGTGGTCACGGGGAGGGCGGGGTTGACATCACGTCAGAAGCTGCGCATAGCCATTGACGATGACGCCTGCCGCCGCCCTCCGGCAACCGAATTAAACGCGGCGCGGCCCCGGTACCGATCCGGTACCGGGGCCGCACTTGCTCACTGCCGCGCTACTGCTCTGCCGCTCCGCTACTGCGCGATGCGCGCCACCACGGCCAGCAGCTCGACGACGCGCTCCCGCTCGGCGGGCTCCAGCGGGGCGAGCATCCGGTTCTGCACCTCGGTCACCCCGGGGCTGACCTGCTCCAGCAGCTGGGCCCCGGCCGGGGCCAGCGCCAGCAGGTTGCGGCGGCCGTCCGAGGGGTCGCGGCGGCGCAGCACCAGGCCGCGGCGTACCAGCCGGCTGATCAGCTCGGCCATCGTCGCCTTGTCCAGCGAGGCGCGCTCCCCCACCGTGCGCTGGTCGATCCCGGGCTCCTCGGCCAGGGCCGCCAGCACCGCGTGCTGCGGCGCGGTGAGCTCGCCGGAGGCGAGCTCGGTCCACAGCCGGGTGTGCACCTGCTGGGCCACCCGGATCAGGTAGCCGACGACCCTGGGCGCGTCCAGGATGGGCCTGGCCTCGACCATGGTCTCCAGCGCCACGTCCTCCATCCGGGCCATCCGGGCCAGCGCCGACATCAGGTCGCTGCGCTGCGGCTCGGTGAGCGGCTCCAGCAGCCCCTGCTGCACCCGGGCCACGCCCGGGGACACCTCGTCGACGATCCGGACGCCCAGCGGGGACAGGGTGAGCAGCTTGCGCCGCCCGTCGGCCGGGTCGCGGCGGCGCAGCACCAGGCCGCGCCGCACCAGCCGGCCCACCATCTCGGCCATCGTCGCCTTGTCCAGCGACGCCCGCTCGCCCACCGTGCGCTGGTCCGCGCCGGGCTCGACGGCCAGGGCGATCAGCGCGGCGTACTGCGGCGCGGTCAGGTCCTGGCCGACGTGCTCGGCCCAGAGCCTGGTATGTACCTGTTGGGCTATCCGAAGCAGCTGTCCCGGTGACTGGGAGAGGCGGAGCGGAGCACCCGTCATATCGATCTCCCCCAGCACCATAGAGAACCGTCCCTCGTAAAACGCCTTCGCACGCCCCCTGTGGGAGGGTGACACGCGGCATGGCAGCGGCGTACCCGCTTCCCGCATGCTCCCGGCCGGGGCCGGTTCTGCGGGGAGGTTTCACCGAGCAACCGACGGCTGCTGGCGCACACTATACAAACCAACCGAAGCCAGACGACACGCCGATCGGACCTGCAGCCTAATCGTGATCCGGGATGGTCCGTTCCGGTCATACGCGATCATCCGGACGGATCAAGTCCACGGAGCAGAAGATCGGCGAAGGTCTCGCCGATGGAGGAGGGGGTGAGCTCGCCGTCGGCGTGGTACCAGCTGCCGAGGTGGTGCACCCCGCCGAAGAACTGGTGGGTGGCCAGGTCGGCGGAGACGTCGGTCCTGAGCACGCCCTCGGCCTGCCCCTGCTCGATCAGCGCCCGGAACCGCTCGTGGTAGCGCCGCCGCTCCAGCCGCACCTGCGCCAGCCGCTCCTGGGGGAGCATGTGCATGGATCGCCAGGAGACCATCGCGTCGTCCAGGTTCTCCAGGGTGCTGACCACCACGTCGGCGGCGGCGGCGCGGAGCCGCCGGCGTACCGGCAGGTCGGTGCCGGCTATCGCCTCCAGCCTGGCCGACTGCACGTCCAGCAGCCGGGTGTAGATCTGCTGCAGCAGGTCGTCCTTGGAGGCGTAGTAGTGGTACATCGCCCCCTTGGTCACCCCGGCACGCTCGACGATCTCCTGCACGGAGGTCAGGGCGAAGCCGCGCTCGGCGAACAGCCTGCTGGCGGCGGCGAGCAGCCGCTCCTGCACGGGCGCGGCCGTACCGCGTGTTGCTGTGGCCATGGCCTTCCTCTCCGGCGTGCCCCCGGCGTGTGTCCGGGACCACTCTAGCCGACATACCTACCAGTCGGTATGGTGGCGGGCAGCGGCACCGGTGCCCCACCATGCGCACCACTCTGCCGCATCCCGAGCCAGGAGGTACGCATGCCCGAGCAATCGCTCGATCCCCCCGGCCTCGACCTGGGCCGCCTGCGCGACCACCTCGACCGGGTTCGTCCCGCACTGGTCGAAGGGCCGCTCGGCGCGGAGCTGATCACCGGCGGCAAGTCCAACCTGACCTATCGGCTGCACGACGACAGGCACCGCTGGGTGCTGCGCCGCCCGCCGCTGGGCCATGTGCTGGCGACCGCGCACGACATGTCCCGCGAGTACCAGGTGATAGCCGCGCTGGCGGACAGCCGGGTCCCGGTGCCCGGGGTGCACCTGCTGTGCGCCGACGCCGAGGTCCTCGGCGCGCCCTTCTACCTGATGGACGAGGTCCCCGGACGGGTCTACCGCTTCGCCGGGGACTCGGCCGGCCTCGGCCCCGAGCGGGCCAGGGCGCTCTCCTACCGGCTGGTCGACGTGCTGGCCGAGCTGCACGCCGTCGACCCGGCGGCGGTGGGGCTGGCCGAGTTCGGCCGCCCGGAGGGCTACCTCGAACGTCAGGTGGCACGCTGGTTCCGGCAGTTCGAGGCGTCCCGGAGCCGGGAGATCCCCGGCATGGACGAGCTGCAGCGGCGGCTCGGCCTGGGTGTCCCGGCGAGCCAGCGGCCCGCGATCGTGCACGGCGACTACCGCCTGGACAACACCGTGATCGCCGAGGACGACAGCGTCGCCGCGGTGCTCGACTGGGAGATGGCGACCCTGGGCGACCCGCTCGCCGACGTCGGCCTGATGAAGGTCTACTGGGACATCTCCCGCGACCTGCCCGGCAACCCGGTCGCCGGGGCGGTCAGCGCCGCGGCCGGCTTCCCCGCCATGGACGACCTGCTGGACCGCTACGCCGGGCGCACCGGCCTGGACCTCGCCCCGCTCCCCTGGTACACGGCCTTCGCCGGCTACAAGCTGGCGGTCATCGCCGAGGGCATCCACTTCCGCTACACCCAGGGCAAGACCGTCGGCGAGGGCTTCTCGCACGTGGGCGCGCTGGTCGCGCCGCTGGTCACCTCCGCCCTGGAGACCCTTCTCAAGCTGGAGGCAGACTGATGGACTTCCGGTACGACGAACGCACCGTTGAACTGCAGGAACGACTGCTCGCCTTCATGGACGAGATGGTCCACCCGGCCGAGGCGGTCGCCGCGCGGCAGGCCGCCGAGGCCGAGAGCGAGTGGAGCCGGCCGCCGGTGATGGCGGAGCTGAAGGCCGAGGCTCGCCGTCGTGGCCTGTGGAATCTCTTCTTGCCGGGTACGGAGCACGGCGGCGCTGGCCTGACCAAC
Organism: Streptacidiphilus sp. EB103A; assembly: GCF_041261405.1. NCBI lineage: Bacteria > Bacillati > Actinomycetota > Actinomycetes > Kitasatosporales > Streptomycetaceae > Streptacidiphilus > Streptacidiphilus sp. EB103A. The sequence goes on along the minus strand of NZ_JBGCAQ010000017.1, from coordinate 45,295 downwards.
CTCCAGTACGCGCCGCTGGCGGAGATCACCGGCCATGTGCCGCACCTCGCGCCCGAGGCGCTCAACTGCGCCGCGCCCGACACCGGCAACATGGAGGTGCTGGCCGAGTTCGGCTCCCCCGAACAGCGCAAGCGCTGGCTGGAGCCGCTGCTGGAGGGCGAGATCCGCAGCGCCTTCTGCATGACCGAGCCCGAGGTCGCCTCCTCCGACGCCGCCAACATCGCCACCCGGATCGAGCGCGACGGCGACAGTTACGTGATCAACGGCCGCAAGTGGTGGTCCTCCGGCGCCATGGACCCCACCTGCGAAATCCTCATCGTGATGGGCCGGACCGACCCCGACGCGCCGAAGCACCGACAGCAGAGCATGATCCTGGTACCGCGCGACACGCCCGGGGTGAAGGTCCTCCGGGGCATGCACGTCTTCGGCTACACCGACGGCGCCCACGGCGGCCACGCCGAGATCGTCTTCGACGACGTCCGGGTCCCGGCCGAGAACCTGATCGCCGGGGAGGGCATGGGCTTCGCCATCGCCCAGGCCCGGCTCGGCCCCGGCCGGATCCACCACTGCATGCGGCTGATCGGCATGGCCGAGCGCGGCCTGGAGCTGATGTGCCGTCGGGCCGTCTCCCGCACCGCCTTCGGCAAGCCGCTGGCCGAGCAGGGCGTGGTGCAGGAGTGGATCGCCGAGTCCCGGGTCCGGATCGAGCAGCTGCGCCTGCTGGTGCTGAAGACCGCCTGGCTGATGGACACCGTCGGCAACAAGGGCGCCCACACCGAGATCCAGGCCATCAAGATCGCCACGCCGTCCACCGTGGAGTGGATCCTCGACAAGGCGATCCAGGCGCACGGCGGCGGCGGGATCTCCCAGGACTTCCCGCTCGCCAACCTGTGGGCCTCGGCCCGTACGCTGCGATTCGCGGACGGCCCCGACGAGGTGCACCGTCGCTCGCTGGCCCACCGCGAGCTGAAGCCGTACCTCGCCGCGGCAGCCGCACAAGCCGACAACTGACCGCAGACCTCCCCTCACCGAAGGAATGACAGCAGCCATGACCGAACAGACCCCCCGCGTCGCCATCGTCACCGGAGCGGCCCGCGGCATCGGCGCCGCCACCGCGATCCGCCTCGCCGCCGACGGCTTCGCCGTGGCGGCGGTGGACCTGGAGGAGGCCGGCAGCAAGGACACCGTCGAGAAGATCACCGCCGCCGGCGGCCGGGCCCTCGCCGTCGGCGCGGACGTCAGCGACGCGTCGCAGGTCGCCGCCGCGATCGAGCGGATCGTCGCCGAGCTGGGCGCGCCGACCGTGCTGGTCAACAACGCCGGCGTGCTGCGGGACAACCTGCTCTTCAAGATGTCCGAGGCGGACTGGGACACCGTCATGAACGTGCACCTCAAGGGCGCGTTCCTGATGTCCAAGGCGGTCCAGAAGCACATGGTGGACGCGCACTACGGACGCATCGTCAACCTGTCCTCCTCGTCCGCGCTGGGCAACCGGGGCCAGGCCAACTACTCCGCCGCCAAGGCCGGACTGCAGGGCTTCACCAAGACCCTCGCCATCGAGCTCGGCAAGTTCGGCGTCACCGCCAACGCCGTCGCCCCCGGGTTCATCGCCACCGACATGACCGCGGCCACCGCGGAGCGGGTGGGCATGGGCTTCGAGGACTTCAAGGCGGCAGCCGCTACGCAGATCCCGGTGGCCCGGGTCGGTGTCCCGGACGACATCGCGCACACGGTCTCCTTCCTGGTCAGCGAGGGGGCCGGGTTTGTGTCCGGCCAGGTTGTGTACGTCGCCGGTGGACCGTTGGACTAGGCAGTTTGTCGGCTGCGGACCGTAGTTGGCTGGTCGCGCAGTTCCCCGCGCCCCTGGGTAGGTGCAACTTGCCCTCAGAGGTTCAGTCAGGGGCGCGGGGAACTGCGCGCCAAGCCAGCTACGGTCCGCAGCCAAAGATCCCCCGCTCACCGTCGAGAGGGTTCCACCCACCATGAGCACAGCTGAAATCACCGAGACGGGCCTCCGCACCGCCGTGCGCAAGTTGCTGGCCGAGCACGACCCGGTGCGCACCCCCGTCGCAGAGTTCCTGGGCGCCCGCTACGACGCCGGCCTCGCCTGGATCCACTTCCCCGAAGGCCTCGGCGGGCTCGCGGCGCCGCGTTCACTGCAGCAAGCGGTCAACGACGAGTTCGCCGCCGCCGGCGCCCCCACCCTGGACCCCGGCCGGCACGGCATCGGCCTCGGCATGGCCGCGCCCACCCTCCTGGCCTTCGGCGACGCCGCCGTGCACCAGCGCTTCCTGCGCCCGCTGTGGACCGGCGAGGAGGTCTGGTGCCAGCTGTTCAGCGAACCCGGCGCCGGCTCCGACCTCGCCGCCCTCGGCACCCGCGCCGTCCGCGACGGCGACTCCTGGGTGGTGGACGGCCAGAAGGTGTGGACCTCGCTGGCACACGAGGCGCAGTGGGCGATCCTGGTCACCCGCAGCGACCCGACCGTGCCCAAGCACCGCGGCATGACCTACTTCATCTGCGACATGACCGCGCCCGGCGTCGAGGTGCGCCCGCTGCGGCAGGCCACCGGCGAGGCCGAGTTCAACGAGGTTTTCCTCACCGGTGTGCGGATCCCCGACAGCCGGCGGCTCGGCGAGGTCGGCGACGGCTGGCGGGTCGCCCAGACCACGCTGATGAACGAGCGGGTCGCCATCGGCGGCAGCGCGCTCCCCCGCGAGGGAGGACTCATCGGCACGGTCGCCCGCACCTGGCGCGAGCGGCCCGAACTGCGCACCCCCGGGCTGCAGGACAGCCTGCTGCGGCTGTGGGTGGACGCCGAAGCGGCCAGGCTCACCGGCGAACGGCTGCGCCAGCAGCTCGCCGCGGGGCAGCCGGGTCCGGAGGGCTCCGCCGCCAAGCTCGCGTTCGCGCGGCTGAACCAGCAGATCTCCGGCCTGGAGCTGGAGCTGCTCGGCGGCGAGGGCCTGGTCTACGACGACTGGACCTTCCGCCGTCCCTCGCACCCCTCCATGGAGGGCGGCACCCCCGGCTACCGCTACCTGCGGGCCAAGGGCAACTCGATCGAGGGCGGGACCTCCGAGATCCTGCGGAACATCGTCGCCGAGCGGGTCCTGGGACTGCCCCAGGAGATCCGCGTCGACAAGGATGTCGCCTGGAAGGACCTGCCGCGATGAGCGATTCGACCGACACGCAGACCGACCTGCAGTACTCCGAGGTTGAGCAGGAGCTCCGCGGCCATGTGCGGGCGCTGCTGGCGGCCCGCGCCCCGCAGTCGGCGACGCTCGCCAGGACCGAGAGCGAGCAGCCCGTCGACACCGCGCTGTGGCGGGCGCTGGCGGACGAACTGGGCGTCACCGGCCTTGCCGTGCCGGAGAAGTGGGGCGGCGCCGGGGCGAGCTGGCGGGAGACCGCCGTGGTGCTGGAGGAGCTGGGCCGCGCCGCCGCGCCGGTCCCGTACCTCGGCAGCGCCGTGCTCGCCACGGCGGCGCTGCTGGCGGCGGAGGAGACCGAGCTGCTGCCCCGGGTCGCCTCCGGCGAGCTGGTGGCCGCCCTGGCCGTGCCCTTCGCCACCGCGCCGCGCTCGCCCTTTCCCTCGTCCGTACGGCAGCAGGCCGACGGTCTGCTGCATGGGACGCTCCACCTGGTCGCGGACGCCCGCACGGCGGGGGCCCTGCTCGTCCCGGCCCTGGACCAGGACGGGCAGCCGGGCCTCTACGTCGTCACCGACTTCACCGCCACGCCGGTGGTGAGCCTGGACATGACCCGGCCGCTGGCCGACCTCACGCTCGACGGGACGGCCGGCCGCCGGATCGCCGCCGGGGACGGCGCGGTCGCCACGCTGGAGGCGGCGCTCGCCACCGGCGCCGCGCTGCTGGCCTCCGAGCAGCTGGGGGTCGCCGAGTGGGCGCTGGAGACCACCACCGCCTATGTGAAGGAGCGTCACCAGTTCGGCCGTCCGGTCGGCTCCTTCCAGGCGGTGAAGCACCGGCTGGCGGACCTCTGGGTCTCGGTGGCTCAGCTGCGCGCCGTGGCCCGCAGCGCCGCCGGCGCCGCGGCGGCCGGATCGGCGGACCTGCCGGTGTCGGCGGCGCTGGCGCAGGCCTTCGCCTCACAGATCGCGGTGGTCGCCGCGGAGGAGGCGGTGCAGCTGCACGGCGGCATCGGCTTCACCTGGGAGCACCCGGCCCATCTGTACCTCAAGCGGGCCAAGAGCGCCTCGATCGCGCTCGGCACCGCGGACCGGCACCGGGCCGCGCTCGCGCAGCTGGTCGACCTCACACTCTGAACACTCTGAGAAAAGGGATGGACGCATGACTGGGACGGACGACAAGGTCGCGCTGGTGACCGGAGCCAGCCGTGGCATCGGCTTCGCCGTGGCCGAGGCGCTGGTGGCCCGGGGCGAGCGAGTGGTGATCACCGGACGGGACGCGGAGAGCCTGGCCGCCGCCGTGGAGCGGCTCGGCGGCCCGGACGTGGCCCTCGGCATCGCCGGGAAGAGCCATGACGAGGCGCACCGCGCCGAGGTCGTGGACCGGACCATGGAGCGCTTCGGCCGGATCGACCACCTGGTCAACAATGTCGGCACCAACCCCGCCTTCGGCGCGATGGTCGATCTGGACCTGAACGCGGCCCGGAAGATCCTGGACATCAACCTGGTCTCCACCCTGGGCTGGGTGCAGCTGGTCCACAAGGCCTCGCTGCGCGAGCGGGGCGGCGCGATCGTCAATGTCTCCTCGGTCAGCGCGCTCGGCCCGGCGCCCGGTATCGGCATGTACGGAGCCAGCAAGGCGGCGCTGGTCCAGCTCACCCAGCAGCTCGCCTACGAGCTGGCCCCCACGGTGCGGGTGAACGCGGTGGCGCCCGCGGTGGTGCGCACCAAGTTCGCGGAGGCCCTGTTCGCCGGCCACGAGGAGCAGGTGGCGGCGACCTACCCGCTGAAGCGGCTGGGGGTGCCCGAGGACGTGGGCGGCACGGTGGCCTTCCTGCTGTCGGAGCAGGCGTCCTGGATCACCGGTCAGATCCTGGTGCTGGACGGCGGACTGACGCTGGGCGGCGGCACGGTCTGACACCCGCCTCCGCTGCCGGCCGCGAGGGGCCCCGGACCAGACGACCTGGTCCGGGGCCCCTCGCATTTCCCGCGCTAATCATTTCCGGCTGCCCCAAAATTCCCCGGTCAAACCTTCGAAGAGCCGATTGCATTCGCTTCTGATCACTATTCAAGTCATCTCTCACGTCACTCCCATCACTCCTGGACCATTTATACGGAACTTACGACCGGACAGGTAACAGCGTTATTAAGAAGGCCCACCGGCTGCGGACCACCCCGGACGGCCCATGTAATGTCGAAGAGGTGCGCAATCAGCAGAGAGAGGCCTCCCGAGCAGAGTCCACCAGGTCAGCAGCCCCGCGACAGCCCGCCTCAGCGGCGAATCCGTGGACCCCGCTGAGTCGCGCACACAAAGCCCTCTTTCTCTTCACATCCGCTTTCTATCTGGCCGTGATCGTCGCCGTGCTGGCCACCTCGCGCCTGGTCGCGCTCGACTGGGACGTGATGCTCTACAAGCCGTACGAGCACTGGCCCGACGCCCAGGGGTTCCTCAACTCCTATGTGGTGCTGGGCCAGCGCGGCCCCTCGGCGATCATCGCCACGGTGTGGCTGGGCTGGCGCAGCCGGCGCACCCGGAGCTGGCGGCCGCTGCTGGTGCTGGGCGTCGCGCTGGTCCTGCTGAACATGACGGTGGGCGCGGTGAAGATCGGCATGGGGCGACTGGGTCCGCACTACGCCCATGTCATCGACTCCAGCGCGCTGTTCCAGGGCGGCGGCATATTTCCCTCCGGGCACACCGCCAACGCCGTGGTGACCTGGGGCGTGCTGGCCTACCTCGCGGTCCGGCACCGCCGGATCGCGGCGGTGCTGGCCGGATTCCTGGGTGCCACCGTCGGCCTGACGACCGTGTACCTGGGCACGCACTGGGTCAGCGACGTGCTGGCCGGCTGGGCGGCCGGGGTCCTGGTGCTGCTGGCGCTGCCGCTGTTCGAGCCGGTGATCACCACGGCGGACGGACGGATGCGCGCCCTGTGGACCCGGCGCCGGGCGCTCTACGCCACCGTGACCGCGCCGTCGCACCCGGCCTGGCTCACCGAGGCCCGAACCGAGACCCCTGCCGAGGCGCGCAGGGAACCGAGCCGGTCGATATCCCTGTCGGCATCCCGCTCCCATTCTCATTCCAGCGACCACTCCAACCTTTCGGGGCGGTGGGGTATCCCCCAGCTCGAAGAGCTCGGGGAGGCCCCGCACCCCTGCGAAACCCCGAAGTGGCGGGCCTGACCGGGATCGACCCCGTGAAACACGGCCCACTCCCCGCTGCAAACTGTTGCCTTCGTCACTTCGCACGGTCGCGCAGATATGGCGTTCGTCACTCCGGCGACAACCCGAGCCGCCGTCAATTCGCTCGGACCGCTGAATACCGGCGCAGTTCTGCAGCGTTTTCGTGGCGGTACCGATGATCTTCGGGAGGGCGGACCCGCTGATTCCGCGATCCCCATCGGACTTTCATCGATCATAAAGAGCCGAGCAGTGATCCGATGAGGTTAATCCATCACCCTCTCCTGATCACTTTCGACCAAGCGGCATGTGCCCCCGTCCTCGGCTCCTAGGGTCTTGGACTGCGGGGACCACGAACGGGTCCCCCCGTCCGACCCCGTTCAGGAGGATGCCCGCACATGCCGAACATGGAGACCGCGCTCAAAGAGGCCATGAGTGTCGAGGGAGCCCTGGGCGTCGCGATCGTCGACTACAGCAGCGGCCTGGCCCTCGGGACCCTCGGCGCCAGCAAGGAGCTGGACCTCAACGTCGCAGCCGCCGGGAACACCGACGTCGTCCGCGCCAAAATGCGCACCATGGAGATGCTCAATCTCCATAACGAGACGATCGAGGACATTCTGATCACGCTCACCAACCAGTACCACATCATCCGGCCGCTGACCCGGCACAGCAGCAAGGGGATCTTCCTCTACCTGGCCCTCGACCGGCACCGCGCCAATCTGGCGATGGCGCGGCACCGGATGAAGCAGATCGAGGAGCACCTGGAGGTCTGACGGCCGGGCCCGCGAACCTACCGGTTGGCGACGGCCTGCTTGATCAGCGTCTTGCCGAAGTCCCGCATCAGGCCGGTGCCGCTGTGGGCCTCGTCCATGATCTCCGTGAAGGCCGCGACGAAGCGGTCCACCTCGGTCTCGGTGATGGTGAGCGGCGGGATGAGCTTGATGACCTCCAGGTAGTCCCCGGACACCTGGGTGAGGATCCGGTGCCGCTGCATCAGCGGAACCACCACCATCTGCGCGAACAGCCCCTTGCGGGCCGCCTGCAGAGCCATCCATCCGGTACGCAGCTTGAGCGACTGGGGGCGGCCGAACTCGATGCCGATCATGAGGCCCCGGCCGCGCACATCGGCCAGCATCTCGTACTTCGGCTTGAGTTCGGCCAGCCGCTCGCGGAACAGGTCCCCCACCCGGCGGGCGTTCGCCACCACCTGCTCGTCCTCCATGACGTGCAGGGTGGCGAGCCCCGCCGTCATGGCCTGGGCGTTGGAGCCGAAGCTGGCGGAGTGCACCAGCACCCGGTCCATCGAGGAGTAGACCTTCTCGAAGATCCACTGCTTGCCCAGGGTGGCGCCGACCGGTACGTAGCCGCCGGAGAGGGCCTTGGCCACGCACACCAGGTCGGGCTCCACCCCTTCCTCGTGCTGGTAGGCGAAGAAGTCGCCGGTGCGGCCGATCCCGGTCTGCACCTCGTCGGCGATCAGCAGCGCCTTGTGACGGTGCAGCAGGTCCTGGGCCGCCTTGAGGTAGCCGGGGGGCGTGGGGTGGACGCCCTTGCCCTGGATCGGCTCCACGATCAGCGCCGCGACGTCGCCCTTCTTCAGCTCGCGCTCCAGCGCGGCGAGGTCGCCGAGCTCCAGGGCGGTGTCCGGCAGCAGCGGGGCGAAGCCCTTGCGGAAGCCCTCCTCGCCGTTGACCGAGAGCGAGCCCGTGGTCAACCCGTGGAAGGCGTGGTCGGCGAAGAGGACGCGGGGCTTGCCGGTGGCGTAGCGGGCGAACTTCAGCGCGGTCTCCACGGCCTCGGTGCCGCTGTTGCCGAAGAAGACCCGGTCCAGGTGCGGGGCGTAGGAGAGCAGCTTCTCGGCGAGCAGGCCCGGCAGCGGCTGGCAGTCGAAACGGGTGAGGTCGGCCAGCTCCAGGTCCATCACCTGGTGCAGGGCCTGACGGACCACCGGGTGGTGCCGGCCGAGGGCGAAGATGCCGAAGCCGGCCAGCATGTCGAGGTAGTCGTTGCCCTCGGCGTCGTAGAAGTAGGCGCCCTGCGCCCGCTCGTACACCTTGTCGAAGCCGATGGTGTGCAGCATCCGCGGCAGCTGGTGGTTGAGGTGGTCGCTGTGCAGCTGGTAGCGCTCGGCCCCGCGCTCGGCGAGCAGCGCCGCGACGTCGAAGGGCTTGGCGCCTGCCGTCGGCCCGTCCTCGGCGGAGCCGGGCGTCTTGTGGTCAGGAGTCACGATGTCAGATGCCACGTGGGGCTTCCCCTCCAGTCGGTACGACTGCTTGCTGCCGGTGCCGTCCGAGCCCGATCGCCTTGGCGAAGCCCGCGGTCTGGGCGGCGACGCCGGGGCCGGTGAGGCCGAGTCGGTCCAGGATCTCACTGCGTGAGGCGTGCGCCAGGAACTCCTGGCTGATGCCCAGCTCGCGCGTCGGAATGTCGATCTCGGCGTCCCGCAGCGCCATCGCCACGGCCGAGCCCACACCGCCGACCCGGCCGTTGTCCTCCACCGTGACGACCAGCCGGTGCCGGGCCGCCAGCTCTGTCAGCGCCGGGTCGACCGGCTTCACCCAGCGCGGGTCGACCACGGTCGCGGTCAGTCCATCCGCGGTGAGCAGCGCCGCCGCGTCCAGGCAGGCCGGGGCCATGGTGCCGACCGCGACGATCAGCACGTCCGGCGCGGTGCCCGGCTCGGCCGTGCGCATCAGCACGTCCACGCCGCCGATCCGCTCGATGGCCGGGATCGGCGGACCGACCTCGGCCTTGGGGAAGCGGACCACGGTCGGCGCGTCGTGCACCTCCAGCGCTTCCCGCAGCTCCGCGCGGAGCTGATCGGCGTCGCGCGGCGCGGCGATCCGCAGGCCGGGGACGACCTGGAGGATGGACATGTCCCACATGCCGTTGTGGCTGGCGCCGTCGGTGCCGGTGACCCCGGCCCGGTCCAGCACGAAGGTGACCCCGCACCTGTGCAGCGCGACATCCATCAGGACCTGGTCGAAGGCCCGGTTGAGGAAGGTCGCGTAGACCGCGACCACCGGGTGCAGCCCGCCGGTGGCCAGGCCGGCCGCACTCACCGCGGCATGCTGCTCGGCGATCCCGACGTCGTAGATCCGGTCCGGGAACTCCTTGGCGAACTTGCCCAGGCCGACCGGCTGGAGCATGGCCGCGGTGATCGCCACCACGTCGGCGCGCTCCTTGCCGATCTCCACCAGCTCAGCGCCGAACACCGAGGTCCAGGAGATGCCGCTGGACGGGCGCAGCGGCTCGCAGGTGATCGGGTCGATCGCCCCGACCTGGTGGAAGTGGTCGGCCTCGTCCAGCTCGGCCGGACGGTAGCCGCGGCCTTTCTCGGTGAGGCAGTGCACGATGACCGGGCCGCCGAAGCCCTTGGCGCGCTTCAGCGCCGACTCCAGGGCCTGCGGGTCGTGGCCGTCGATGGGGCCGATGTACTTCAGGCCCAGGTCCTCGAACATGCCCTGCGGGGCGACCGCGTCCTTGAAGCCCTTCTTGGCCCCGTGCAGCGCATCGTAGATCGGGGCGCCGACGCCGGGGGTGCGCTGCAGCGCCTCCTTGCCCCAGGAGAGAAAGCGCTCGTAGCCCTGGGTGGTGCGCAGGGTGGCGAGGTGGTTGGCCATGCCGCCGATGGTCGGCGCGTAGGAGCGCTCGTTGTCGTTGACCACGATGACCAGCGGCCGGTTCCTGGCCTCGGCGATGTTGTTCAGCGCCTCCCAGGCCATCCCGCCGGTCAGCGCGCCGTCGCCGATCACCGCGACCACGCTGCGGTCCTCCCGGCCCTGCAGCTCGTTGGCCTTGGCCAGGCCGTCGGCGTAGCCGAGCACGGTGGAGGCGTGCGAGTTCTCGATCACGTCGTGCTCGGACTCGGCCCTGGACGGATAGCCGGACAGACCGCCGAAAGCCTTCAGTCGGCTGAAGTCCTGACGGCCCGTGAGCAGCTTGTGGACATAGCTCTGGTGGCCGGTGTCGAAGAGGATCCGGTCCTTCGGGGAGTCGAACACCCGGTGCAGCGCGATGGTGAGCTCCACCACGCCCAGGTTCGGTCCGAGGTGTCCGCCCGTTCGGGTGACGGCCTCGATCAGGAAGTCGCGGATCTCCTCGGCGAGGCGCGGCAGCTCGTCGGCGGGGAGCAGCCGCAGATCGGCGGGGCTCTGAATGGACTCCAGCAGCGACATGTGATCACCTTCGTTCAGCAGGCGGGCAGTTGGCCGGTTCGGCTGGGGGCTGCGATCAGCTGACGGCGACGACGGGTTCGCCGGACGCGATGCCTTCGTCCTGCATCTGCTCGGCCAGCTTCAGGGCCTCCTCGATCAGCGTCTCCACGATCTTCGACTCCGGCACGGTCTTGATCACCTCGCCCTTCACGAAGATCTGCCCCTTGCCATTGCCCGACGCCACCCCCAGATCCGCCTCACGCGCCTCACCCGGACCGTTGACCACACAGCCCATCACAGCGACGCGGAGCGGCACCTCCATGCCCTCCAGCCCCGCGGTGACCTCCTCCGCCAGCTTGTACACATCCACCTGCGCCCGCCCGCAGGACGGGCAGGACACGATCTCCAGACCCCGCTGACGCAGGTTCAACGACTCCAGGATCTGATTGCCGACCTTCACCTCCTCCGCCGGAGGCGCCGACAACGACACCCGGATCGTGTCCCCGATCCCCTCACTGAGCAGGGCCCCGAACGCCACCGCCGACTTGATCGTGCCCTGGAACGCCGGACCCGCCTCGGTCACCCCCAGATGCAGCGGATAGTCGCACGCCGCCGCCAGCTGCCGGTACGCAGCGATCATCACCACCGGATCGTTGTGCTTCACCGAGATCTTGATGTCCCGGAACCCGTGCTCCTCGAACAGCGAGCACTCCCACAACGCCGACTCCACCAACGCCTCCGGCGTCGCCTTCCCGTACTTCTCCAGCAACCGCCGGTCCAACGACCCCGCGTTCACCCCGATCCGGATCGGCACCCCCGCCCCCGACGCCGCCTTCGCGATCTCCTTCACCTTGTCGTCGAACTGCCGGATGTTGCCCGGATTCACCCGCACCGCCGCACACCCCGCATCGATCGCCGCGAACACGTACTTCGGCTGGAAGTGAATGTCCGCGATCACCGGGATCTGCGACTTGCGCGCAATGGTCGCCAACGCATCCGCATCATCCTGCGAGGGGCAGGCCACCCGCACGATCTGACACCCCGACGCCGTCAGCTCCGCGATCTGCTGCAACGTCGCATTCACATCCGAGGTCACCGTCGTGGTCATCGACTGCACCGACACCGGCGCGTCACCACCGACCGCCACACTCCCCACCATGATCTGACGACTCCTACGCCGCACGGCAAGCGGCTTGAGCGGAGCGGACGGCATTCCGAGCGAGATCGCGGTCATGAGGAGGTCACCAGAGCCCTTTCTGAGAACGGCGAGCCGAAAGCGGCGAGTACGGGTGCGGCCGTGCGCAGGGCGCGCCAGGCGCGCAGGCCGTGAAAGAGGGTGCCGGGACGCAGCAGTTCGTGCTCGGGGGTGTCGACGACGACGCGGACGGCCGCGGCGGGAAGCCCGGCGGGCAGGGCGCGCAGCGCCCCGGCGGTCTCCATGTCGACGGCCAGCACCCCGGCGGCGTTCAGTTCCGCCCGGCGGTCACCGCGCACCACGGCGTCCGCGCTGAACAGCGGTCCGGTGTGCACGGTCAGCCCGACCGAGCGCAGCGCGGCGGCGAGCGCGTCCGGACGCGGCAGCCCGGTCACGCCGCCCCGGCCGTTGCTGGCGCCCCTGCTGGCATCGCGCACCTCAGTGGCAACCAGGACGTCTCCGGGGCGTATTCCCGGTCCGACCGCCGCCCCGAATCCCGCGAAGAGGAACGCCCCCGGCGGGTACTCCTCCTGCGTGAGTGCCCTGCTGACGGAGCGAAGGGCCTTCTCCCCGCCCATGCCGGTACGGATCAGCCGTACCGACGGCGCCGCGCGCACGCCCGCGCGCAGGGCGGCCTGCTCGGCCCCCAGCGCGCAGGCGAGCAGCAGCGGCCGCCCGTCCGGACGGCCCGGTCTGGCAGGCTCCCTGCTCATCCGGTGCCCCGGGCGGTGTCCAGGACTGTCACCGCGATCGCCTCCCCGTCAGCAGCGGCCGCTGATGGCGGATCCGCTCCTCCTGTACGGGGACGCCCGCGTGCAGCTCCGGGGTTCCGTGCAGATAGCGGCCGAGGGCCGTCACCGGGAACACGAGGCGGTAGAGGTTGTAGTTGATGGAGAAGTCCCAGGGGAAGCCGGTGCCGGTGAACTCCGGCTCGTCCCAGCTGCCCTCGGGCAGCTGGGTGGCCGCCAGCCAGCGCACGCCCCGGTCCACGGTCTCCCCGGTCTCGCCGGCCGCCAGCAGGGCCATCAGCGACCAGGCCGTCTGCGAGGCGGTGGAGGTGCCGCGCCCGGCCCAGCTGCGGTCGCTGTAGGAGCGCATGTCCTCGCCCCAGCCGCCGTCCGCGTTCTGGTGCTGCTCCAGCCAGCTGACGGCCCGGCGGACCGAGCTGTGCGAGGCCGGGATGCCGGCCGACACCAGCGCCGGGACCACCGAGCCCACCCCGTAGATGTAGTTGGTGCCCCAGCGGCCGAACCAGGAGCCGTCCTCCTCCTGCTCGCGCAGCAGCCAGTCGACGCCGCGCCGGACCCGGGGGTCGTCGGTCATGCCGACCGACGCGAGCATCTCCACCACATGCGCGGTGACATCGGCCGACGGCGGGTCGACCACCTCGCCGAAGTCGCAGAACGGCAGCTTGTTGGGCAGCGTGCTGGTGTTGTCGACGTCGAAGGCGGCCCAGGCGCCGTTCTTGGACTGCATGCCCAGGGTCCAGTCGACGCCGCGTCCGACCGCCGCCTCGACCCGCTCGGGCCTGGGGTGCTCCACCCGGCGCAGGGCGAGCACGACCTCGGCCGTGTCGTCGATGTCCGGGTAGTTGTCGTTGTCGAACTCGAACGCCCAGCCGCCGGGCTGCAGCCGGGGCCGCTGCACGGCCCAGTCGCCGCGCTTGACGATCTCCTCGTCGAGCATCCAGTCGCTGGCCCGGACCAGCGCCGGGTGGTCCTTGGGGAGCCCGGCGTCGGCCAGCGCGACCACCGCGAGGCAGGTGTCCCACACGGGTGACTGGCAGGCCTCGATCCAGCGGTGGCCCTCGTCGGTGTGCACGGTGAAGCGCTCGAAGGCGGCCAGGCCGGCCTTCATCACCGGGTGGTCCAGCGGATAGCCGAGCAGGTGCAGGGCGATCAGCGAGTAGACGGCGGGCGGCTGGATGCCGCCCCAGCAGCCGTCGGCCTCCTGGCGGTCCACGATCCAGCGGGCGGCCTGCTGCAGGGCCAGGTTGCGGACCGGCCGCACCGGCATCCGGTGGTACAGGTGCAGCACCCGGTCGAGCCGCTCGAAGAAGCCGTCCCAGGTGTGCGCGGCCGCGAAGGGCCGGACCGGGTAGGGGTCGGCCGGGTCGGTGTGCAGCTCGTCCAGGTCGAACGGGGCCTCGCGTACCGGGCGGTGCGCGGAGACGACGGTCAGCGGCACGATGGTCTGCCGGGCCCAGCAGCCGAAGGAGTAGATGTTCAGCGGGAAGCCGCGGGGCAGGAAGATGACCTCGGGCGGCAGCTCGGGCAGCCGGTCCCAGGGCCACCAGCCGAACAGCGCCAGCCAGATCCTGGTGAACACCCGGGCCGCGGCGATGCCGCCGTTCCTGCGGATGTGGGCCGAGGCCCGGCGCATGTGCGGGGCCTGCGGGTCGTCCCCGGCCAGCTTCAGCGCGACATAGGCCTCGATGGTGGTGGACAGCTCCGGCGGGCCGCCGAAGAAGGTGGCCCAGGTGCCGTCCGGGAGCTGCTGCGAGCGGATCCAGTCGGCGGTGGCCCTGGTCTGCTCCTCGGTCCTGATCCCCAGGAACTGACGGAGCAGCAGGTCCTCCGCGTCCATGGTGACATTGGTCTCCAGGTTGCCCTTCCACCAGCCCTGCTCGTCCTGGAGGCCGAGCAGGTGCGCGGTGGCACGCTCCAGGGTCTGCGCGGCGAGCGCGCGCACGTCCTCCGGCAGGCTCTCCGGGGACGGGGTCTGTGACTCCCCCGGCTCTTCGTCGGGCGCCACCTCCTCTCCCACCACCGGAACGTTCTTTCCGGCCTTGGTGGCCGCCTTTCCCCCGGCTGCCTGTCCACTCTCCGCGGCCGGCTCTGCCTCGTACTGTGGGTCGAGCCGGCCGTCCGCGGTTGCTGTCATCTCGTCACCTCTCCCTGACCACGACGAATTCGGCGAGCGCTGCGAACTGCTCCCGAATCTGGGCGGGCATGGGCACCTCGTCGAGGGCCGCCAGCGCGGTCCGGTGCTGCCGGCGCGCCTCCTCGGCGGTCCAGGCGCGTCCGCCCGCCTCCTCGATCAAAGCCGCGCGGACCGCGAGTTGTTCCTCGTCCTCGTGTCCGCGTCCTTCCGGGTCGGCCAGCAGCTCGGCCAGCCGCACCGAGGCGGGGCCGCCCTCGGCCAGCGCCGCCGAGACCGGAAGGGACTTCTTGCGCTGGCGCAGGTCGCCGAAGTTGGGCTTGCCGGTGACCTCGGTGGCGCCCCAGATGCCGAGCAGGTCGTCCACCGCCTGGAAGGCCAGCCCCAGGTGGTAGCCGTAGCGCTCCAGCGCGTCGGCCCCGGCGTCGTCGATGCCGGCCAGCACGGCGCCGACCGAGGCGGAGGCCGCCAGCAGGGCGCCGGTCTTGTTGCCCTCCATCTCCAGGCACTCCTCGACGCTGACCCGGTCCCGGTGCTCGAAGGAGAGGTCCTGGGCCTGACCGTCGATCAGCTTGCGGGTGGCCAGGGTGATCCGCTGCACGGCCCGGCCCGCGTCCACGCCGGTGGCTCCGCCCTTGTCCGCCGCCTCCAGCAGCACCTCGTTGGCCAGCGCGAACATGGCGTCGCCGACCAGGATCGCCTGGGCCGGGCCGAACACGGTCCAGACCGTGGCCCGGTGGCGGCGCTGCTCGTCGCCGTCCATGAGGTCGTCGTGGAGCAGCGAGAAATTGTGCACCAGTTCGACGGCAACACCGCCGGGAATGCCGATCTCGGCCGGCGCGCCCGCCGCCTGGGCGGAGAGCAGGGCCAGCGCCGGGCGCACGGCCTTGCCGCCGTCGCCCTCGGTCGGCCTGCCCTCGGCGTCGGTCCAGCCGAAGTGGTAGGCGGATACCCGGTCCATGGGTGGCGCCAGTCGTCCGACGGCCTCCCGCAGCACGGGAGTACAGAGCGATCTGCCACGTTCGAGCAGGAACCGCACATCTGCAGAGTCTCCAGCATCGACGGCGCCGACAGAGTCGACGGACGGCTCCGCCGGTCGTGCCGGGCGAGTCTCCTCAGGGCTCGAAACCACGCTGGCTCCCTCTCCGTTCTGACTGTTCGTCCGGGGCTTTGCTGTCGCTGTCATAACCAACCTGTCTGCGGTTTCGTCAGCCGGTTCGGGCGGCACTGCTTGCTGCCGGGCCGTGCGCCCCGGCGAGGTCGGCCCGCGCGGCCCCGGCGGCGGCGTTGCCGCTGCGGACGGCGCTCTCCATGGTCGCGGGCCAGCCGGTGGCCGTCCATGCGCCCGCCAGGTAGAGGCCGGGGGTACGGGTACGGGCGGCGGGGCGCAGGCGCGCGGAGCCCGGCGCGGGCGCGAAGGTCGCGGTCCGCTCCCTGGTGACGAAGAACTCGGTGACCCGGGCGCCGCGCGCCTCGGGCAGCAGCCGCTCCAGTTCCGGTAGGTAGCGACTCCTCAGCTCGGACACCGGCAGGTCGATCTCGTCCTGCGCGGCGGACTGGGACAGGGCCAGGTACTGCCCGGGACCGCGCAGCCCGGAGTGCGCGGTGCGGTCGAACACCCACTGCACCGGCGAGCCGAGCGCGGCCAGGAACGGACGGTCCAGGACCTTCCGGTCGTAGATGACGTGGACGTTGAGGATCGGCGCGTGGTCCAGCTCCTGCAGCCGCTCGGGGCGGTCGATGCTGCCGGCCGGGAGCAGTCCGTGGGCGGCGTCCTGAGGCACCGCCAGTATCACCGCGTCCACGGCGTCCAGCAGCTCCGAGCCGCCGTCCAGCCGCTCGCCGGCCAGCTCCACCCGGTGGCCGCCGCCCTCCGCGGACTTCAGCTGCGTCACCTTGGTGCGCAGCAGGATCCGCACCCCGGCGCGTTCCAGCTGCGCATGCGCGGCGTCGTGGTGCAGCGCCCCGAGCGGGACCTTGGCGAAGCCGATGTCGGACGCGCCCGGATCGCTGAGCAGGCCGGTCTTGAAGACCATCGCCGCCAGCGCGAGTGACGAGTGGTCGGCGGTCGCGTTCAGGGTGGCCACACCGACCAGGTCCCACAGCGCGTCGACGGCCCGGGGCGACTGCCCGTACCGGCGCAGCCAGTCGCCGAAGGAGTGCCGGTCGAGATCGGGATCGTCCAGGTCGAGACCGCGCAGCGCCAGCGCGGCGCGGCCGGTGGCCAGCTTCTCCCGCGTGCTCATGTGCGGGTACAGGGCCAGGCTCTTGGCGAGGTGCAGCGGCACCGGCAGCCCGGCCCGGCTCAGCGATCCGGTCCGACCGGTCGTCACATCCCGCACCGGGACGTCCAGCCGCGGCTGGATCTCCACCTGGTCGGTGACCCCGAGCCGCTGCAGCAGGCCCCGGTAGGCCGTGCAGCAGCGCAGGAACACATGCTGGCCGTTGTCGACCCACAGCTCCCCGCGCCTGAACGAGAAGGCCAGGCCGCCGAGTCGCGGGCGGGCCTCGACCAGGGTCACCGCCGCACCCGCGTCGGCGAGGCGAAGCGCGGCCGTGATCCCCGCGAGCCCCCCGCCGACGACCACCGCCGTCCGCCCGTTCATGTGCCTCTCCGCTCCGTGCCGGCGCGCCTGCGCGCCTGCCTCTGTGACTCCCCAACGACCCTGTGTGACAAACGCGCCACGTTCCGTCGTCGCAATCCGACGGTCATTCAAGAAGGATGCCTTCCGGCCAGCCCCGAGAGTGCCACATACGCCTTCTCCCAGCCCGGCAACGACACCCTTCCGCGGAGCACCGCTTCGGGGTCGCTGATGATGCGCTGCAGCAGCCGGTGGTAGATGCCCGCCATCGCCGCCACACAGGCCCGGCTGCGCCGGTCCAGCATCGGCAGCAGCAACAGGCCCTCGTCGAAGTATTCCTGGGCGCGCGCGGCCTCGAAGAGCACCAGGCCGGTGAAGTCCGCCCCGGCGGCGGGACGGCCCAGGAAGCCCTGCTCGCAGCCGAACCTGGCCAGGTCCTCGGCGGGCAGGTAGGTGCGCCCGTTGGCGGCGTCCTCGCGGACGTCGCGCAGGATGTTGGTGAGCTGCAGCCCCAGGCCCAGGGTGTCGGCGAACTCGGCGCCGCGCTTGGGGTCGGTGCAGCCGAACACGCCCAGCGACAGCCGGCCGACGGTGCCGGCGACGCAGCGGCAGTAGACCCGCAGCTGGTCGAAGGTCTCGTACTCGGCGCCGCGGACGTCCATCTCCACGCCGTCGATCAGCTCGTCGAAGGCGTCCAGCGGAATGGCGAAACGGGAGCAGGCGTCGGCGAGGGCGACCTTCACCGGATCGGTGTCCTCGGCCTCGACCGTGCCTTCGCGGATCTCGTCCAGCAGCGCCCGGGTCAGACCCAGGTGCTCGGCCTTGCGCTCGTCGGACCACTCGCCGTCGCCGATGTCGTCGATCCGGCGGGCCAGCGCGTAGACCGCGGACATGGCCATGCGCTTGTCGGCGGGGAGGAGTCTGATGCCGTAGGAGAAGTTGCGGGCCTGCGCCCCGGTCACCGCCTCGCAGTATCGGTACGCCGCTGCCGCCTGCGGGGACACCGGCAGGGAAAGCTCTGAGGCCACCTCCATGCGCCGACTCACCGTCCTCTCACCAGAGTCGCCGCCGCCTCCCGAAGGAGGCGGCTCTTGCGGGGCTTGGGCGCCCCGGCCAGCACATCGTTGTCGGCCGCCGCGATCGCGTCGAGGGCCGCGTAGCCGCCGGCCGCGAAGCCGGCCAGCAGCAGCCGCAGCCGCCCTCCCACCGTTCCGACCAGGGGCGCGCCCTGGTCCAGCAGCACCCGGGCCCGCTGCGCCTCGAAGCCCACCAAGGCGCGCAGCGCGGGTCCGGCGTGCTCCGCGTCCAGGTCGGCCTCGGTGACCCGGAACGCTGCCATGTCGGCGGCGGGCAGGTAGATCCGGTTCCGGGCGCGGTCCTCGGCGACGTCCTGCAGGTGTTCGATGATCTGCAGCGCGCTGCAGACCGCGTCGGACTGCCGGACCCGCTCCGGGGTGGCCAGCCCGGCGAGCTGCAGCACCATCAGGCCCACCGGATTGGCCGAGAGTTCGCAGTAGCCCATCAGGGCGTCGATGTCGGGGTAGCGGCTGGTGGTCTGGTCGACCCGGTTGGCCTGGATCAGCGCCCGGAAGGGCTCCGGGGTGAGCGCATGGCGGTCGGCCACCGGCACCAGGTCGGCCAGCAGCGGATGCCGCGGCGGCTCCGCCCCCGGGGTACCCAGCACCGTCTCGAACACCCGGTCGAGGTCGGCCTCCAGCGCGTCCAGCAGCGCGAGGGCCCCGGCGTCCGCGGCGCCCAGCACGGCCGCGGTGGCCGCCGGGTCCTCCAGGTCGCCGTCGCCGGCGTCGTCGACCAGCCGGGCGAAGCCGTAGACGGCCATCAGCCCGGCCCGCATGGCGGCGGGCATGAAGAACGGGGCCACCGGGAAGTTCTCCCGGGCCGCCTTGTCCAGCACGACCGCGGAGGACTGCTGACTCCCCGACTGCTCGCCCGTCGCCCGCTTCTTGCCTTCTGCCTGTCGACGCACTGTCATGACCGCCACCCCCCCGTTCTACACCGATCTTCACGGCCTGCCCACAGCGGACACGCCAGCCTCCCACTGCCGCGCCCGCGCCGCATCCGGTCGGCTCCACCCGGGGCGATCCCGGGGATCTTGCTCATAGCTTAGGACTGCGGTGTGACAAACCCGCCTCCGGGGGGTGGCGGCGGCGGGTTCGTCACGGCGTCAGATCCGGCCGGTACGGCTCTTACCTGCGCTTACCTGCGCTTACCGGCTCTTCATGTACTTCTCGTACTCGGCGACGATCTCCTCGGTCGGACCGTCGGCCCGGATCACGCCGCTCTCCAGCCAGATGGTGCGGTCGCAGGTGTCCCGGATCGACTTGTTGTTGTGCGACACCAGGAAGACCGTGCCGGCCTCCTTGCGCAGTTCCCGGATCCGGTCCTCGCTGCGCTTCTGGAAGGCGCTGTCGCCGGTGGACAGCGCCTCGTCGATCAGCAGCACGTCATGGGTCTTCGCCGCGGCGATGGAGAACCGGAGCCGCGCCGCCATGCCCGAGGAGTAGGTGCGCATCGGCAGCGAGATGAAGTCCCCGCGCTCCTGGATCCCGGAGAAGTCCACGATGCCCTGGTACTTCTCGCGGACCTCGGCGTAGGACATGCCCATCGCCAGGCAGCCCAGCACCACGTTGCGCTCACCGGTCAGGTCGTTCATCAGGGCCGCGTTCACGCCCAGCAGCGACGGCTGGCCGTCGGTGTAGATCGAACCGGAGGCGGTGGGCAGCAGCCCGGCCACCGCCGCCAGGGTGGTCGACTTGCCGGACCCGTTGGAGCCGATCAGGCCGACCGCCTCGCCCTTGTACGCGGTGAAGCTGATGCCGCGGACCGCGTGCACCTCCGAGATCGCCGGGGACGCCTTGCGGCGCACCATCCGCGACAGCGCCGAGGTGGCCGACCCGCGACCGGCGCCGGCCCCGTAGATCTTGTAGATGATGTGGACGTCGTCCACGATCACGGTCGGGATCTTCTCGGCGCGCTTGGAGGCCGCGTCCTTCCGCAGCTCCTCCTCCTTCGCCTGTCGCGCCAGCTCGTCCGGGTCGAGGGCCTCGGCCCCGTCCGCCGCGAGACTGCGTTCGTTCGTCGAGGTCTCAGCCACGTCCGTACTCCTCCTCGGCCTTCCAGAAGAACATGTAGCCGCCGAGACCGACCACGGCAGCCCAGGCCAGTGTGATGATCCAGACATGGTGCGGCAGGCTGCTCGACGACACCGAGTCCATCAGCGCGTAGCGCATCAGGTCGTTGAAGATCAGTGCCGGGTTGTTGTCCAGGATCACCGCGACCCAGTGCGGGGCCTTGTGGGTGAAGGTGCTGACACTCCAGAACACGCCCGAGGTGTACATCCAGGTCCGGATGATGAAGGGCATCAGCTGGGCCATGTCCGTGGTCTTGGCGCCGATCCTGGCCATGAACATGGCCAACCCGGCGTTGAAGACCGACTGGAGGAACAGGATCGGCAGGACCAGCAGCCAGCGCAGGGTGAGCGGCTCGCCGGAGGCCAGGATGATCACGCCCAGCACGCCCATCGAGAACAGCAGCTCCTGGAGCTGGATCACGGTGAAGGCGATCGGCAGGCAGGCCCGCGGGAAGTGCAGCGCCCGGATCAGACCCAGGTTGTCGGCGATCGAACGGGTGCCCGAAAGCACCGCCGACTGGGTGAACTGGAACACGAACACACCGGTACAGAGGTACGCGATGAAGTTCGGGATTCCACGACTGGTCCCCAGCAGCAGGCCGAAGATCAGGTAGTACACGGCCGCGTTCAGCAGCGGCGTCATCACCTGCCAGATCTGACCCAGCCGCGCGGCCGTGTAGGTCGCGGTCAGCCGGGCGGTGGCGAACGCAACGATGAAATGGCGCCGCGACCACAGTCGCCGGGTGTACTCACCCAGCGACGGCCGCTTACCGCTGACTGCAAGTCCGTACTTGGCCGCCAAGTCGCCAGGGCTCAAGCCCGAGTCCCCATCGGGACCGGCGACACCTACCAGCCGCTGCTCGTACACCGTGGACACGCTACTCCCAAGCCCTTTGCCCCCGACCGATACGACGGAACGGTAGCGTCTCGTCGTAGATAAGAGAAAAACTAGGGGGTCCCACGTGAGAACGCAACCGTATCGTCCTGACGCTACAATGACGCCATGCTGACTGGGGATTCAAAGAGAACCGACAGGTCGGAGGGGGTCAAACGGGCCCCGGCCGGCGCGGCGGTGCTCCGCGACGACGTCACCGAGGCTATCCGCAGCGCGGTCTTCGAGGAACTCGCCGCGAGCGGCTACGGACGCCTGTCCATCGAGGCCGTGGCCCGCAGGGCCGGGGTGGGCAAGACCGCCGTCTACCGCCGCTGGCGCTCCAAGCTCCCCATGGTCATCGAGGTGGTCTCCGAGGTCGCCGCGCTGGGCCTGGTCCTCCCCGACACCGGCTCGCTCCGCAACGACCTGCGGATGTTCGTCCATGTGCTGGCCCGGGTGCTGCGGCACCCGCTGGCCGCGCAGATCGTCCCGGACCTGCTGGCCGAGGCGGCGCGCAACCCGGAGATCGCGGAGACCCTGGCCGCGGCGCTGGACGCGGCCCAGCGGCAGAGCAGCGCCGCTCTGGTGCGCAAGGCGGTGGCCCGCGGCGAGCTGCCCGAGTCCACCGACCCCGACCTGGCCCTGGACCTCATCGCCGGTCCGCTGTACTGGCGCCTGGCGGTGGTGCGGACGCCGGTGAACGGCGACTACCTGGACCGCCTCGCCGCATCCATCGCGGCGGCGTTGGGTGCACGGGCGTAGGCCGGTTGTCGACTGCGGGTTGTGCATGGTTGGTCGCGCAGTTCCCCGCGCCCCTGGGGGCTGCAACTGAACCGCTGAGAGCAAGTTGCACCTACCTAGGGGCGCGGGGAACTGCGCGACCAGCCATGCAGACGCCGCAGCCAAAGTCCCGCCCCTGGGTACGCTGAGCCCCGTGCCCTCACCCGTACGCGCCCTGCTGTTCGGTGTCCCCATGCTCAGCGAACCGCTGCCGTCCTTCGACCCCGCGGCAGCCCCCGCTGAACCGTTTCCGCTCTTCCTCGACTGGCTGAGCGAAGCGATCCGCAGCGGCGTCAGCGAGCCCCATGCGATGACCCTGGCCACGGTCGACCGGGACGGCCGCCCGGACCTGCGGATCGTCGCCCTGCGTGACGCCACCGCCGACGGCTGGGTCTTCGCCACCGACGCGGACAGCCCCAAGAGCCGTCAGCTCACCGACTGCCCGCAGGCGGCCCTCGGTTTCCACTGGCGCGAGCAGGGCCGGCAGATCCGGCTCCGCGGCCCGGTCGTCCGCGCCGACGACGTCACCGCCGCCGAGGACTTCCGCTCCCGGCTGCCCGGCTCCCGCGCGGCCATCCTGGTCGGCCACCAGAGCGATCCGCTGCCCGACCGCACCCTGCTGGCCGACGCCTACGCCGAGGCCCTGGCCCGGGTCACGGCCGACCCCGACCTCACCACCCCGGCCCACGCCCTGTTCGTGCTACGACCCGTCAGCGCCGAGTTCTGGCAGGGCTCCCCCGGCCGGGGCCACACCCGGCTGCGCTACGGCGCCACCGACGCGGGCTGGACCCGCGAGCAGCTCTGGCCGTAGAAGGCTTCAGTGGTGGAAGCCCGAGGGGCCGCCTGATCCCTGCAGCGGCCCCGGCTGGGCCTGGAGCTCCGGGAGCAGCCGGCTCAGGTCCTCGACCAGCAGGTCGGCCAGGTCGCTGGAGAAGCCGTTGCGGCAGACGATGCGCAGCACCGCCAGGTCGGTGCGGTTCGCCGGGAAGGTGTAGGCCGGGACGAGCCAGCCCCGTTCGCGCAGCCGCCGGGAGACGTCGAAGACATTGAAGGCGGTGACGTCGTCCGTGGTGGTGAAGGCGAAGACCGGCAGCTCGTCGCCCCAGCTCAGCATCCGGAAGACGCCCATGGCCTCGATCCGGCGGGCCAGCGAGACCGCGATGTCCCGGCTGGCCTGCTGGACCGCCTGGTAGCCGCCGTGACCCAGCCGCAGGAAGGTGTAGTACTGCGCGACGACCTCGGCCCCCGGGCGGGAGAAGTTGAGGGCGAAGGTGGGCATCTCGCCGCCCAGGTAGTTGACCCTGAAGACCAGTTCCTCCGGCAGCGCCGCGCGGTCGCGCCACAGCGCCCAGCCGACCCCGGGGTAGACCAGTCCGTACTTGTGGCCCGAGGTGTTGATGGAGGCGACCCTGGGCTGGCGGAAGTCCCAGCGCAGCTCCGGGTCGAGGAAGGGCGCGACCATCGCGCCGGAGGCCCCGTCGACATGGACCGGGATGTCCAGCCCGGTGCTGCCCTGGAACTCGTCGAGGGCGGCGCAGATGTCCCACACCGGCTCGTAGCTGCCGTCGAAGGTGGACCCGAGGATGGCGACCACGCCGATGGTGTCCTCGTCGCACAGCGCGACCGCCGAGGCGGCGTCCAGGTGGTAGCGGTCGCCCTCCATCGGCACGGTGCGCGCCTCGACCTCCCAGAAGTTGCAGAACTTCTCCCAGCACACCTGGACGTTGACGCCCATGACCAGGTTGGGGCGGGCGCCGGCGGCGTAGCGCTCGGCGTTGCGGAGCATCCAGCGGCGCTTCAGCGCCATCCCGGCGAGCATGCATGCCTCGCTGGACCCGGTGGTCGAACAGCCGACGACGCCGGCGGGGTCGGGGGCGTTCCAGAGGTCGGCGAGCATGGCGACACAGCGGCGCTCCAGCTCGGCGGTCTGCGGATACTCGTCCTTGTCGATCATGTTCTTGTCGACCGACTCGGCCATCAGCAGAGTCGCCTGCGGCTCCATCCAGGTGGTGACGAAGGTGGCCAGGTTCA
Source organism: Streptacidiphilus sp. EB103A (assembly GCF_041261405.1). Lineage (NCBI taxonomy): Bacteria > Bacillati > Actinomycetota > Actinomycetes > Kitasatosporales > Streptomycetaceae > Streptacidiphilus > Streptacidiphilus sp. EB103A. The sequence goes on along the minus strand of NZ_JBGCAQ010000017.1, from coordinate 21,317 downwards.
GCCGGGCGTTGCCGTCGAGCATCAGTTCGTCCCTGACGATCTGATAGGCGATGTCCGCCGCCATCGGGCCGGAGGGCAGCCGGTGCTTGGGCGGCGCCGTCACCATGCTGCCCACCTCCGGGTTGGCCGCCCCCAGGAACGGGTTCACCGAGACCCGGTGCCCGCCCTTGCCGTCGTGGCTCTCCTGACGACCCGTGTGCAGCGCCATCCGCGTGCTCTCCTTCTGCTCCGTGTGGCACCCATGGACGGGCTCCACCCCCCCTTCCCTCCCCAGGAACGGACAGGAAACTCCTACTGCTTGGTCCAGCGGTCGCGACCGTCCGAGCCGGCCTTGCAGACCAGGGCGGTGCTGTTGCTGCCGGTCGCCTTGGCGCCGGTGGTGGCGCAGAAGGCTCCCGCCTTGGCGTTGGTGGCGGAGACCGCGGCGGAGGTCCAGCGGTCCTTGCCGCTGCTGTCCGCCGCGCAGGTGACGGCCAGGCCCTTGGCGGTCTCCCCGGAGGCCCCGGCGGTGGAGCAGTAGGCGCCGGCGGTCACGTTCTTGGCCACCGTCGCGGACGAGGAGGCGCCGGCCTTGGCCGAGGCCAGCTTCGACGAGGCGGTGGCGGCGGCCCCGGCGGCCTTGGCCGACACACTCGCGGCCACGCTCGCGGCGGCGCCGGCCGCCTTGGCCTTGGCGGCCGAGACGGCGGCACTGGCCTGGCCGCTCACCGCACTGCTGACGCTGTTCTTGGTGCTGCTGGAGCAGCCGACCGTGGCCGTGAGGACCAGCGCGGCCAGCCCCACTGAGGCGGCTGCGACCGAACGGCGGGGACTGCGCATGGGGTAACGCCCTTTCAGAGCCGGATGCCCGGACACCGGGCGTGACTCCTCGAACGTAGGCGCGCCGCCACCCCGCCGCTCGGCGCGTTACGCCGGTCCGGTGACGCCCTCAGCGCACCTGCAGCCCCTTCCCCAGAGCCACCACTCCCCCGGACGAGACGGTGTAGAGCTCGCGGTCCCGGCCCGGGTCCACGCCGATCACGGCCCCGGGCGGCACCACGACGTTCTTGTCGAGGATCGCCTTGCGCACCACCGCGCCCCGGCCCACCCTGACCCCGTCCATCAGCACCGACTCCTGCACCACCGCGCCGGACTCGACGACCACGCCGGGGCCCAGCACCGAGCCGGTGACCTGACCGCTGATGATGCACCCGGTCGAGACCATGGACTCGGCCGCGATCCCGCCGGCGACGAACTTGGCCGGCGGCCGCTGCGCGGGGTGGGTGAAGATCGGCCAGTGCCGGTTGTAGAGGTTGAACACCGGGTGCACCGAGATCAGATCGGTGTGGGCGTCGTAGTAGGCGTCCAGGGTGCCGACGTCGCGCCAGTAGCCGTGGTCGCGGTCGGTCTCGCCGGGGACCTGGTTGTCGTCGAAGTCGTAGACCTCGGCCTGGCCGTTCGCGGTGAGCATCGGCAGGATGCTGCCGCCCATGTCGTGCACCGAGCCCTCGTCCTCGGCGTCCCGCTGGAGCGCGTCCAGCAGCACCTTGGTGGTGAAGATGTAGTTGCCCATGGAGGCGAACACCCGGTCGGGGTCGCCGGGGAGCCCGGGCGGCGCGGCGGGCTTCTCCAGGAAGCCCTCGACCGAGCGGCCGTCGGCGGCGGTGGTGATCACCCCGAACTCCGAGGCCTGGCTGCGCGGGACCTTTATCCCGGCCACGGTCACCCCGGCGCCGGACTCGAGGTGGCGGCGCAGCATCTGCTGCGGGTCCATCCGGTACACATGGTCGGCGCCGAACACCACGATGTAGTCCGGCTGTTCGTCGTAGACCAGGTTGAGCGACTGGAAGATGGCGTCGGCGCTGCCCAGGTACCAGCGCGGACCGAGCCGCTGCTGGGCCGGGACGGGGGTGACGTAGTCGCCGCGGATCCCGGTCATCCGCCAGGTCTGGGTGATGTGGCGGTCCAGGCTGTGGCTCTTGTACTGGGTGAGCACGCAGATCCGGTTGATGCCGCCGTTCACCAGGTTGGAGAGCACGAAGTCGATCAGGCGGTAGGCGCCGCCGAAGGGCACCGCGGGCTTGGCGCGGTCGGCCGTGAGCGGCATCAGCCGCTTGCCCTCGCCGCCGGCGAGGACGATGCCGAGAACTGACGGGCTACCGGCCATGGGCGCTCCCTCTGTTGGTGTCGACACAGCTGTCCCTCAGGACGCCGAAGATCAAGACGCCGCTGCTCAAGACGCCCGTCCCAGCGCGTCCTGGTAGACCTGCACGGTGCGCTGGGCGATGGCGTCCCAGCCGAACTCGGCGACCGCCCTCTCCCGCCCGGCCGCGCCGAAGCGGGCCGCGCGTTCTGGGTCCAGCGCCAGGCTGTCCACCGCGGTCGCCAGCGCCTTCTCGAACTCCTCGGCGTCCCGGCCCTCGTAGGGCACCAGCAGGCCGGTCCGGCCGTCGTCGACCACCTCGGGGATGCCGCCGACGGCCGAGGCGACCACGGCGGTGCCGCAGGCCATGGCCTCCAGATTGACGATGCCCAGCGGCTCGTAGACCGAGGGGCAGACGAACACCGAGGCCCTGGAGAGCAGTTGCACCACATCCGGACGCGGCAGCATGTCGGCGATCCAGTGCACGTGCTCCCGGGCCGCGCTCAACTCGGCGAACAGCTCCCGGAACTCGCGGTCCACCTCCTCGGTGTCGGGGGCGCCCGCGCACAGCACCAGCTGCACGTCCGGGTCGAACCTCCGGGCGGCGCGCAGCAGATGCGGCACGCCCTTCTGCCGGGTGATCCGGCCGACGAAGAGGACGGTTGGCCGGTCCGGGTCGATGCCCAGCCGCCGGAGCACGTCGGTGCCGTGGTCGGGGTGGTAGAGCACGGTGTCGATGCCGTTGTGCACGACCGGGACCCGGGCCGGGTCCAGGGCCGGGTAGCAGGCGAGCAGGTCCCTGCGCATGCCGTGGGAGACCGCGATGACCGCGTCCGCGGCTTCGACGGCGGTGCGCTCGACCCAGCTGGAGACCGCGTAGCCGCCGCCCAACTGCTCGGCCTTCCAAGGACGCAGGGGCTCCAGCGAGTGTGCGGTCAGCACATGGGGGATGCCGTAGAGCAGCTTCGCGAGGTGGCCGCCGAGGTTGGCGTACCAGGTGTGCGAGTGCACCAGCTGGCGGTCGGCGACGGCCGCGGTCAGGGCGAGGTCGACGGAGAGGGTGCGCAGCGCGGCGTTGGCGTCGGCGAGATCCGGGGCCGGGGCGTGCCGGTGCAGTCCCCGCGTGTCCGGGGTCTGCCCCGGCCACGCCGTGCCGCCCAGCGCCCAGCTGTGCACGTCCAGGTCGACGATTCCGCGCAACTCCCTTGCCAGGAACTCGGCGTGGACGCCGGCCCCGCCGTACACATCGGGTGGGAACTCCCTGGTGAGGAGCCCGACCCTGAGCCGCTCCCCGCGCGCCGTGCCGTCCATCGCCCGCCCCACCTCCGCATGACCGAGGCCGCCGTCCGTGCAGGGATACCCTTGCCCAGCAGACGGGTGTTCGATCCCCATGCCGCCCGATTGATCCATACTTTCGGATACCGAGGGGTAGATCGACTCTGTTCACACGGGTTTCATCAGGCCGACTCACAAGGCCGACTCAGAAGGACGGGGCCGGTACCTCCCCGGGCATGCCAAACCCGGCCAGGACCTGAGTGGTCATGGCCGGGCTGACGGCGAACTACTTGCGGCCGCCGAAGAGCGAGCGGGTAAGACGCTTGAGCGGCGCGAGAAGCACCATACGGGCACCCTGATTGGGGCGCGCCGCCGGAGTGCTGACCCCACGGGGCGTCAGCTCCCTTATGAGGCCGACCGCTTCCGCCACATCCACCTGCGGGAGCGCAGGCGCGCCGAGTACGGCGAGATGACGGTCGAGCCGTCGGCTCGCCGCTCCAACGCCGCACTGGACCGCGGGAACCCGCGGCCTACTGCGCGCATGCTGCATTTGATTCATATCCCACCCCTTGGAAGGCACCAGGGCCGTGGAGCGAAGACTATCCGCCTAGTGAGGTCGGTGTGCAACTGTTCCGTCCAGGAGCACCTTACCCGTCCTGTCCAGGGCGGCGTCGGGAGGTCCCCTCGGCATGGATCCTGGCCCGATCCCAGCTGCGGAAACCCCTCCGCGCGGGGGCGCTTGACCTCCGCCCAGGGCGTGCGGACCGGAAGTTCACGCCCGCTTCGCCGGCAGACGCGCGGGCTCCGGCCCCGACAGCAGCGCGGAGATCCCGAATCCGGACAGCCCCAGCCCCAGCAGGTCCAGCAGCGTCGCCGCACCGAAGGGGAGCGGCCACGCCCCGAGCGCCCGGACGTTCAACTGGCTGACCTGCCAAGGCCACTGGCGGGCCGCAGCGGCCGGGGCCGCGAACAGCGCGACCCCGAGCCCGCCCAGCACGGCACCGGACGCCAGCATCGGCGCGGCCAGGTGCACCGACAGCCATCCCCACGCCGCCAGCACCCCGACCAGCTCGCCGGAGCGCAGGTGCAGGGTGCCCCGGCCGAGCAGCAGGGCCGCCAGCATCAGCACCATGAACAGTGAGGAGCTGAGGACGCTCACCCGGGCCTGGGGCCCTTCGACATGTCGGCAGGACTACAGGTCGACATTGCTGCTTGTCCGGTCGGAGTCGCGCTCCTCACCGTCCTCCTCGGTCCACAGCGCGTGCTCGCGCCTGGCCCAGGCGCGGGAGACCCGCCCGGTGCGCATCCCGTACCGGGCCTCGGGGTCCTTGAGCGCCATCCGGATGTGCCCGATGACCAGGATGCCGACGACCAGCGCCAGCCAGTCGTGGACGAAGGAGGCCCCGGTCCGCACCGTCAGCGCGGAGAGGTGCGGGAACCACATGATCAGACCGGTGCCGACCATCACCAGCACCGCGCCGGCGATGAAGGCCGAGAACAGCTTCTGCCCGGCGTTGAACTTCCCGGCCGGTCCGGCCGCCCTGGTGCCGTGGCGCACCGCCCGCCAGGCCCAGCCCTTGTCCTGTGTGCCGAACCGGTTCAACCGGGTCAGGTCGGCGCGCAGCGAGCGGAAGAAGATCCCGGCCAGCAGCGGCGCCGGGAGCAGGATCCCGGACCACTCATGGATGATCACCAGCAGTCGGCGCCGCCCCACGATCTCGGCCAGGAACGGCAGATAGAGACAGGCGGCAGTGATGATCGCGGTCATCATCAGGGTGGAGGTGGTCCGGTGCACCCACCGCTCCACGGTGGTGAACCGATAGCGCTCGCCGGGGTCAGCCGGAGGTCGGTGCATCGTCACGCCCGTTGGACTTCCCGACCCAGGCTTCGACGTCATATCCGTACTGCTCCCAGTAGCCGGGCATGACCCGGTCCGTGACGGTGATGCCGGACAGCCACTTGGCCGACTTGTAGAAGTACATCGGCGCGGCGTAGAGCCGTACCGGACCGCCGTGCGCGTCGGTGACCGGCGCGCTGTTCATCCGGTGCGCCACCATCATGTCGGGGCGCCGGGCCTCGTCCAGGGTCAGGCTCTCGCTGTAGACGCCGTCGAAGCAGGTGAAGCGCAGCGCCTTGCCCTCCGGCCGCACCCCGGCCGTGTCCAGCAGGTGCGACAGCAGCACCCCGCCGAACTCAGTGTTGGGCACCCGCCAGCCGGTCACGCACTGCACATCCTTGACCAGGGTGGTCTGCGGCATCGCCTGCAGCTCGGCCAGGGTGTAGGTGGCGGGGCGGTCCACCAGGCCGTCGACGGTGAGCCGGTAGTCCTGGTCGCTCTTGTGCGGCAGCGAGTTCGCGACGTTGTAGATCTGGAAGCCCCCGCCGCCGGGCAGCAGCCCGGTCAGTCCGGTGGGGTCCTTGGTCTCGATCGTGGCGAGGACACTGTCGATGCCGTTCTGGAACCGCGCCCCGAAGGCCACCCCGGCGGCCCCGAGCGCGGCCACGCCGAGCACGACCCTGCGCCCGACCGGCCTGCCGTCCTTGTTCATGTTTCAAGTTCACCACGCGGGACCGGGCACAACCAGCAAAAACGGGCCGTTTTCAGGATTCGGTAAGGTGTCTGGTCCTGCCATGCCCCTGTTCAAGGCAGGACCGGACACCTCTCCGTCCCCTGGTACGGCTAGTACAGCGGCACGCCCGCGCGGACCAGGCGCCAGCCGGGGCTGGCCGCGAAGTCGGCCGGGTTGATCTGCCCCTTGGCCTTGACCCAGGTGATCATCGTGTTGCGGATCTCGTCCGAGCTGGTCCAGATCTGCGTGGCCGTGGCCACGTGCGGGAAGTTGCCGCCGCCGTTGGCGCGGTAGTTGTTGATCGCCAGCACGAACTGCTGGGTCAGGTCCAGCGCCGCACCCTTGTAGGTCACATTGAGGACGCGGGAGCCGGCCGGCTGCGACACGTCGATGTCGTAGCTGAGCCCGTACACCTCGTCGTAGTTGTAGTCGGGCAGGTTGTTGGCGTTGGTCAGCGCGGACTCCACGATCGGGGCGCCCACCGCCAGGGTGTTGTAGTAGTTCGCCGAGAACTCGATGTAGTCCACCAGCTGGGCGCCGGTCAGGACCATGGCGGCCAGGGTGTTCTCGTAGATGTAGAGGCCGGCGGCGTCGCGCAGCCGGACCGTGCCGGCCGGGATGTCGGCGGTCCGGTTGAACGGCGCGGCCTGGGCCAGCACCGGCAGGCTCGCGTAGGAGGTGCCCGCCAGCCCGGTCGTCACCGCGTCCACCATGACCTTGCCGATCAGGTCGACGATCGGCACGTCCTGGAACGGCGCGCGGGCGATGCTGAGATCCACCGTGGAGGTGCCGATGACCTGGTTGACGTAGGCGACCACGGCCGCGTGCTCGTCGGCCAGCAGCTTGACGACCTTCGGGTCCTCCTCGTAGGCGTTGGAGTTGAGCACACTGGCCACGCAGGAGGTGACCTCCCAGCTGCCGTGCACCAGCTCGACCTCGAAGTCGAAGCGGCTCAGCCGCATGCCCCACTTCAGCGGCTCGGAGAGCACCACGGTCTTGCCGGTCGCGGTGTTGGTGACCAGGCGCTGGTCCACCTCCTTGTGGGTGTGGCCGACCAGGATCGCGTCGATGCCGGGCACCTGCTGCGCCATCTCCGCGGCGGCGTCCTCCGGCCAGGGGATCTGGTCGCCGTAGGAGCTGGCCTCGTCGATCCCGGTGTGGGAGGAGACGACCACGACATCGGCGCCGGCGCTGCGCGCCTTGGGCACGTAGATCGCGGCCTGCTCGGCGATGCCGCCGAAGGTCATCTTGCCGCTGACATTGGCCTTGTCCCAGATCGCGATGCCGGGGTTGGTCAGACCGACGATGCCGACCTTGATGTCCGGCAGGTTCGGGACGCAGATCCGCTTGATGACGAAGGGACGGAAGGCGGGCTTGTTGGTCTTGGGATCCAGGGCGTTGGCGGCCAGCAGCGGGAAGTCGCACTGCCGCTCGAAGGCGCGCAGGGTGGGGATGCCGTAGTTGAACTCGTGGTTGCCCAGGGCCGCCGCGTCGTAACGGATGTGGTTCATCGCCAGCGCCATCGGGTGCTTGGGCGCCTTCCGGCCGCCGACCGTGATCGGGTCGACCCGGGCGAAGTAGTAGCTGAGTTGGGTGCCCTGGATGATGTCGCCGGCATCGATCAGCAGCGTGCGGTGGTGGCCGATCTCGTCGCGGAGGCCGTTCACCATGGTGGAGATCTTGGCCAGGCCGACGTCGTTCTGGGCCTTGTCGTCGTACTCGGCGTTGTTGAAGTAGTCCCAGTTCACACAGTTGCCGTGGACGTCGGTGGTGCCCAGCACAGTGAAGCTGTAGGTGGGGTTGGGCTTGGGCTGCTTCCCCGCGGACTGGAGCTCGGGGGAGGCGGCCTCGGCGCTGGCCGAGGTCGCTCCCGCGACGACGGCGGTTCCGGCGGCCACGGCCGCGGAGCGGGCCACGAAGTCACGGCGGTTCAGGGGCACTGGGTCTCCAGAGGAGAGGAGGGCAGGATGAGGTAGGCACCATCTCGCCGGACGCGCGTAGATGGACGCGCGTAGAAGTCTGCACCGCCACCCCTGCGCCGCGATAGACCCGGGATGTTGCCGTCAGGTTTCAGATCATGGAACGTCCCGTGGCGCACCGATGGACCACGGACCGACGGGAACCAGGCAAGATGGACCAGTGACCTTGACTGATCTCATCCCCGCCGATCCCCAGCCCGACGATCTCTTCACCGCGTTCGCGGGCTGGGCGGAGGAGCGCGGAATCACCCTCTACCCGGCGCAGGAGGAGGCGCTGATCGAGATCGTCTCCGGGTCCAACGTCATCCTGAACACCCCCACCGGCTCGGGGAAGAGCCTGGTCGCAGCGGGTGCCCACTTCGCCGCGCTGGCGAACGGGCAGCGGACCTTCTACACCGCCCCGATCAAGGCACTGGTGTCGGAGAAGTTCTTCGACCTGGTGAAGATGTTCGGCACCCAGAACGTCGGCATGATGACCGGCGACGCCAGCGTGAACCCGATGGCGCCGATCATCTGCTGCACCGCCGAGGTGCTGGCCAGCATCGCGCTGCGGGACGGCGCCCAGGCCGACGTCGGCCAGGTGGTGATGGACGAGTTCCACTTCTACGCCGAGCCGGACCGGGGCTGGGCCTGGCAGGTGCCGCTGATCGAGCTCCCGCAGGCGCAGTTCCTGCTGATGTCGGCGACCCTCGGCGACGTCCGCCGCTTCGAGGCCGACCTCAAGCGCCGCACCGGCCGCCCCACCACCACCGTCAGTTCGGTGACCCGCCCGGTCCCGCTGTTCTACGAGTACCAGCGCACCCCCATCCACGACACCCTGGAGCAGCTGCTCTCCACCGGGCAGGCACCGGTCTATGTGGTTCACTTCACCCAGGCCGCCGCGGTGGAGCGGGCGCAGGCGCTGATGAGCATCAACATGTGCTCCAAGGCCGAGAAGGACGCCATCGCCTCGCTGATCGGCAACTTCCGCTTCACCACCAAGTTCGGCCGCAATCTGTCGCGGTTCGTCCGGCACGGCATCGGCGTGCACCACGCCGGGATGCTGCCCAAGTACCGGCGGCTGGTGGAGCGGCTGGCCCAGGCCGGGCTGCTCAAGGTCATCTGCGGCACCGACACCCTGGGCGTCGGCGTCAACGTCCCGATCCGCACCGTGCTGTTCACCGCCCTGTCCAAGTACGACGGGCAGCGGGTCCGGCTGCTGCGGGCCCGGGAGTTCCACCAGATCGCCGGGCGGGCCGGGCGGGCCGGCTTCGACACCGTCGGCACGGTCGTCGCCCAGGCCCCCGAGCATGTCACCGAGAACGAGAAGGCCCTGGCCAAGGCCGGGGACGACCCCAAGAAGAAGCGCAAGGTGGTCCGGAAGAAGGCCCCCGACGGCTTCATCTCCTGGGGCGAGGAGACCTTCAACAAGCTGATCGACGCCCAGCCCGAGCCGCTGGTGTCCAAGTTCCGGGTCAGCCATCTGATGCTGCTGTCCGTCATCAACCGCCCCGGCAACGCCTTTGAGGCCATGCGGCACCTGCTGATGGACAACGACGACGACCCGAAGGCCCGCCGCCGGCACATCAGCGAGGCCATCGCCATCTACCGCTCGCTGCTGGCGGGCGGCGTGGTCGAGCGGCTGGACACCCCCGACGAGACCGGGCGCATCGTCCGGCTCACCGTCGACCTCCAGCAGGACTTCTCGCTCACCCAGCCGCTCTCCACCTTCGCCCTGGCGGCGTTCGAACTGCTGGACCTGGAGTCCCCCTCCTACGCCCTGGACGTGCTGTCCGTGGTCGAGGCCACCCTGGACGACCCGCGCCAGATCGTCGCCGCCCAGGAGAACAAGGCCCGCGGCGAGGCCGTCGCCGAGATGAAGCGCGACGGCGTCGAGTACGAGGAGCGGATGGAGCGGCTCCAGGAGATCAGCTACCCCAGGCCGCTGGAGGAGCTGCTGGGCCACGCCTACGAGGTCTACCGGCGGGTCCACCCCTGGATCGGCGACCACCCGCTGCGCCCCAAGACCGTCGCCCGCGACCTCTACGAGCGCGCGATGACCTTCACCGACTACGTCGGCTTCTACGAGCTGGCGCGGACCGAGGGCCTGGTGCTCCGCTACCTGGCCGGCGCCTACAAGGCGCTGGAGCACACCATCCCGGACGACCTGAAGTCCGAGGACCTGCGCGACCTCATCTCCTGGCTCGGCGAGCTGGTCCGCCAGGTCGACTCCAGCCTGCTGGACGAGTGGGAGAAGCTGGCCAACCCGGAGGACGAGGAGGAGCGCGAGCAGCAGATGCTGGACGAGAAGACCGCGCCGGTCACCGCCAACGTCCGCGCCTTCCGGGTGCTGGTCCGCAACGCGATGTTCCGCCGGGTGGAGCTGGCCGCGCTGGAGCGCTACTACGACCTCGGTGAGCTCGATGCCGAGGACGGGGGCTGGGACCAGGACGCCTGGGCGGACGCCTTGGACGCCTACTGGGACGAGCACGAGGACCTGGGCACCGGACCGGACGCCCGCGGACCGAAGATGCTGATCATCGACGACGAGTCGGTGCAGGGCGCCTGGCTGGTCCGGCAGATCTTCGATGACCCGGCCGGGGACCACGACTGGGGCATCAGCGCCGAGGTCGACCTCGCCTCCTCCGACGAGGAGGGACGCACGGTGCTGCGGGTCACCGGGGTCAACCGGCTCTGACGGTTCAGACGGCGCTGACGGCGGGCGGGGTCGCCGCAGGATTCAGACGACCCTGGCCAGGAGCAGGTCGCTACGGGTGACCATCTCGATGCCGCCGCCATGGGCGTCCAGCAACGCCGCCACCTCGGCTTGGACGGCGGCGCGGGCTTCGGCGCTCATGATCCGGTAGGCGGAGATCGAGGTCAGGTAGTCGATATAACGCTTTGTCGGATAGTGGACCGGCGTCTTGAACCGAAGGTCCCGCAGATCGGTGAAGCGCCCCCGCATCAGCGCCTCCTGCGAGGACCAGACGGACTCGTCGCCGTCCGGGGGCTCGATGGTGTCGCTCATGTTCCAGCCCGCCATGGTGTGCGGGGTGAAGGTCAGCTCGTAGCGCGCGTCGATCTCCGCCAGCCCGGCGTGCATCTCCGGGTCCATCACGCCGTGGTGATTCCAGAAGAGCGCGACCGCACCGCCCGGGGCCAGCGCCGCGTAGGCCAGGTCCCAGCGGACCTCCTCGGGGACCCAGTGCCAGGCGGTGGCTGCGAAGAGCAGCCCGAAGGTCCTGCCGTCGCGCTCCCAGCTCTCGAACCCGGCCTGCTCGATCCGCACCCCCGGGTAGCCCGCGGTCTTGCGGCGCAGCAGTTCCGCCATCCGCGGGTCCGGCTCCACGCAGACGATCGGCACACCCCGCTCGGCGAAGGCGACGGTGGCCTTCCCGGTCCCCGCCCCGATCTCGACCGCACCCCGGTCACCCGGGTCCGCGTAGCGCAGCACCTCGCTCACCAGCTCGGCCGGATAGTCGCGACGGACTGCGTCATAGAGATCGGCGACCTCGCCGAAGACCGTGTTGCGCGCCGAGTCGTCCCGCTGTTCCGTCGTCATCCCCACCATCCGTTCGTCCATATGATCGATGGACAGACAACATAGCCGCCCCGGTCAGGTGAGCGTTCGGCAAGCCCGTGCTCCCTGCAGCCCCTGCCTCTCGTACTCTCGTCCCAGAGGTCCATCCAGAAGAAGAGGTCACCGAGTTGATCCGTGTGGTCATCGTCGACGACGAGACACTCGTACGGTCGGGCCTGAGCCTGATCGTCGGCTCGGCGGCTGACATCGAAGTCGTCGCCACCTGCTCCGGCGCCGAGGCCCTGGAGACCGTGGACCGGCACGCCCCGCAGGTCGTCCTGCTCGACATCCGCATGCCGGACGTGGACGGCATCACCGTGCTCCGCTCGCTGCGGGCGCTGCTGCGGCCGCCCGCCGTGGCGATGCTGACGACCTTCGACACCGACGAGTACATCGGGACGGCGCTGCGCGGCGGGGCGGCGGGGTTCCTGCTCAAGGACACCGACCCGGAACAGCTGATGCACGCGGTACGGGTGCTGGCCGGCGGCGGCCGGGTGCTCTCCCCCGCGGTGACCGACACCGTCATCGCCGGATACCTGGACGCCGGGCCCGACCGTCAGACCGCGGCCAGGCTGGGCACCATGACCACCCGGGAGCTGGACGTGCTCGCGCTGCTCGGCGAGGGCCTGTCCAATGCGGAGATCGCCGCCCGGCTGTTTCTCAGCACCGGCACGGTCAAGGACCACATCAGCGCGATCCTCGCCAAGCTCGGCACCTCCAACCGGGTGCAGGCCGCTGTCTTCGCCCACCAGGCCGGACTGCTCGGCGGCGGATCAGCGCCGCGGGCATGACCACGGATGTGATGTGACCGGATGAGCACCACCGCCGAGCCGCTCCGTCGTTCACCGAACCCGCTGTCCCCGAACCCTCAGTACCCGAACCCCCAGTACCCGGGCCACTGGTACCTGAGTCCCTGGCTCACCGTCCCGGTCCCCGTGGTGCTGTCCGTCTTCGACGCGCTGCTCGCCAACGACCTCACCTCCGTGCTCCAGATGTCGACCTCCCTGCTGGCCGCGGCGGCGCTGCTGTTCCGCCGCCGCTGGCCGCTGGCCGTGATGCTGCTGACCCTGCCCGGTCTGCAGCTGAGCTACATCTGGCTGGCCCCGATGATCGCGCTCTACACCCTGGCCGCAGCCGAACGCCGGCGCTGGGTGGTGGGCGGCTGCGCGCTGCTGCTGGCCGTGGCCCAGTTCCTGCCCTGGCCGTACAGCGATGTACCGGTGCAGTGGGACCGGACCACCGCGCTGGCGGCGATGTACTCGCTGATGACCGCGATCGCCCCGGTGGTGCTCGGCCTGCTGGTGCTGACCCGTCGCGAGCTGGCGGTCAGGCTGGACGAGCTGACCCGGGGCCAGGAGCGCGAGCAGCGGCTGCTGGCGCACAGCGTGCTGTCCACCGAGCGGGCCCGGCTGGCCCGGGAGATGCACGACGTGGTCTCGCACCAGGTCAGTCTGATCTCCATCCAGGCGGGCGCGCTGCAGGTACGGGCCGACGACCCGGCGGCCACCGCCGAGGGCGCCCGGGCGATCCGCCAGCTGGCGGTGAAGACCCTGGAGGAGCTGCGGCAGATGGTCGGGGTGCTGCGGGCGGCCGGCGGCGACGGACGGGAGCTCTCGCCCCAGCCGACCCTGGCCGACCTGCCGCGGCTGGTCGCCGCCAGCGGGCTGGACGCGGTCCTGGACGCCGCAGTCCTGGACGCCGTTTCACAGCAACAGCACTTGGCGGTCTGGCCCGAGCCGGTGGAGCGGGCGGCCTACCGCACCGTCCAGGAGTCGCTGACCAACATCCGCAAGTACGCGCCCGGGGCCTCGGTGACCGTGCGAGTGCGGGCGGACGGCGGCAGGCTGCAGGTCGAGGTCCGCAACGGCCCGGCCGCGCCCGGGGCCGAGCCGCTGGTCCTGCCGAGCGGCGGCCACGGCCTGGTGGGCCTGCGCGAACGGGCCCAGCAGCTCGGCGGCAGCCTGCTGGCCCGGCCCACCCAGGAGGGCGGCTACCTGGTCAGCGCCGTCCTCCCGCTGCGCCCCGAGGGCCAGATCCCGGCCCAGCCGACCGACGACCAGCGGGCCGACGACTAGCGGGCCGACGACTGGCGGGATGGTGCCCGTCAGGCCGGGTCAGGCCACTCGCTCCAGCTCCCGGTCCGGCTCCGGCAGCGCGGCCTGGCCGCGACGGCGGCGGCCGAGCAGCGATGGCAGCCGGGGCGCGGCAATGAAGCCTTCGGCGCAGGCGTTGACCATGGCGATCCTGGGCAGGTCCCGGGTGCGCTCGAACAGCACGTAGCGCGGCTCCCACTGCGGCCGGTACTTGGCGTTGGCCCGGTACAGCGACTCGATCTGCCACCAGCGCGAGAAGAACATCAGCACCGAGCGCCAGGACCGCAGGAACGGTCCCGCGCCGAGCCTGGATCCCCGTTCGAAGACCGCCCGGAACACCGCGAAGTTCAGCGACACCCGCTCGATGCCCAACTGCCCGGCGCCCTGGAGCAGTTCGATGACCATGTACTCCAGCAGGCCGTTGTCGGCCTCCCGGTCACGGCGCATCAGGTCCAGCGACAGGCCGTGCTCGCCCCAGGGGACGAAGCTCAGCAGCGCCCGCAGTTCGCCGTCGGCGTCCCGGCACTCCAGCATCACGCACTGGCCGTCGGCAGGGTCGCCGAGTCGTCCCAGGGCCATCGAGAAGCCGCGCTCGGTCTGGCCGTCGCGCCACTGGTCGGCCCGGCGGACCAGGGTTTCCATCTCGGCCTCGGCGATGTCGCCGTGCCTGCGCAGCATCACGCTGTAGCCGGCGCGCCGCACCTTGTTGTGCGCCTGGCGCACGCCGCGCATCGCGCGCCCTTCGAGGCTGAACCGGTCCACCTCGACGATGGCTTCGTCCCCCAGTTCGAGGGCGTCAAATCCATGCCGTGCGTAGACGGTGCCGCCCTCCTCGCTGGCGCCGGTCACCGCGGGGACCCAGGCGTGCTCCCGCGCCTGCGCCAGCCAGGCCTCGATCGCGCCGGGCCACGCCTCCACATCACCGATGGGATCCCCCGAGGCCAGTGACACCCCGCCGAGCACCCGATAGGTCACCGCGGCCTTGCCGGACGGGGAGAAGACCACCGACTTGTCGCGGCGCAGCGCGAAGTACCCCAGCGAGTCGCGCTCCCCGTGCCGCTCCAACAGCGCCCGCAGCCGTGCCTCGTCCTCGTCGCCGAGGAACTCCTTGCCCTTCGGCGAGCGGAACAGCGCGTAGAGCACCAGCAGCAGCACTCCCACGCCCAGCACGTTGACTGTGACGTCCACCCAGCCCGGCACGTCCACATGCAGGTCGACGTCGCTGTTGAAGCCCAGGGTGATCGCGCGCAGCAGCACGTAGTGCATCCGGCCGGGCAGCGAGGAGCCGGCCTCGGTGTTGGCCGCGCCCACCAGCAGCGTGCCGGCCAGCAGGGTCAGCAGGCCGCCGCCGACCAGCACCCCTGCGGCCAGCCGCGGATTGGCCCGGTCGCCCTTGGCCCGGAACTCGCGGCGGCCCACCAGCAGCGCGACCGCGAACAGCGCGGTGACCACCGCGGTGGCCCAGTTGAAGCCGTGTTCCCTGATCTCCGGGCGCCGCACCATCGCGACCAGCAGGTCGACCAGCAGCAGTCCGCAGATCACCGCGTTGGCGATCCAGGCCGCGCGCTTGCGGCGGTTCATCATCACCGCCATGAGCAGCGCGAACACACCGGAGGTGAACCCCGCGGTGAGCAGGTAGGGGGTGTAGTAGTCACCTGTGTTGTGGTGCCGCACCTGCTCCCGCAGGGTCACCGAGACCGCGGCGAAGAGATTGAGGAAGCCGACCGCTCTCAGGTACCAGACGACGGATCGGGCAGCGATGCGCCGCGTGCGCGGCGCTGCCGGGGTTGAGGCTGGGACTGGGGCTCGATGCATGCTACGGCTCCATAGCGGACACAACTGGACTGCGACAGAAGGACGGTCAGGTTGAATACTGCCGCGTCGATCTTGGTCGGACGTCCCTCCAGAGTCCTGCTCGGGCCCCCGCCGATCGGCTGGTCCTGCACCCCCTGAGTGCTTTTACCGCAGGCAGGCGGAACCGTGGGGGGCGGCGGATTCGTCCCATACTCGCCTCGGTTCGACCATCGAACCGGAGTGCGATACAGGCGGCGCGGGGGGCTCGACGCTGCCTGCAGGAACACAGGGACGGGGGAGCATGGACGACCCGGGGACGACGAGACGGGCCGTGGCAGCAGCACTCATCGCGGCTCTGCTGACCATGGGCGCGGGCGCCTGCGCCCACACCGGCGCGGCAGGCGGGTCCCCCGACGGCGGCTCGCGCGGCGGGCACTCCAGGGACCGCCGTCCGAGCCGGCTCGACCCGGTGGTGCTGCGCCTGGCTCCCTATCTGGAGCGGCACTTCGCCGGCAGCTACACCACGGTGGTGATCGACAGCCCGCACGACCGGCTGGTCGTCTACCGCGTCCCCGACCCGGCTCTGGACGCGGCCGCGCACTCGGTGGCGGGCCGCACCCGGCTGTTCTTCGTGGACTCCCACTACCCCTACGGCCGCCAGCACGAACTGCTGGACCGGATCGGCGCCGACCTGGGCTACTGGCGGCGCCAGGGCATCCGGATCACCTCCTGGACCGCCAGCAACGGCGTCCGCTGCGCGGTCCTGGTCACCACCGTCCGGGGCACCGGCGCCGACCAGCGCGCCTTCGACGCCCGCTACGGCACGGGCCTCGTGCAAGTCAGCAGGGGCGGCCCGGGCCCGGCCTGACGGATCAGGCCGGGCGGGGGCGTGCGGGGCGTGCGGGGCGTGCGGGGCGTGCGGGGCGGACCGTGTCAGGCGTGCGAGGGCGACGGCTTGGCCGAGGCGCTGGACCTGGCCGCGGCGGGAGTGGTGTAGTCCGCCCAACTGGTCGGCGTCTGCCCGACGTCCAGCGTGCGCAGCTTCGCGAGCACGGCCGGGTCCTGCGCCTCCAGCCACTGCACCAGCTGCCGGAAGGACACCAGCCGGACGTCGGGCTTGGACGCGATCTCGCGCAGCGCCGCCTCGACCGACCGCATGTAGATGCCGCCGTTCCAGCTCTCGAAGTGGTTGCCGATGAAGTAGGGGGCGCGATTGGTGGTGTACGCGCGGTTGAATCCGGCCATGTACGCGCCGTAGGACTGCTGCTGCCAGCCGGGTCGCTTGGCCGGGTCGCCGTTGACGCTGGCGTTGGACTGGTTGGCGAGCATGTTGTAGTCCATCGACAGAACCTGGAAGCTGTGCCCGGGGAACGGGATGGACTGGAGCGGGAACTCCCACAGCCCCTTGTAGAACCCGGGCCAGACCTGGTTGCCGCCCGGAGAACTGGCGTCGTACTTCCAGCCCATGGACTTGGCTGCGGGCAGCATCGCGTCCCGGCCCAGCAGGCAGGGGGTGCGCCCGCCGATCAGCTCCTTGTGGTAGTCGAAGGGCAGCGCCGGCAGGTCATGGAAGCCGGTGTTGGTGCGCCACTTGGTGACAAAGCCGACGGCCTGCTCCAGCTCGCTGCGCCACTGGGCCGAGTTCCAGGTGCCGACGCCGTTGCTGGGGCTGCAGAAGTGGCCGTTGAAGTGGGTCCCGATCTCATGGCCCTCCAGCCAGGCCGCACCGACCTGTTGCAGCGTCATCCGGATGTGGTCGTCGGCCAGGTAGCCGATGTCGGACGCTCCCGGCTGGTGGCCGGGCGGCAGGTAGACATCCTTCTTGCTCTCGGGCAGGAGGTAGATGCCGGAGAGGAAGAACGACATGGTCGCCTTGGTCTCCTGGGCCACCTGGCGGAAGTGCGAGAACAGCTTCTTGCTGTCCTCGCCCGCGCCGTCCCAGGAGAAGATGACGAACTGCGGCGGCCGCTGACCGGGCTTCAGCCGCTCGGCGACCGGCTGGTGCGGCTGCGGCCCGGTGTCGGAGGTCGAGCCGTCACCGATCGGAACGGCGCCCGCGGAGCTGGGCCCCGCGGAACCGTCGGCGGAGCCGGGACGCGCCGAGACCGTAGCCCCGCCGGGCTTGCCGTCCCCGGCCGAACCTCTCGCCGAACCGGAACCGTCCGCGCAGGCGGTCACCCCCAGAGCAGTGGCCGCCGCGACGGCACCTCCGGAGAGTACGTTCCTGCGGGACAGAGCGCCCATGGGGGTCACCAGGCCTTCCGGCTAGTTCGACTGCATTGCTGTGCGATTACTGGGAGGAGTCTGACGGCTGAGACGCAGAGAACAGCCAGCCGGTTTCGTCCCGGATTGCGGGCCGACGATCTCACTCGGACCCCACAGTACGCACATAGAATCGCTGTACCGAGCACCCAAACCCGTCGGTGGCCCGCCTCGTGTTCCTTTACCCTGCCTTTATGCCTGTCTTCACCTCGCCGATCGCACACACGTCGCCCCCAGGAGTTCACCCTCCGGTCCGGGCGGGGGCACCCCATGACTGACTGGGCGACACTTTCCAACCTGGGCACGGCAGCAGGCACGCTCGTCCTGGCCGCCGCCACCTTCTCGGCGGTCCGCTCGGCGGAGCGCTCCGCGCGCGCGGCCGAACGCTCGGTCCAGGCCTCCCTGCGGCCGCTGCTGATCACCTCCCGGGCCGAGGCGCCGAAGCAGAAGGTGCTCTGGCAGGACGGCCAGTGGGCCCATCTGCTCGGCAGTGCCGGGTACCTCGCCCTGGCGAACGAGGCCGTCTACCTCGCAGCGTCGATCCGCAACGTCGGCCCGGGCCTCGCCGTCATCCACGGCTGGCGCATCGGCGAACGCCCCCAGTTCGCGGAGCACGAGCACCCGCCCGTCAACGACTTCCACCGCCAGGCCCGCGACCTCTACATCGCCCCGGGCGACACCGGCTTCTGGCACGCGGCGGTACGCGAGACCACCGACCCCGACCACGCGACGCTGCTGGCGCAGATGAAGGAACGCGACCGCGTCAACATCGACCTGCTGTACGGCGACGGCGAGGGCGGACAGCGCACCATCAGCCGGTTCTCCTTCATGTCGAAGCGCGAGGGCGCGAACGAGGACGAGTGGTTCTGCCAGGTCGTCCGCCACTGGAACGTCGACCGTCCGGACCCGCGCTGACTAGTCGAGGTCGGTGAGCTGCCGCAGCGCCTCCGCCGTCGCGAAGACATCCGCGCGGCGCTCCTTCGCGTGCTCGACCAGATCGGCGAGGGCGAAACTGTTGGGCAGCTGCTTGATCCCCGCCATCGCGAGGTACGAGCGGGTCAGCGTCGCCGCATAGAACTCGTTCATCGGGCTGTCGAGCGGCGGGCACACCGCCAGCGTGTGCAGCAGGGCCGCCGCGCGCCAGCAGATGTCGCGCGGCTCCTCATCAGCCACCAGCACCACGTCGGTCGCATGGCGGGCTATCGCCGCGCTGATCCCCGAGGGATCCCACACGGTCGGGTCGGAGGGAAGGTGGTGTGCCAGGACGTTCCACGCCCATGCCTCGTCAGCCTTCACACTCAGTTCCCTCGTCACGCGGTCTTACGTCCGAACCGCTCTTGGAAGTAGGCCCAGTTCTCAGCCGTGTTGAACTCCGCAGCCGCATCGAGCGATCGCTGGCGATCGGCGTCCAGTTCCCGCTTCGCGACCTCCGTCACGAGTGCCGTGATCGTCGTCCCCTCAGCTGCCGCCCGCGCCGCCAGACGGGCGTGGAACTCTTCATCCACCCGAATGGTGATGTGCTTCGACATGGCATCAGCGTACAGCGCCCGTGCTGTACGGTCGACGCCCCCTGGCCCCCCGCTCCGGGCCGCGGCACTGGCCACCGCCGCCCGGAAACGTCGAACCCACCGGTCAGAGCGCCGCATCGGCCTCGTCCACGGCCCTGACCGACTCCGGAAATTCACCCGCGAAGGCATCCGCGATCCGCAGCCAGGGCTTCGCCTCCTCCGCCCGGCCCTGCCGCTGCAGCGTCCGTCCCAGCATCAGGTGCGCATAGTGCTCGACCGGATCCCGCTCGATGACCTCGCGCAACTGCGCCTCGGCCCGCCGCAGCTGGGCCGAGTGGTAGTAGGCCCGTGCCAGCAGCAACCGCACGTCCACCTGCTCCGGCAGCTCGGCCACGATCTCCTCGATGATCCGCGCGGCCTCGGCATAATCCTTGGCTTCAAAGAACAGCCCGGCACGCCGCCACTTCTCCGCCACAGCCTCTTCCACGTACTGCATCGCCATGCGCCCTGCTCCTCTCGGATCCTCTCGGTCCGGGTGACCGGTCGACCGGTCACCCGGTCACCCGCCTCAGCATCCTTGAGCACTCAACTATTCCTGTGTTCCTGGCGCCGGCTCAAAAGCCGTTGCGTGATCACCTCCGGCAGCGATCTGCTGACCCCATGCCCACTCCCGCGACCCCAGCCGTCATCCTGATCACCGGCGTGATGGCCTCGGGAAAGTCCACCGTCGCCGCACTCCTCGCCGAGCGACTGCCACGCGCGGCCCACATCAGAGGCGACGCCTTCCGCCGCATGATCGTCTCCGGCCGGGCGGAGATGACCCCCGACGCCGACGCCGACTCCGACCTCAGCAGCGAGGCCCGCGCCCAACTCGTCCTCCGCCATCGCCTGGCCGCCCTCACAGCCGACGAGTACGCCGCCCACGGCTTCACCGCCGTCGTCCAGGACATCGTCCTGGGCCCCGACCTCACCGCATGGGTGCACCGCATCCGCACCAGGCCTCTGTACGTCGTCGTCCTCGCCCCGTCACCGGAGACGGTCGCCGCCAGGGACAGCCAACGCAGCAAGACCGGATACGGCCCCTGGACGGTCGAATCGTTTGACCGCCACCTCCGTGACCACACCCCACGCATCGGCCTCTGGCTGGACACCTCCGCCCACACCCCCGAACAGACCGTCGCCGCCGTCCTGGCCAGCCTGCCGAAAGCAGCAGTCTGAGCCCCCCCTTGTCCAATCACCCATCCAGCCAGGGAGAATGCCATGGCCACCACCGCGCCCGCCATCCCCAGCCGCGTAGCGGCCGCGGAGCGTGCCGCCGCAACGGCGGGGTTCAAGCTCAGTTGCACACCCGAGGTCGGCAGACTCCTCAGCCTGGCCGCCGCGGCCAAGCCCGCCGGCACCATCGCGGAGAGCGGCACCGGCTGCGGCGTCAGCACCGCCTGGCTCCACAGCGGCCTCGGCCGCGGAGCCCGTCTGGTCACGGCCGAACGCGACGAAGCCCTGGCCCGCACCGCGGCCGCCCTCTTCGCCGACGACGAACGCGTACACGTCCTCGCCGGCGACTGGCGCCTCCTCGAACAGCACGCACCCTTCGACGTCTTCTTCTGCGACGGCGGCGGCAAACGCGACGCCCCACAGGAGGTAGTCGACCTCCTCGCCCCCGGCGGCATCCTCCTCCTCGACGACTTCACCCCGTCCCCTGAGTGGCCACCCCGCTTCGCCGGCACGGTCGACGAACTCAGGCTCTTCTACCTCACCCACCCCGACCTCCAGGCCACCGAGATCCTCACCACCCCCACGACGTCGGCGGTGCTGGCGGTGCGGCGGTAGGAGGTGGTGGTGGGTGGGCGGTGAGTGGTGGTGCGGGATCCCTTTGGCTGCCGAGCCCCCTTCCTGTGGCCGGGTGTCCGGTGCGTGTTCGCTCCCGCTGAACCACCATCACTTCCATGGGGCACGGAGGTCCGTGCGTGGCTGGGGCGGCTCGCTCCGCTCGCGGCGACTACGAGGAGCCGGGGCAGGGGCAGGGCACCGTTGCCGGGCGGCGGGTCGGTTGGGGGTGTGGCGTGCAGAAACGTTCCTGCCGGGGCCGGGGGTGGTTTTGGGGTCACTGCCCATACGTTCGGGTCACTGGTCCGACGGATTCTGCCCGCTATGT
>NZ_JBGCAQ010000016.1:0-266209 GCF_041261405.1 Streptacidiphilus sp. EB103A | reverse complement strand
CTTCGATGTCACACGACCCCAGCCTGCACCCAGAACAGCAGCCCGTCACCAGCCCCACCGAACCGATCACCAGCTACGAAAATCTTGTATGAGCCTGCATTTGGGGTCACTCGACCTACTTTGGGGTCACTCGTCCGACAGATCCTGCCGCATATGTCCGATATGCCGTCAAGTCAGTGACCCCAAAGTAGGTCGAGTGACCCCAAAATGGACCACGCCGACCGCCGCGCGCCCCCTGGCCAGCCCGCACGCCCCCCGCACGGGCCTACGGCGCCCAGCCAGGATGCCCCCTCCCGGTAGTTGGCCCGCGAGCGCAGCGAGCAACAGCAACAAGCCACGGACGGCGGAGGGCGGCAACGAACGCGCCATGTAAGCCACCCACAGCTTCCGCAAACACGCCAGCCCGCACCTGGCCGGAACCCGATGCACGTTGTGACCCTGGCCGGGTAGGCGCGACCCATGGACACCCCCTCGGAACCCACTGCCCCGCATCCGCATTCGCATCCCCGGCACTACCCGTTGAGCCGACGCTCCGTCAGGCTCGCCAACCTCACTCTGTGGCTGTTCGGCTTGCTGGCCGCCGTCAGCGTCTTCTCGCTCGCCCGCGAGGCCCTGGCTCCGTCCTGGCCGCTGGGGCGCGCCGTCGCCCACTGCGCCGTCCTGGCCGTCTCCGCGGGCCTGTGCTACGCCGCCCTACTGGTGCTGCACCGCCACAAGGCCGCGCTCTCCAGTCCGGTGGCGAAGCCCCCCACCCTGCTGGCGAACCCGCCCAAGGCAGGCCGTCCCACGGGCCGTCCGGCACTCCGTCAGGAGCATGGCTGGTTACGCTGCAGATCATGAATACGGCCATGACCAGCAGCAGTGGAGCCAGTGAGCCCGTCATCCTTGACGCTGCGGAGCTGACGTCCGATCCGGACCGCGTGGCCCGGTTCGCGGAGTCGGCCCACGTGATCCTTGCCGACCTGGTCCGTGCAGGGGCTGCACTTGGTTGGGTCGAACCTCCGTCGCGTGATGAGGTGTCGGAACTCCTCGGTCACGTCATCTCGGCGGCGCACGCAGGCGATGCAGCCCTGCGTGCCGCCTACCTCGACCGTCGACTGGTCGGGCTGGGGTACTGGCTGCGCTACGTGCGACCGACCCATCGCCCGCACGCCGACCTGGAGAAGATCGCGGTGGCCCCGACTGCCCATGGTCGCGGCATCGGTCGGGCACTCACCGCCGGCTTGATCGCTGACGCCAAGCGGGCCGGGATCGAGGTCCTCACCCTTGACGCCCGGGGCGACAACAGCAACGCCCTGCACCTCTACCGATCGTTGGGCTTCAGCGAATGCGGACGTCTGCCCGACTTCGTCGCCGTCGGCGCCCGCCGCTTCGACAAGGTCTTCTACATGCTGGACCTCCGCCAGGACGGGTGCGCCCATGGGGGCTGAAATCTCGCGCATGCGTGCGAGTTCGTCCGAGTCCTGACGCAACAGGGCGGCACAGTTCGTGCTGGTGCGGGTGGTTGCCTGCCGCGTAGGCGGGTCGATGCCTCCGGGTCCCGGGCGCGAGGAGTGCTGCGGTGCAGAGAAGGTCATCCGGTCGGCAGCGACTGCGGTGAGCGGGCCGACACCAGACAGCGGGCGACGCTGCGCAGCTTCTCGCAGGTCTCCTCGTGCTCACGCTCAGGAAGCGACTGGCCCACGATGCCGGCTCCGGCCTGCAGCCAGGTGCGGTCGCCGTCCTGGAAGATGCTGCGCAGCACCAGCGCGGCGTCCAGGCTGCCCTCGCTGTCGCAGACCATGACCGCTCCCGCGTACAGTCCGCGTTCCTGCCCTTCCAGTTGGCGGATGAGCTCGTAGGCGGGACGCTTGGGGATCCCGGTGGCGGTGACGGCGGGGAAGAGCGCCGCGAAGGCGGTCCACATGCGGCCATGGACGGGCAGCCGGCCGCTCACCGTCGAGGCGAGGTGCTGTACGCTGCCGCGTTCCCGAACGGCCATGAACTCGCCGATGCCCACCGAGTCGGGTTCGCACACAGCGGCGACCTCGTCCCAGGCGAGCTTCACCGAGACCGCGTGTTCGTAGATCTCCTTGGGGTCGGCCAGCAGTTCGGCGCACAGCTGCCGGTCGCGGGCGGGCGAACCGGTGCAGGCGCGGGTGCCCGCCAGCGGCTGGGTGGTGACCTGTCCTTCGGGCGAGACCACCACGACGGTCTCCGGGCTGAACCCGGCCGCCCGCATCCGGCCTAGGTCGAGCAGGAAGGAGCGGGCGGGAGTGTTGTTCCTGCGACCGGCGACATAACTGCCGATCAGGTCCACCGCGGCCCCCACCTCGACGACGCGCGAGATGATGACCTTCTCCAGCAGGCCGGCGCGGATGTCCAGCACGGCTGCCGCGACAGCCGCCCGGTAGTTGCGGCTGTCCTCGACCGCCACGTCGAGCACGTCGACCACTTCGACCGCGACGTCCGGGTCGGCGGTGTGGTCGGGGACGGGATGGTCGTCCAGCAGGCCCTGCGTCAGCGAGTCCAGCAGCTGCGGATCGGTCGACCGCAGCACCATGTCCTCCGCGGTGATGCGCACTTCGGTCTGCGGCACCACCAGGTGCAGCAGGTCCGCGTCCCCCACCTGATCCCCAGCGCCGGCCAGCAGCTGCGCCAACTCGAAGGCGGCCCAGCCGTACGCACGCCAGCCGGCTATGCCGGTCGTCGCGAGGAACTGCTCGACGACCCCCAACGGGTTGCCCGTGCACGGAACCCGCCGGGTGTCCCCGCCCACCTGCTGCACCGCCCAGTCGCGCGACAACCGCAGGCAGGCCAGGCTGCCGCCGGCGAAGTGCCAGGCCTGGTCGCTCTCGTAGACCAGGTACTGGTCGAACCGCCCCGAGCTCGCCAGCTGCGCGACAGTGAGCAGCGGGTTCCGCGGCGGCGGGAGATGTACCTCCCGATAGCGGACGGAATCATCGGTCCTCATCACAGGTTCCTCTCTCTGATTGCTGTTCGGGCCTGGTCCTACCGCGGTTGACGCCCACAGACCGTGACCAGGGGGTAGGAGTTGACGGCGAATGCCGGGTTCTTCAGTAGGGACCAGAAGTCCCCCAGCTCGCCGAAGGTGATGCCGCCGGCCAGCAACCGGTCCTCGACCTGCTCGGTGTTGACCCGGTGCAGGTGGATGCCGGGGCTGCCTCCGGGCCACGCCTCGGCGTAGGTCGTGGCCGCAAGCTCCGTCAGCCCGGCCTGGAACATGGCGCCGTAGACCCGGCGGCCCCACAGCGGATCGGCCCCGGCCTCGGTCAGCAACCGCATCAGGTGGGTGTGGACCTTGTCGAACAGCCTGGCCGCGCCGGGATCCGGAGCGGAGAGCACCGGAATCCAGCCACAGTCGAACTCCTCCAGGACCAGCCAGCCGCCGGGCTTCAGCGCCGACACCAACCGGTCCAGAACCGCGCGGCGCTGAGGCAGGTGCAGCAGGACCAGCCGGGCGTGGACGAGGTCGAAGGCATCGTCGGGCAGGACGTCGTTGACGATGTCGTGCCGGGCGACCGTCAGGTTGGGACGCTCGCTCAGCGGGCCCTCGGCCTGCGGGACGAGATCGGTGAGCAGGACCTGCCCGGTCGGACCCACGACATCGGCCAGCCAGGCCCCGAGGGAACCCCCGCCACCCCCCACCTCCAGACAGTGCCAACCGGCCCCGACCCCGGTCTGCGCGAGGCGCAGCCGCGACACCGGGTCGTAGCAGGTCTCCAACGCACTGAAGCGCTCCGGTGCCTGAACAGCCGAGCTGTCGAACACATAGCGGGACATGGTGACGCACCTCCGGACCGGACTCCCGACGCACCCTCAGCGGCGAGCGGTGTCTGCGGCCCCCAGCACAGCAGCTACAAGCACCGCCGGGGGTGGATGGCGGGGGCGGGGGTGTTGAATATCCGTCGGCGTTGAACGGGGGCGGTTGTCGCGGCTTCGGGGAGGCGGGGCGACGCAGCCGGTTGTTGGCGGCAGCTGTGGGTGGCTTACATGGCGCCACCGTTGCCGCCCTCCGCCGCCCGTGGCTTGTTGCTGTTGCTCGCTCCGCTCGCGGCGACAAGGCCGGGAGGGGTGCGCGTTCTCGCCGTTGCCGGGCGGCAGGGCAGTCGGTGGCGGGGGCCTGCAGAAACGATCCTTCCCGGTGGCTTGGCCGGTTTTGGGTCACTCCCCATACGTTCGGGTCACTCATCCGACGCCTCCTGCCCGCAATGTCCGGATTGGGCGTCGAGGGAGTGACCCGAACGTATAGGCAGTGACCCGAAAAGCCCGGCCCGAGGGGGAACCGGGGTCACTTTCGGGACAAGGTGTCACTTGATCATGCCGCAATGCCCCATTTGCCCCGATCCTCGCGTACCAAAACTGCCCCGGCGTCCCAAAAGTGACCCCGGTTCGGCCGAAGCCCTGCCGCAGAACCGTTTCTGCGACACCCCCACCCGCGACCCCCAGCCCGGCGACGGCGCCCGGCCCCGACCTGGCTCCCCCGCTGCTGTTGGACCGCGAGCGAAGCGAGCAACAGCAACAAGCCACGGACGGGGGCGGGCGGCAACGGTGGCGCCATGTAAGCCACCCACCGCTGCCGCCGACCAGCGGAGACGCCCCGCCTCCCCCACCCCACCTCCCCCGCCGCACCCCGGGTGCGAGGTTCGTTACCAAAAGCCGCTACGATCACCGGCCGGGATCCGAGGGGGTCTCACAGGGGGTCGACAAGAGGTGGTGGGGTTGTGGCGCGTTGGAAGGCGCTGCCCGGTGGGCTTGACCCGGCGGTCGTGGAGTTCGTGGGCGAGTTGCGTCGTACGAAGGACGGCAGTGGGTTGAGTCTGCGGCGGCTTGCCGTCCGCACTGGCTACAGTGCCTCGTCGTGGGAGCGCTATCTCGGCGGACGGCTGCTGCCGCCGCGCGAGGCGGTGGAAGCACTGGCCGGGGTGGCCGAAGTGGCCGAAATAGCCGGGGAGGATCAGGCACGGCTGCTGGCGCGGTACGAGATGGCAGCGGATGCCTGGCAGCGGGACCAGCCCGAGGGCTCCTTGCAGCAGGGACAGGATGCCAGCGGTCACGGCCTGGCCGGCCGCGTCGCGGACACGCCCGACCAGGCCGTTGCTGCCGCCGCAGTGACTGACCGCCACGGCAGGGAGGCGCGCCTCCAGCTGCTCGTGACTGCCGTGGTCTCGGCGGCTGTGGGCGCGACGGTCGCGACGCTGGTCGTTCTCGCGGTCCGGAGTCCGACCGTGATCAACCCCGCCCCCGCGAGCGCGGTGGTGCAGCAGCCGGTCTCGTATGCCTGCAACTACGTCCGTAGCGCCGGACTCTGGTACGCCGGGAACAGCACCACCCTGACCGACCCACTCGAAGTCGACAAGACCGGTCCTGACGTGGCCGAGCTGCAGTGCCTGCTGCGACGTGCGGGGATCTCCCCCGGCGGCATCGACGGCAGTTTCGGCCCGTTGACCGAGGCCGCGGTCATCAAAGCGCAGAAGAAGTACGGGTTGGGCGTCGACGGACAGGTGGGACCGAAGACCTGGGCAGCGTTGCGCGGATGACCCGCACCCCGCCAGAATGCGCGCGCCTGGCCGCCGAACTGCACCTGCTGCGCGAGCGCAGTGGGCTGACGCTGTCCGCGCTGGCGGCCAAGTCGCCCTACAGCAGGTCGTCCTGGCAACGCTATCTGGCGGGGCAGGTCCTCCCACCCTGGCCGGCCGTGCAGACCCTGTGCGGCCTGGCCGAGGAGCCCGAACCGCGCATGAGGGCCCTGTGGGAGCTGGCCGACTCGGCCTGGAG
This sequence comes from Streptacidiphilus sp. EB103A, assembly GCF_041261405.1. NCBI lineage: Bacteria > Bacillati > Actinomycetota > Actinomycetes > Kitasatosporales > Streptomycetaceae > Streptacidiphilus > Streptacidiphilus sp. EB103A. The sequence continues at coordinate 260,431 of NZ_JBGCAQ010000016.1, read as the reverse complement.
CCGGCGCACCGCGACGCGCCCGACCCCATCGGTCCCGTCGGTCCCGTCGGTACCGTCGGTCCCATCCACCCGATCGACCGAGCCGGACACGCCAGAGAGCCCGCAGGTCACCTACGTCCGGACCGGGATATCGACCGCTGAACCTGCACCCCGACCGGTCCGGAACCGGAAGCGGTGGGTGATCGGCGTCGCCTCGGGCGCCGTCGCGGCACTGGCGTGGACGGCCCTCACGGTCTCTGCCGCGGATGACCGGACCACCTCCGGTCAGTCCACGGGCTTCCACGTCACCTGTACGGGAACCGCCTGCAACGGGCAGGACCCGGGGACGACGCTGTGCGGAGTCGAACCGCAGACCCTGCTCAACGTCCAGACCGCGACCGGAGTCGGGCTGGAGATCCGCTACAACCCGCTCTGCCAGGCTGCCTGGGCCAGAGTCTGGAACGCCGCCTCCGGGGACAGGCTCACCTTCTCGGCTCCGGGCCAGCCGAGCCAGAGCACCACCGTCACGCACTCGAGCAACCGCGACCCGTTCAGCTACACGCGTCTGGTGGCCGTCGCAGGTAAGAGTTTGCTCCTGAAAGCCTGCGTGATGATCCGGCCGGGCAAGGTCGACGAGTGCTACACGGCACCGCTGCCCTGATCGACAGGAAGGGGTCTCCCGCCGCAGTTTTCGCGTTCGCCGTTTATTGACATCGTTTGATGGCAAGGTTGTACCCGTGGCGGCATATGACAGTGTGGATGTCCGGTTACACATCGAACCGCTGCCGAATGAGCAACGGGTGCACTTCTTCGAACATCTTCGGGATCCGGAGAGTGGCGAGATGCGCCTACCCGCTCATCCGGCGTCATGTTCAGTCGCGCGTGAGCTCACCAACGAGATCCTCCAGTCCTGGGGACTGGAGGATCTCGCTGACACCGCAGCGCAGTTGGTGGCCGAGCTCGCCGCGAACTCGATCATCCACAGTGGCGGCAGCACCCTGCGGTTGCGGGTGGTCCGGCGCGGGGGATCGGTCCGCATAGAGGTCCGGGACCCCTCGCAGCAACTGCCGCTGCTGATCATCGGTGGCGATGTCGAGGACGACCACGGCCGCGGGATGCATGTGGTCGACGCCCTTGCCGACCGCTGGGGAGCGGACCTGCTCCCCTACGGCAAGGGCGTCTGGTGCGACCTGCACATCCCACGCGGCTGACGGCTGGTCAACCTACGCTGCAGGCACTGCCGTTGAGGGTGAAGGAGGCCGGGGCCGCGGTGTTCCCGGCGTGGGTGGCCTGGAACCCGATCGTGGTGGCGGCGCCGGGGGCCAGGGTGCCGTTGTAGCTGAGGCTGGTCGCCTTGACGGTCCCGGTGGAGGGGCTGATCGTGGTGTTCCAGGCCGAAGTGACGGTCTGTCCGGAGGCCAGCGTGAAGCCCAGGGACCAGCCGTTGACGGTACTGGTACCGGTGTTGGTGATGGTGATGTTCTCGGTCAGGCCGGTGTTCCAGGCGTTGACCACGTCAGCGACCCTGCAGGACCCGGCCGCCCCGGTCGGACTCGACGTCGGCGAGGCGGAAGCCGACGCCGACGCCGACGGGGAGCTGGTGGACCCGGCCCCGCCCAGCGCCGTCACCGCGGCGTTGTAGGCGGGCTTGGGCTGGTAGTTGCTGTCGTACATGGTCGCCGCCCCGTAGCCGGAGAAGAAGCCCGGGATCCATGAGTCGGCGTCGCCGACGCCCCACTGGGAGACTCCCACGCAGCCGCTGACGCCAAGACAGTCGTTGATCACGGTGGCGTAGTCGGTGGCCTGCTGGGCGAGGTTGGCGGCGGTGGCCGGGAGCAGGATCCGGTCGTCCAGCTCGGTGACGGCGACGTTCACCCCGAGCGCGGTGAAGCGCTGCATATTGGCCTTCATCGTCGACGGCACCTGGCCGAGGATGAAGTGGCTCTCCAGCCCCACGCCGTCGATCGGGACGCCCTGCGACCTGAGCGAGGCGACCAGGCTGTACATCGCGTCGCTCTTGGCGTTCTCGCCCTCGATGTTGTAGTCGTTCAGGTAGAGCTTGGCATTGGGGTCCGCTACGTGGGCGGTGCGCAGCGCGTCGGCGATGTAGCCGCTGCCCATCGCGGCGTAGAAGGCGTCCTGCCGCAGCGTCCCGTCGTCGTTGAAGGGCTCGTTGACGACATCCCAGGAGTAGACCTTGCCCTTGTAGTGGGTGGCCTCGGTGGTGATGTGGCTCTCCATGGCCGCCTGCACCTGGGCGGTGGGCAGGCTGCTCACCCAGGAGGGCAGTTGGCTGTGCCAGACCAGGTTGTGACCTCGCACGCGCATACCGTTCGCCTGGGCGTAGGAGACGATCGCGTCGCCGGGCGCGAAGTTGTACGTTCCGTTCGACGGCTCGGTGGTGTCCCACTTCATCTCGTTGCCCGGGGTCACCATGTCGAACTGGCTGGAGGCGACGGCGGTGAGGGTGGAGTTGCTGAGGTTGGACTGGGTGAGGGCGGTGCCGAAGTAGACGCCCTTCGCCTCGGCCAGGGTCTTCAGGCTGGTTCCCGCCGCGCCGGCCTGCGTGCCCAGGGCGGTGAGCAGCAGCGCTCCGGCCGCGACCGTGGCCGCGGCGACGAGGAGGCCGCGCCGGACGAGGGTGCGGGCGGGGTGCTGCGCGGGGCTGACGCGTACTGAGCTGCGGTTGGCCCCGTAGTCGTGTGCTGTCACCGGTGGTGTCCTTTCCACAAGGGTGGGTGGGGAGAAGGGACGTGCGGTGGTGCAGACGTGCCCTAAATGAGACGTGGGCATGACACTCTGTTCAGATCGAAAGTTTCGACCATATTCCCGAATGTCAGCGGTGACCCTAGGACCGCCCCGCCGATCCGTCAACACCCCCACCGGAGCCCGACGTCAGCGCCCGGCTGCCCGCGGCCGCATCGTGCTGCTGCGCTCCACCAGGCTGGTGGCCAGATCCACCCGAAGGGTGCTCGGCTTCCTGCCGCGCGCCAGGTCGAGCACCATCCGGGTGGCGACCTCGGCCATCTCGGTCAGCGGCTGGCGCACCGTGGTGAGCGGCGGGCCCACCCAGCGGGCCAGTGGCAGGTCGTCGAAGCCGACCACGCTCAGGTCCTCGGGGATCCGCAGCCCGATCTCCCGGGCGGCCTCGTACAGGCCCAGCGCCTGCAGGTCGTTGCCGGTGAACACGGCGGTGGGCCGCTCCGGCAGGCGCAGCAGTTCCAGCCCGGCGACATGTCCGGCCTCGTGATGGAAGTCCCCCTCGCGGACCAGGCCCGGGTCGTACGCGATCCCGGCGGTCTCCAGCGCCGCCCGGTAGCCGTCGGTCCTGGCCCGGCTGCACATCATCCGCGCAGGTCCGGAGATCACGCCGATCCGCCGGTGCCCCAGCTCCAGCAGGTGCCGGGTGGCGGCCAGGCCGCCGTGCCAGTTGGTCGCGCCCACGGCCGGCACGTCCTGGCCGGGGTCGCCGGCCGGGTCCATCACCACGAACGGGATGTCGCGGCTGGCCAGTTGCTCCTGCTGCGCGCGGTCCAGCCCGGACAGCACCAGGACCACGCCCATCGGCCGACGGGCCAGCACGCCGTCCATCCAGGACTGGCCGAGGCTGAGCCGCCCGGACGACTCGGACAGCACGACGCTGAGGCCCTCCTCGCGCACCACGTTCTCGACGCCGCGGATGACCTCCATCGCCCAGGCGCTCTCCAGCTCGTGGAAGACCAGCTCCAGCAGCGGTGACGCCTGCGTGGAACTGCGGCGCCGGCGGTAGCCGTGCCGGCGCAGCAGCTCCTCGATGCGCTCCCGGGTGGCCGGGGCCACGTCGGCCCTGCCGTTCAGCACTTTCGAAACGGTCGGAGTCGAGACGCCGGCCTCCCGGGCGATCTCCGCCAGTGTCGCCGTCCCGGTCATGGCCCCTCCCCTGCTACCCGTCGTGCCTGCGGATTCGGTGCCGCGGATGACTTCACGCCACGGATGGTAGTCCCTGGGAGGCGGAAAAACGCAGTGACTCAGCCCTGCGCCGACTCTTGACGACCCCTGCCTCCGGGCCTACGTTTCCCCACGACATTCGGAAAGTTCTCCGAAACAATCGAGAGCAGGCAGGCCATGAGATCCCCCGCTTCCGTGTCCCATAGCCGTACGTCCCGCAACAGATCCGCTCGCACGAGAGTCGTCGTGTCCGCCCTGGCGTGCACCCTGGTGGCGGGGGTGACCGCCGGCTGCGGCTCCGGCGGGAGCGGCTCCGCGAGCAGCTCGGGCACCATCCACATCCTGGTCTACGGGGACGCCGGCAACACGGTGGAGAAGCAGATCGTCGACACCTTCAACAAGACCTCCAAGGTCAAGGCGGTCCTGGACACCATCCCCGGGGCCAACTACCAGCAGAAGCTCCAGACGATCATCAACACCCCGCAGGCCCCGGACGTCTTCTTCAACTGGGGCGGCGGCAGCATCGCGCCCTTCGTCAAGGACGGCCTGCTGCTGCCGCTGGACAGCTTCATCGCCGCCGACCCGAACCTCAAGTCCGCCTTCCTGCCCTCGGTGTTCAACACCGCTGTGATCGGCGGCAAGGCCTACGGGGTCCCCATGCGCGGCACCCAGCCGGTGCTGCTCTTCGACAACAAGAAGGTGCTCGCCGACACCGGCCTCACCCCGCCCGCCACCTGGGACCAACTGATCGCCGACGTGCAGACGTTGAAGGCCAAGGGCAAGACCCCGATCGCGCTCGGCGGCGGGGACCAGTGGCCGACGCTGATGTGGTTCGAGTACCTCTACGACCGCGTCGCGGGCCCCGGGCTGTTCGAGAAGGCCCTCGGCGGCGACACCAGCGCCTGGGCGAGCGCCGACAGCCAGAAGGCCCTGAGCATGCTCAAGCAGCTGGTCGACGCGGGCGCCTTCGGCAGCAACTTCGACTCGGTGAAGTTCACTGACGGTGGATCACCCGCCCTGCTGGCCAAGGGCAAGGCCGCGTTCGAGCTGATGGGCTCGTGGGAGTACGCCACCCAGAAGACCGCCAACCCGGACTTCACCAGGACCGACCTCGGCTACAGCAACTTCCCCACCATCACCGGCGGCACCGGCGACCCCAACGACGTCGTCGGCAACACCAACAACTTCTACTCTGTGCTGAAGAACACCAAGCACCCCGACGCGGTCGCGCAGTTCCTCAAGCTCATGTACTCCGACGAGTTCGTGAAGGCGCAGCTGGGCATCGGCAACCTGCCCACCACCACCAACACCCCGCAGTTCCTGACGACCTCCACCGACCCGGCGTACGACACGTACCAGTACAACCTGGTCAAGCAGGCGCCCTCGTTCCAGCTCTCCTGGGACCAGGCCTACCCGCCCTCGGCGACCACCGTGATGCACCAGGCCGTCCAGCAGTTCATGGACGGCAAGATGGACGCCGCCGCGTTCATCAAGGCCATGCAGAGCCTGCCGACCTCATGACCAGCATCGCCACCACCCTCGCCGCCGCGGCAGGACGCCGCCGCGCGGTACGGAGCGGCGTCGGGGCCACCCGCCCAGGCCTGGCCTGGGCGGTACCCGCGACCGTCTTCTTCAGCCTCTTCGCGATCGTTCCGCTGGTCCTGGTCGCGGTCCTCTCCTTCACCGGCTGGAACGGGATCGGCTCGCCGAAGTGGATCGGGCTCTCCAACTGGACCGCGCTCTGGCACGACCCGGTCATGCTCAAGAGCCTGTGGCTGAGCACGCTGCTGACCACGCTCGGCGTGGTGATCCAGACCCCGATCAGCATCCTGCTCGGGGTGTGGGCCGCCGGGCACCAGCGCAACCGCGCGGTCCTGTCGGCGATCTACTTCGTCCCGCTGCTGCTCTCGGTGACCGCGGTCTCGGTGCTGTGGCGGGCCCTGCTCGACCCCAACTTCGGGGTCCCCTCCGACGCGGGCTGGCTGTTCGGCAACGGCAACCTGCTCGGCACCCAGAGCGGCTCCATCGGCGTGCTGGCCTTCGTCGGCGCCTGGCAGTGGACGCCGCTGCACACCCTGATCTACCAGGGCGGCGCCCGTGCCGTCCCGCAGGTGCTCTACCAGGCCGCGGCCATCGACGGGGCGGGGACGGTGCGTCAGTTCTTCCACATCACCCTGCCGCAGCTGCGCAACACGATCATCACCTCCATGGTGCTGATGGTCGTCGGCGGGCTGACCACCTTTGACACCGTGCTGATCCTCACCCAGGGCGGCCCCGGCACCGACACCACCATCAGCGCCTACTACATGTACCAACAGGGCTTCCTGAGCTTCGACTTCGGCGGGGCCTCGGCCATCGCCCTGGTGCTGGTGGTGGTCGCCACGCTGATCTCGCTGGTCATGGTCCGGCTGACCGGCTACGACAGGATGAACAGCACCGCGGAGGGACTGTGATGCGGCAACGCCCCAACTACCTCGCCGGGTTCGGCTCGCTGGTCTGGCTCTTCCTGGTCGGTCTGCCGCTGTACGTGATGCTGACCGCGACGCTGCGCACCCAGTCCGACTACTCCACGTCCGGCCCGCTGAGCTTCCCCACCCACCTGACCCTGCAGAACTACCTGGACGACTTCTCCAACGGCTTCGGCCGGGACTTCCTCAACACCATCGTGGTCACCCTGTCCGTGGTCGCCATCGTGCTGCTGGTGGTGCCGCCGCTGGCCTACGCCATCACCAGAAGCCGCCACCGCACCATGAGCACGGTCTTCCGGATCTTCCTGCTCGGCCTGGCCATCCCCGCGCAGGCGGTGATCGTGCCGATGTTCTACGTCATCAGCAAGGCGGGCCTGTACGACAACCTGGTCGGCGTCATCCTGCCCACCGCGGCCTTCTCCCTGCCCATCTGCACCATCATCCTGACCGGGGCGATGCGCGACATCACCTCCGAGCTGTACGAGGCGATGGCAGTTGACGGAGCGTCACCAGCACGTGTCTTCCGGCAGCTGGTGCTGCCGCTGTCCAAGGGCGGCCTGTCCACCATCGTCGTCTTCTCCGCGCTGCAGGCCTGGAACGGATTCCTCTTCCCGCTGGTGCTGACCCAGTCCGACTCGACCAAGGTGATCACCCTGGGCCTCTACAACTTCCAGACCGAGCACGGGGTCGACGTCCCCGGCCTGCTCAGCGCCGTGCTGCTGTCCATGCTGCCCATCCTGGTCGTCTACCTGTTCGCCCGCCGCGCCCTGGTCCGCGGGCTCATGGGGGTCGGCGGAAAGTGACAGAGCGATTGAACCCCACCCCGAGCACCTCCTCCTCCCCCACGTCCACCGCGCCGCGCTGGCAGGACACCTCACTGCCGGCCGGCGAACGCGCCGACGCCCTGATCGCCGCGATGACCCTGCGCGAGAAGGTCGCCCAGCTGGTCGGCGTCTGGGTCGGCGCCTCCGCCGAGGGCGACGAGGTCGCCCCCCACCAGCACGACCTGGAGGAGCCGGTCGACCTCGACGCCCTGCTCCCGCACGGGCTGGGCCAGTTGACCCGTCCGTTCGGCACCGCACCGATCGACCCCGCCCTCGGCGCGCTGTCGCTGCTGCGCAGCCAGCGCCGGATCGCCGCGGCCAACCGCTTCGGGATCCCGGCGCTGGCCCACGAGGAGTGCCTGGCCGGCTTCGCCGCCTGGGGCGCCACCGCCTACCCGGTCCCGCTGTCCTGGGGGGCCACCTTCAACCCGGAGCTGGTCCGGGCGATGGCGGCCGCCATCGGCCGGGACATGCGCGCCGTGGGCGTCCACCAGGGGCTGGCCCCGGTCCTCGACGTGGTGCGCGACGCGCGCTGGGGCCGGGTCGAGGAGACCATCGGCGAGGACCCCTACCTGGTCGGCACCATCGCCACCGCGTATGTGGTCGGCCTGGAGTCGGCCGGGATCATCGCCACCCTCAAGCACTTCGCCGGCTACTCCGCCTCCACGGCCGGCCGCAACCTCGCCCCGGTCGCCATGGGCCCCCGCGAGCGCGCCGACGTCATCCTGCCGCCGTTCGAGATGGCCGTCCGCGAGGGCCGTCCCCGCTCGGTGATGTCCGCCTACACCGACACCGACGGCATCCCCTCCGCCGCCGACCAGGACCTGCTGACCGGCCTGCTCCGCGACACCTGGGGCTTCACCGGGACCGTGGTCGCCGACTACTTCGGCATCGCGTTCCTCAAGCTGCTGCACGGGGTCGCCGCGGACTGGGGCGACGCGGCGGGGATCGCGCTGGCAGGCGGGGTCGACGTGGAGCTGCCCACCGTCAGGACCTTCGGTGAGCCGCTGCTGGCCGCCGTCGCCTCCGGAGCCGTGCCCGAGCAGCTGGTGGACCGCGCGCTGCGGCGGGTCCTGGTGCAGAAGGCCGGACTCGGACTGCTCGACCCGGACTGGGACCCGGTCCCGTCCGCACTGGGCAGCATCGATTTGGACGCCCCGGGCCTGCTGCGCGGCCGCGTCGACCTGGACACCCCGGCCAACCGGGCACTGGCCGAGGAGGTCGCCGAGCAGGCCGTGGTTCTGCTGCGCAACGACGGAACGCTGCCGCTGCCCCGCCCGCGCCGGATCGCGGTGATCGGACCGAACGCCGACACCCCGCGCGCCCTGCTGGGCTGCTACGCCTTTCCGGTGCACGTCGGCGGCATGCACCCGGAGATGCCGGCCGGCATCGACCTGCCGACGCTGCTCGACCAGGTCACCGCCGAGTTCCCGGCCAGCGAGGTGGTCACCGCGCCGGGCACGACCGTCGACGGCGACGACGCCTCGGGCATCGCCGAGGCCGCGGAACTGGCCCGGGGCGCGGACGTGGTGCTGCTCGCTCTCGGCGACCGGGCCGGCCTGTTCGGACGCGGCACCAGCGGCGAGGGCTGCGACGCCGAGTCGCTCGAACTCCCGGGCCTGCAACAACAGTTGCTGGACGCGCTGCTGGACGTGGGCACCCCGCTGGTGGTCGTCCTGCTGGCCGGACGCCCCTATGCGCTCGGACGCGCGGTGACCGAGGCGGCCGGCATCGTCCAGGCCTTCTTTCCCGGCGAGGCCGGGGCACGGGCCGTGGCCGGAGTGCTGAGCGGACGGGTCAACCCCTCCGGCCGGCTGCCGGTCAGCGTCCCCGGCCGTCCGGGCGTGCAGCCGTCCACCTATCTGGCCGCCCGGCTCGCCCGGGCCAGCAGTGTCTCCAGCACCGATCCGACTCCGGCGTACGGCTTCGGCCACGGGCTGTCCTACACCGACTTCGACTGGTCCGACCTGGAACTGGTCGAGGCCGCCGCCGATACCGCCGGTGAGTTCAGGATCGCCCTGACCGTGCGCAACACCGGCGGGCGCAGCGGCACCGAGGTCGTCCAGCTCTACCTGCACGACCCGGTCGCCTCGGTGGTCCAGCCGGTGCAGCGGCTGATCGGCTACCGCCGGATACCGCTGGCCGCGGGCGAACGGGCCCGGCTGCGGATCACCGTCCCGGCCGACCTGGCGTCCTTCACCGGGCGTGACGGACAGCGGATCGTCGAGCCGGGCGAGCTGGAACTGCGGCTGGCGGCCTCGTGCACCGAGACCCGACTCACCGCCCGGGTGACCCTGACCGGGCCGGTCCGCGCCCTCGACCACCTGCGCAGGCTGCACGCGGATTTCGAGGTCGACTGACATCCACGATCGGTACACCGGATTCTTGTTATCCTCACCAGCCGCATCGCATCTGCTGTTCAGGGGGTCCGAGCGTCCCGCGAGAGGATACGAACGGCAGTGCTGCACAATCCCGACACCGAGCTGGTGGTTGCCGCGTCCGCCGGGGACCAGCGGGCTCTGGACGACCTGGTCGCGGACTGCCTGCCGCTGGTCTACAACGTCGTCGGCCGGGCGCTCAGCGGCCACGCGGACGTGGACGACGTGGTGCAGGACACCATGCTGAGCGTGGTGAACGGCCTGGACCGGCTGCGCGACGCGGAGCGCTTCCGGTCCTGGCTGGTCTCGATCGCCATGCAGAAGATCCGCGAACGGTGGCGACGCCAGCAGGCCCGGCCGGCCCCCGGCTTCCTCGACGAGATGCTCGGACTGCCCGATCCGGACGCGGACTTCGTCGACCTCACGATCTTCCGGCTGGAACTGTCGGACCAGCGCCAGGAGATCGCGGAGGCCACCCGCTGGATCGAGCCGGCCGAGCGCGACGTGCTGTCCCTGTGGTGGCTGGAGGCGGCCGGCGAGCTCACCCGCGCCGAGCTGGCCGAAGCGCTCCAACTCACGCCGCAGCACACGGCGGTACGGGTGCAGCGGCTCAAGGAGCGCCTGGAGGCGGCCCGGGTCGTGGTCCGCGCGCTGCGCGCGACGCCGCCGTGCCCGGACCTGGTCGCGCTGACCGAGGTCTGGGACGGGATTCCGGCTCCGCTGTGGCGCAAGCGGCTGGTGCGGCACGCCAACGAGTGCTCGGCCTGCTCGCTGCACTGGCGGGATCTGCTCCCGCCCGAGGGACTGCTCGCCGGCATCGCCCTGGTGCCGCCACCGCCGGGCCTCACCCTCGGCGCGCTGCTGCACGGGAGCGCCGCTCATGCCGTCGCGGGTCATGCCGCCGGCCTGGGCGGACGAGTCGGCCACCTGGTGCAGTACCTGATGGCGAAACCCGTCGCCGCCGCGGCAGCAGGCGCCCTGGCGCTGGGCGGCGGTGCCGCTGCCGGCTACGCCGTCCTGGCCCAGCCACCGCACAGGGCACCACAGCCCATCGCCGCCACCGCGCCTCCCAGCGCGACCCCGGTCTCCAGCAGCGCGGCCATACCCAGCACGACCCCGAGCACCACGCCCGCACCCGCCGCCCCGCACTACGGCCAGACCGTGGACCACGCGGAGAGCGCCCCGTCCGCCACCGCCAAGCCCGGCCCGCTGCCGGTACGGCCGCAGATCGCGCCGGTGTCCATCTCCGGAACGTTCGGGTCCCAACACCCCGGCGCCAACGGTGAGATGTATGTGCTGACCCACCGGGGCGACAACCTCACCATCACCGGGCGCGGCTACCTCCTGGTGCGCTGGCAAATCCTGACCCTCGGGCAGATCTTCCCGCCGACCTGGACCGGACTCAGCGGCAAGCTGTTCCATGTCGCCTCCGGCGGCGGGCGACGGATGGACGACCTCAAACCGGGCACCACCGTCGCGGGCACCTGGATGGGAGACCGCAACCAGGGCTACGCCACGCTGGTCACGGGGGCCCAACAGATGTGGCAGAACGAGTACTTCTACCTGGACGGCACGGTCACCCTGCACCTGAACCAGACCGGCCTCCGCTACTCGCTGATCGTCTCCCCCAGCACCTGGCAGGCCGTCAGCGCCGACATCGACCAGGCGCCCAACCCCGCGGCCGGACTGGTCCGCTACGGCCTGGTCCGGGACACCGGCAACGACGCCGCTCCAGTCCCGCAGTACCTGACCCGGTCGAGCCCCGCCGACCCCTTCTCGGTCGCGCAGCTCTCACGACTGTCCTAGCGAAAGCTGTTATCGCCGGGCCAACAGTCGCATCTCCCATGGTGAGCGTTGATTCGATCCGACCGTCGGGAGAAACGGCACATGAGCAAGCAGACTGGCGCACACCGGATTCGCCGCGGCCGGGTCGTGGTCGCCGGGTCGGTGGCACTCGCGGCCGTGGGCGCTCCGCTCCTCGCCTCGCAGCTGCAGGCCTCGGCGGCCACCACCGACATCACGGCCGCGATCCGGGCCGGGCAGAACGTCACCCTCACCGGCGACGCGGTGGTGAACCTCCCCGCCGGGACGACCACCTACAACGGCGTCATCAGCGGCACCGGAACGCTCACCGTCAACGCCCCCACCGGCTCCGGAACTCTCGTGCTCACCAAGGACAGTGACTTCACCCTGCCCGCGTCGCGCCGCCACCAGACGGTGACCACCACCAAGGCCGCCCATCCGGTGACCACGGTCACCGACCCCGACGAACCGGCCGTGATCGTCAGCCGCGGCGCCACCCTGCAGTACAGCGGCACGGGCTCCACCGGCATCATCGGCCACTACCCCTACGGCACCCCCGGATACGCGCTGAACGAGGACAACATCCGGGTCGACGGCACGCTGGTGCTGCAGACGGTGAACCGGAACTACAACCTCGGCACCATCAGCGGCTCGGGACTGATCCTCCAGCCGCGCTTCACCTGGGGATCCCTGGACCTGGCCGGTACGCACCCGTTCAGCGGCGTCATCTACAACGGCACCGGAATGGCGCTCGCCAAACCGTGGTACCCGCTGTCACTGCCCGACGCCAAGGCCGTCGTGAACGAGGGCTCGGCCATCATCGGCACCCCGTACGACTACACCCTGAGGCTGCGTCAGAACTTCTACGAGGACCACTACGGCAACGACATCAACTTCCACACGGCCAGGGGTGGACTGGTCATCGTCAGCGGGGTGTACAGCTACGCGGACCAGGGAGTGCCCAGCAACCCCTCGCTGAGCGACCCGGCGCTCAACCGCAGCACGTCCGTGGGCAACGCCAACACCCGTGGCGTCAACATCGAAGGCGCGCACGTCCAGTGGGGCGACGGGACCAGCAGCCGGTTCTTCCTCCCGGCCACCCCCGCCAACTCCTACATCAACATCCACAGGAACGGCACGCTGGCCTTTGACTACAACGGGCCGGTCACCCTGGACACGCCCATATCCGGCGGCGTCTACCACAACTCGCTCAGCACCCCCGCGTACAGCGACGTCAGCCTGGTGGCCCAGCCGGGCAACGCGGTGACCTTCGCGACGCCGATGAACTACCACGGCACCACCACCATCGGTGCCGGCGCCACGCTGACCCTCGGCACCGGAGCCGCCAGCGGTGACTCCGCCCTGCTCACCGGGACCGCCTCGGACACCGTCGACGACCGGGGCACCCTGGTGGTCCGCAACGCGGGCAGGGCCGTCTCACTGTCCCGGATCAGCGGCCCCGGCTCCCTCGTCCAGGCCGGCTCCGCCACGACCACCCTGACCGGCCCGATCTCCTACACCGGCGGCACCACCGTCTCCGCGGGCACCCTCACCGTCGCCGGCGGCAGTCTCGCCACCAGCAGCGGCGTCGACCTGACCCGGCCGGGGGCCGTCCTGGACCTGCGCAAGGCAGGCGACCAGACCGTCCGGAGCCTGTCCGGCGTCCAGGGCAGCACCATCCTGCTCGGCAGCAACACCCTGACCGTGGACACGGCCGAGTCCACCGTCTTCAGCGGCCGGATCGTCGGCGGAACCCTGAACAAGACCGGCACCGGCTCACTGACCCTCACCGACAAGGCCACCCCGGCCGGACACGGCTGGACGACCGGGACAGCACCGCAGGCAACCGCCGGCGCGCACCCGACCGCGAGCGCGAGCCCGAGCACGGGAGCGACCGCAGCGGCGACGTCGGCCGGGAGCCCGGCAGCTACCGCGTCCGGCGCTCTGGCCCAGACCGGAAGCTCCATGCCCACCCTCGGCATGGCCGGCGCGACCGCCGCCCTGCTGGCGACCGGCGCCACCCTGCTGGTGCGCAACCGCCGCAGGTCAGCGGCCGAGACCGGGACCGGAGCCGGGACCGGCGGCGGGCATCGCCGCCGCAAGGGTCGTCAGCGGTAGACCCGGATGTAGTCGGCGGAGAAGGTGATCGGGCTCGTGGACGTCGGGGCCGGGTGGTACTGGCCCGCGCTGATCGACAGGTTGAGGATCAGGTAGGCGGACCAGTTCGCGCCGACGCCGGAGCCGTCCGAGTAGACCTTGGCGCCGTTGACGTACCAGTCCACCGAGTTCGCGCCGTAGTAGGTGCCGATCGTCACCCAGCTGTCGGGGGCCACCGCCGAGGCGTTGGTGTAGTAGTTCTGCCCCGAGGTGACGTGGTTGGTCAGCTCCAGCAGGTTGGGGTTGTCGGGGTGGTACTCGAAGGAGTCGATCTCCCCGTTGCCGTTCTTCCAGGTCCACAGGGCCGGCCAGGCGCCTGCGGCGGACGGCAGCTTGACCCGGGTCTCGACGTAGTCGCCGGTCTTGACCTGGAAGCCCTCGTTCGAGCCCTCGGTGGTGAGCATGCCGGTGGTCCAGGCCTGCTTGCCGTTCTCCAGGGTGTGCGAGGACGGCTGCGCCGTGAAGGTGGCGACGCCGTTGGCGACGCTGACGTCGTTCTGGTCGAGCCAGTCGAGCTTGTTGTCGTTCGGGTTGTGGGTGCCGTAGGCGTACGAGCTGCTGGTGCTGCCGACCCAGCGGGAGCCCCAGGAGATCGGGCTGTTGAACTCGTCCGACCAGGTCAGGGACTTCCCGGCGATCGGGGCGGCGGTGCTCGGCGTGCTGCTGGCAGTCGGCGTGGCGGTCGGCGTCGCGGTGGGAGTCGCGGTCGGCGTGCTGCTGGCCGCCGCGGTGACCTTCAGCGTCTTCGAGGTGAGGTTGTGCCAGGTGCCCGCGCTGTCCTGCCAGAAACCGAACTCGGTGTAGGTCCCGACGGGCAGCGTACGGCTGCCGGTGGTGATGGAGACCCCGCTCGGGCAGATCCGGACGTTCGTATGCGATCCCGGGAAGTCCAGATTGTCGCCGGCCGCGTCCCGGACGCCTACGCCGAGCGTCTTGGCGGTGAAGCAGCTGGTGGAGTGCACCGTGAGTTTGGCTGTCGTCGCGGTGCCTGCGGTCATCGAGGTGGGAGTGAGCCGGTCCTGGGTGACACTGGTCGCGGCCTGGGCCGGGGTGGCGAGCGAGACGGCGGCCAGCGCGGCGGCGCCGGCCATCCCGACGGCCGCGCCGAGGCGTGCGGAGGCAGGGGCAGGTATGCGCATGACGGAGTTCCTCTGCGACGCCTGCGAGGTGAGCTGTCGGGTTGGGGCACGAGGATGCCCGGTCGCGCGTGGCGCGACTTCACCCCGAGCCGGATCGCGCCTGTGGCGGCGCTGGGACCGGCGACTGACCTGGGTCCCCCGCTCCTGCCCGTGGAGCGTTTCGAGTGCCTGCGACCGGGTGGACAGGATTCGGCGTCCCGGTGGCGAGGTCCGCGTGCGGCGGAGACAGCAGGCTAGGCAGGCGGTTCGCCCAGGTGCAATGGAATGTGCCAGGGTTCACATAGGGCTTATAACGGACATTCGGCAGGCAACGGTGCCGCCGGGCGGTTCCCGCAACGCTGGAATGCGGCCGCCCCCGGTGCGGTTGAGAGCAACGCCACAGCCGTTTCCGCGCCATCTACTCATGGAGTTCCGCACGTGACCGTCAGTCCCTCCAGCCCCGCCAGTCCGTTCAGCTCCTCCGCCGCCCGCGCGGCCCAGCTCCTGTCGAGGCCGCTCACCCTGGGCGGGCTGACCGTCCCGAACCGGATCGTGATGGCCCCGATGACCCGGAAGTTCTCGCCGGGAGGCGTCCCGGGCGAGGCCGTGGCCGCCTACTACGCCCGACGCGCCGCCGGCGGCGTCGGACTGATCGTGACCGAGGGCACCTATGTGGGCCACGAGTCCGCTGGGCAGAGCGACAGCGTCCCGCGCTTCCACGGCGAGGAGCAGCTGGCCGGCTGGGCGAAGGTCGCCGAGGCCGTGCATGCGGCGGGCGGCAGGATCGTCCCGCAGCTCTGGCACATCGGCATGGTCCGCAACCCGGGCGAGCCCCCGTTCGCGGACGCCCCGGCCGTCGGCCCCTCCGGGATCCGGCTGGACGGCACCGAGGGCGCCGGCAAGGCGATGACCCAGGACGACCTGGACGAGGTCGTCGCGGCCTTCGCCCGGGCCGCGGCCGACGCCGAGCGCATCGGCTTCGACGGTGTCGAGCTGCACGGCGCCCACGGCTACCTCATCGACCAGTTCCTGTGGTCCAGCACCAACCGCCGCGCCGACGCCTACGGCGGCGACCCGGTGGCCCGTACCCGGTTCGGCGCCGAGATCGTGGCCGCGGTCCGCGCCGCGGTCTCGCCGGAGTTCCCGGTGATCTTCCGCTTCTCGCAGTGGAAGTCCGAGAACTACGACGCCCGGCTCGCCGACAGCCCCGCCGAGCTCGACGCGCTGCTCGCCCCGCTGGCCGCGGCCGGTGTGGACGCCTTCCACGCCTCCACCCGGCGCTACTGGCTGCCCGAGTTCGACGGCTCGGACCTGAACCTGGCCGGCTGGACCAGGAAGCTCACCGGCAAGCCGGTCATCACGGTCGGGTCGGTCGGCCTGGACGGCGACTTCATCCGCGGCTTCCAGGGCGAGAGCGCCCCGGTCAAGGGCATCGACGACCTGCTGGACCGGCTGGAGCGCGAGGAGTTCGACCTGGTCGCCGTGGGCCGCGCGCTGCTGCAGGATCCGGAGTGGGCCGCCAAGGTCCTCGCCGGCCGCTTCGACGAGCTGGACGCGTACCACCCGTCGGCGCTCCGCAGCCTGGTCTGAGAGCTCCGGTCGTGGTGTCAGGTCCAGGCCATTCCCTTGACGCCGGGCAATGGTCTGGACCATCGTGTGAGGGCCGCGGCTGAACGCCCCCACACACCTCAGCAGCACATGACCTGTGCTGCCCCCACGCTGAGGAGAACGCCGATGAGGCGTCTCGCCATGCCCTTCACCACGGCCAGAACCGGAGCCGTCGCCACAGCGTCCGCAGCCGCCGCGGCCCTGGCCGCCGCGGGGCTGCTGGTCCCGGCCAGTGCCCACGCCGCCTCCGGACTCACCGGGCTGATCGCGAACTTCGCGGTCACCCAGAGCTGGCAGGGCGGATTCGAGGGCGGCTACACCATCACCAACGACACCAATGCGACCGTCACCACCTGGTCCCTCGTCTTCGACCTCCCCACCGGCGAAGCGGTCACCAGCGTCTGGAACGGCACCCTCACCCACTCCGGCAACGTCTACACGATCACCGCGCCCAGTTGGGCGAGCCCGCTCGCCCCGGGCGCGACCGCCGATGTGGTCGGGATGGACATCTCCACCGGCGCCACCCAGACCCCGCCCGCCGACTGCCTCATCAACAACCAGCCCTGCCAGGGCGTCCCCGCCGACACGGTCGCGCCGTCGACACCGACCGGACTGGCCGTCAGCGGAACCGGACCCGGCAGCATCGCGCTGTCCTGGAAGGCGTCCACCGACAACGTCGGCGTCGCCGGATACCGCCTCTACGAGGGCAGTTCCGTGGTGGCGACGGTCACCGGCGCCACCGCCAACCTCACCGGACTGCTGGCCGGCAGCAGCCACACCGTCAGCGTCACCGCGTTCGACGCCGCGGGCAACGAGTCGGCGCACTCGGCCGCGGTGACCGGGGTGGCCGGCAGCGGCAGCGTCCCGGGCGCCGCCGCGCCCTATGTGGACCTCGGCGCCTGGCCCACGCCCAGCCTGCCGGCGATCGCGACCGCGACCGGGCTCAAGCAGTTCTCGCTGGGCTTCCTCATCAACGGCAGCACCGCCTGCACCGCCAGCTGGTTCGGCGCCTACGACCCGGCGTCCGGATGGGAGAAGGCCGACTTCGACGCGATCCGGGCGGCCGGCGGCGATGTCCGGCCCTCCTTCGGTGGCGCCAACGGCACCGAACTCGCCCAGTCCTGCACCACCGTGGCGGCCCTGGCCGCGCAGTACCAGAAGGTGGTCGACGCCTATGCGCTGGACCGCATCGACTTCGACATCGAGGGCGCCGCGGTCGCCGACCACGCCTCGGTCGACCGCAGGTCCGCGGCCATCGCCCAGGTCCAGGCGGCCCAGCGGGCCAAGGGCCGGGCGCTCAAGGTGACCCTGACGCTGCCGGTGCTGCCCAACGGGCTGACCACCGACGGCGTCTACATCCTGCAGTCCGCCAAGAACGCCGGAGTCGTGGTGGACGCCGTCAACGTCATGGCGATGGACTTCGGCGACTCGGCCGCGCCTTCACCTGCCGGGAAGATGGGCGCCTACGCAATCCAGTCCGCGCAGTCCACCCAGGCGCAGATCAAGCAGGTCTGGACCGGCCTGACCGACGCCCAGGCCTGGGCCATGGTCGGGGTCACCCCGATGCTGGGTCAGAACGACAACCCCACCGAGGTCTTCGGCCTCGCCGACGCCCAGCAGCTGATCGCCTTCGCCAAGCAGGACCACCTCGGCGAGCTGGCGTTCTGGGAGGTCACCCGGGACGCCAACGCCTGCACCGGCGGACTGTCCCAGTGCACCAACATCACCCAGACGCCCTACGAGTTCTCCAAGATGTTCGCCGGCTACACCGGCTGACACCGCCCAGGGCGCGCAGCACACAGACCGCACACAGGGGCGGCGGGCACTCCCCCGCCGCCCCTGCCGACGCCACATGGCACAGCGCCGCCACCCAACGTTCATCTTCCCTGACCAGACGGGTCATTGAGCGTGCATCAGTTGGTTACTGGCGGGTATTCCCTTTTGCCCATCGACCCTCTAGCGTCCTTCTCGTCCTTCACTTGTCCAGACAAGATGACGCTTGGAGTCCCGATGAACCCCAGCATCTCAGCGCGTCGGCTCGGTCACGCGGTCGCGGCTGCGATCACCGTCGCCGGCCTCGCCGCCGCCCCGGCCCACGCCGCCACCGCGACGGCCACGACGGCCTCGCTGTCGGTGTTCGCCTGGAACGTGGACCTGGGCACCGCGTTGGTCGACACGGTCGAGAAGGAGAACGCCGCCGGACGCACCCCCACCGTCGAGGCGGTCATCCGCAAGCACGACGCCGACGTGGTCATCCTCGACGAGGCGTTCAACAACACCTCCGACGCGCAGATCCCGTCCGCACTGGCCGACCTCTACCCGTACGCCACCCCGGTGGTCGGCAAGGTCTGCTCGGGCGGCGGCTGGACCGGCATCAGCGGCGCCTGCTCCAACTCCCCGTTCGTCATCAACGGCGGAACGCTGATCCTGTCCAAGTACCCGATCGTGGCCCAGTACGCGCACATCTTCAGCAACTCGACCTCGGGCACCTGGGACTACAACGCCAACAAGGGCGCGGCCCTGGCCGAGATCGACGTGAACGGCACCGACACCTGGGTGGTCGGCACCCATCTGCAGGCCGACCAGTCCGGGACCTCGACCAGCACCACCCAGAAGACCCGGCTGGCCCAGCTCGGTGAGATCCGCACCTGGACCAACCAGATCGTCGGCACCTCCGCGCCGGTCCTGATCGGCGGCGACCTCAACGTCGAGTACTACGGCGGCGCCTCCCGCGGCGACTACGCCAACGCCCAGACCGCCGTCGGCGGCGTCCTCGGCAGCCCGGCGCTGGATTCGTCCCAGACCCTGCACACCATGGACTGCCCGGTCTCCTCCTGGTGCCAGTACATGTCCGGCATCGAGTCCTTCCCGAGCAGCTACCAGGACGACCTGGACTACCTCGGCTACCTCCAGGACGGCGCCCGCCCGGTCCCGGCCGCACTGCCCACCGTGCACATCGACTTCGACCCGCAGACCGGCTGGACCAGCGGACAACTGGACACCAACGCCCCCAGCGACCACTACCCGGTCCAGGCCACCTACATCCTGCCCTGACCCGACGAAGCCGACGGCGCCGGCGGCAGCTCCAGGCAGAGCCGCGCGCCGCGGTCGGACGGAAGCACCGCGACGGTCCCGCCGTGGGTCTCCGCGATCTGGCGGACGATGGACAGGCCCAGACCCGAGCCGGGCTTGGCCCGGGCCGCGGTGGCGCGGTAGAAGCGGTCGAAGACGAGCGGCCGGTCGGCCTCGGCGATGCCGGGGCCCTGGTCGGTGACGGTGCAGCAGATCCGTTCCCGTCCCGGCGCGAGCTCGACCGTGACCTCGACCGCGCCGCCGTCAGGGCTCCACTTGGCGGCGTTGTCGACCAGGTTGCCGAGGGCCCGGGCGAGGGCCTCCGGGTCGGCGAGCACCAGGCAGTCCCCGGGACGGGACGGCAGCCGCGCGGCGAAGCGCAGATGGGGCGAACGCCGCCCGGCCCGGTCGACCACCTCCTGGGCCAGCAGGTCGATCCTGACCTCCTCGGTGTGGGTCTCCGCCTGGCCGTAGCGGGCGAGTTCGACCAGGTCGTTGACCAGGCGCTTCAACTCCCCGCTCTGCTCCAGCGCGGCCCGCACCAGCGCCGGGGCCTGCGGATCGGCGAGCCCGCCGGGCTCCACCAGCAGCTCCAGATTGGTGGTCAGGCTGGTCAGCGGGGTGCGCAGCTCGTGCGAGGCGTCCGCGACCAGCTGGCGCTGGGCGGAGACCGAGCCGTCCAACGCGCCCATCATCGCCGAGAACGAGCGTGCCAGCCGGCCGATCTCGTCGCGGCCGCCGATGCCGGTGAGACCGCCGTCCACACCGGCGGTCAGATCCTGAGTGACCGTCACCTGCTCGACGGTCTCGGTCAGTCGGCCGACCGGACGCAGCAACCGTCCGGCCAGCATCCGGGCAGCGAATGCGGCCGTCAGCGCACCCCCGAGGATCAGCCCGGCCAGCAGCAACTCCAGCCGGTGCAGCGAGTTCAAGGCGTCCGACAGCGGCTTCGCGACGCGGACCAGTGTGCCGCCGCTGCCCTCGAACCGGGACGTGTAGACGCGATAGACACGCCCCTGGTAGTCGGCGTCGCTGAAGTAGGCGGGGGCGTTCCCCGCGGCGACGGCGGTGTCCTGGTAGGTGATGTCGGCGAGCTCCGCCGTGCCGGGCTGCACCGGTGCGGGCAGGAACTGGACCAGCGTGTCGCCGATGACGAGCACGCCGGTGGCGGGGAGGCTGCCGCCGGACTGGGAGATCTTCTGCTTCAGTGCCTGGCTGAACTTGGGCGTGCTGGCCGCGGTGGACACCAGGGTGCTGTCGAGTTGGTCGTGCAGATCGTGGTCGGCCGCCGGATAGAGCACCAGCGAGGCCAGCAACAGGGCCGCGGCCACCACCAGTCCGCCGGCCAGCGCGACGCGGCTCCGCAGGCTCACGGCGTCACGACCCCTCCGGTCACGGCTCCTCCCGCAGCACATAGCCGAGCCCGCGCACGGTCTGGATCAGCCGCGGCTCGCCCTCCGCCTCCAACTTTCCCCGGAGGTAGCTGATGTAGACCCAGAGCGCATTGGATCCCGGCCCGAAGTCATAGCCCCAGACCGCTTCGAAGATCGCAGTACGGCCCAGCACCCGCCGCGGGTTGCGCAGGAACAGCTCCAGCAGCGCGTACTCGGTGCGGGTCAGCGCCAGCAGCCGACCGCCGCGGCGGACCTGGCACTGCGCGGCGTCCAGCTCCAGGTCGGCGTAGCGCAGCAGCTCGCGCGCCTCCATCGTCCGCGAGCCGCGCCGCAGCAACGCCCGGAGCCGGGCCCGCAGTTCGTCCAGCGCGAACGGCTTGACCAGGTAGTCGTCGGCGCCCGCGTCCAGCCCGGCGACCCGGTCGGCGACCAGGTCGCGGGCGGTCAGGATGAGGATCGGGGTCTCGTCCCCGCGCCCGCGCAGGATCCGGCAGACCTCCAGCCCGTTCGGCTCGGGCATCATCACATCCAGCACGATCGCCGTCGGCCGCGCTTCGGCGACGCCCGCGAGCGCGGCCGTGCCGTCCGCCGCCTCGGTGACCGCGAAGCCGTCGCGGCGGAGGGCGTGGCCGAGGGAGCGCCTTACGGCCGCGTCGTCGTCGGCCACCAGGATCCGCATCAGCCCATTGTGCTCCGGGCCGGCCTACCCACGGTCAGCCCTTCGCGGGCGCGGAGCCGGACGGAGCCGGCATCGCGGTGCGCAGGGCCTGCTTCATCCGCACCAGGTCCTGCGAGAGTTGACTGGGCGTCAGCCCGAGTGATGCCGCGAGCGAGCGGAACCCGGGATCGGTGACCTCGACACCGTGACCGGAGGCCTGCGAGATGGCGTCGAGCCGCTCCAGAACGGCGGTGGCCCGCGCCTGGCTCACCCCGAGGATCCTGGCGAGGGCCGCACTGATCTGCGGGTCGGGCGTGCCCGGCTTCACAACGGGCTGCTTGCCCTTGCCCACGTCCGAGGGCGCCGTGCCGACGCAGGCGGCGGGCGGCTTGGGGCTCGGGGAGGCCGAGTTCGAGGCCTCGGCGGCGGCAACGCTGCCGCCGGTCAGGAGAACAACTGCAAGGGTGGCGACCGCGATTCGGGTCTTGGAGCGCATCGGTGTCCTTCTTCCGGTCCGAGGTGCGGAGGCCGTCCCCCACACCGCCGAACAGCACACCAACCCCGCCTTCGGACACCCATCAGCCGACCTTAACGCCGCCTCAGAACAGCCAGCGACAGCAGAAAGCCGCATAGGTTTGGAACTGCCCGGCCCCTGCGCACGACTGGCGCAAGGCCGAGGCCGGGATCAACGCCCATGAGCACTACGCGGGTCCGTGGTGGGCGCCGATGAAGGCCCGGCCCGATCAGTGCGGCTGCGGCTGCGGTTGCGCGCCGACGGCGGCTGCCCGCTGGAGTGGAGCATGGAGGGCGCCGCTTCGGCCGCCGAGCCACTGGCCGGAAGCCCCTTCGCTGAGGTGTGATGGTCAGCCGCCGGAATATTTGGGGGCGCACCGGCGCACGGCGGGGGCGGGTCCACGGACGCGCGAACCCGCCCGACCGAGTGATGCTCAACGAACAGGTGGACAGTCGCACCTGTCGACGCGTCAGGCTGGTGGGGTCACTGAGGTTACCCGCATCGCAGGAGGACGAGGCCATGTGCCTACGAATTCAGAGTGTGGGGGCGTGCGTGATCCTGGCCCTGCCACCTGTCGTCGACAGCATCCATATCGCGGAGGTCAGGGCGCCGATCAAGGGGAGGGTGTGGGCATGCAGCCCCCGGCCCAGGGCGGTCATCCTGGACCTGTCCCCGGTCCAGTTCATCGACAGCCCCGGCGTGGCGCTGATCAATGAGACCCGACGACAGGGCCGGGCTCACGGCGTCGCGGTGCGCGTCGTGGCTCCCACTCCCGCTCAGCGGAGCATCCTGATGCGGCTCGGTGTGGATCAGGACGCGTTGTACACCGGCATGTCCCAGGCCCTGGTCGACAGCGGCGAGAGGCACACCGGGGTCGAGGACGACGGTGGATCCCGGACACCCCGGGGCGGCGACTGGCGCCGGCCCCGGGGCCGTTGAGGCGGTCGGGCCGGGTCAGCCGTCGGTGCCGGAGGCGGGGATGTACGCGCCGGGCACGTTGTTCGGGGCGTAGATCGTGGTCTCGCCCGGGTAGGGCGTCTTCCAGTTGTGCGTCTCGTACCAGGTCAGGTGGTTCATCTGGGCGGGGTTGGCGTAGTCGGGCACCGCGTTGGTTCCGGTCAGCCGCTGCTTCGACTTCCAGCTGGCCCACTGTGCCGCGACCGCCTTCTCCGAGGCCGGCGGGGCGGTCGTCGCAGGCACGGCCGCCGCGTGCGGATCCTGAGGCGC
This sequence comes from Streptacidiphilus sp. EB103A, assembly GCF_041261405.1. Classification (NCBI taxonomy): domain Bacteria; kingdom Bacillati; phylum Actinomycetota; class Actinomycetes; order Kitasatosporales; family Streptomycetaceae; genus Streptacidiphilus; species Streptacidiphilus sp. EB103A. The sequence goes on along the minus strand of NZ_JBGCAQ010000016.1, from coordinate 237,304 downwards.
CGGGGTGTCGACGCCGCAGCTCGGCGGCGTGGCCAGGCCGTCGGTCAGCGAGGTGGTGTTGGGCAGCGCGGTGAACGGCGTGTAGTTCGGCTTGCTGGTGAAGGCCGCGGACATCGGGGTGGCCGCGCTGTCCTTCTGGTTCATCGGGTGGATCCCGAGGATCTGCTCGATGGTGCGGACCATCGTGATCTGCGTGTAGTAGTGGTCGTCCACGACGCCGTGCTGGGCGTAGGGGCTGATGATCTGGATCGGGGTCCGGTGGCCGTCGACGTGGTCGAGGCCGGCCTGGGAGTCGTCCTCGACCACGAAGATCGCCGAGTCCTTCCAGTACGGGCTGTGCGAGATCTCGTCGACGATCTTGCCGGTGGCGAGGTCGTTGTCGGCGACCTGGGCGGCCGGGCTCGCCGGGCCGCCGGTGTGGTCGCTGGAGAGCCAGAACATGTTCAGGTTCGCCGGACCGTTCTTCTCGAAGTCCTGCTTCCAGATCTGGTACCGGTACTGGTCCGGAACGCTGGTGTCGAACTTCGGGAAGCCGGGCACCGACACGCTGTTGAGCGAGGGGATCGGCGAGGACGAGTTCAGGGTGTAGGCGGTGTTCTGTCCCGTCGCGGCCATGGTCTTGGCGTCGCAGTACAGGTTCTGCCAGCTCGCGGTGGCCGGCTTGGTGAGGAACTGCTGGAACTCGCCGAAGTCCCGCACGGTCTTGCCCGCCGCCTGCGCGCCGGTCCACAGGAAGCCGGACTTCTGGTGGCCCAGCGCGTCGTCCTCGGTGTCGTAACTGCGCAGGTACGCACCGGCCGAGGACTCGGTGTACTCCGGGTCGTCCGCCTGCATCAGCCAGTTGTGGCCCTCGGCGGAGTTGGTGCCGATGTCGTAGGTGTTGTCGTAGAGCCCGAACTGCGTGGCCAGCGCGTGCTGGTTCGGCGTCACGTTCTTGCCGAACTGCGCCAGGGCGGCGTCGCCGTTGCCCTGCGCCATGTCGCCGAAGACCTGGTCGTAGGTGCGGTTCTCCTTGACGATCAGGAAGACGTGCTTGATCGTCGAGGGGGCCCCGATCCGCGTCGGGACCGGCACCGGCTTCGACTTGCTGCCCCCGTAGCCGTTGTCGGCCAGCTTGACCGAGCCGTTGGTCCAGCCGTTCTGCTGGAAGACCTTGCCGGTCTGGGACCTGATGACACTGTCGCTGGGCAGGGTGAACTGCGTCAGGCTGGACGTGGTGTCGTGGGTGTCGTGGCCGGCCGCGGTGGTGGGTCGCAGGGCGTCGATACCACGGGTGTTGGAGACGACCACCTTGCTGCCCACGGTGGTGATCTCCGCGGGGAAGTAGTCCGTCGGCAGCAGACCGACATAGCTGACCGGCTCCTGCGGCCTGGTGTACCGGTAGACGGCGACCGCGTTGGCACGGCCCAGCGTCACCAGCAGGTGCCCGTCGTCGGTCAGCGTCACCGAGTCGGGCTCGTAGCCCACCGTCGCCTCCGGCCAGGGCTGGGTGGCGATGGTCTGCACGACCCTGCCGCGCCTGGTGTCGATGACGGAGACGTCGTTGCTGGCGGTGTCGGTGACGAACACCGCCCCCTGCTTGGCGTACACGGCGGTCGGGTGCAGACCGACATCGATGCTGCGGACGGCGGCGGTTGGGTCGGCCAGATCGATGACGCTGACCGTGCCGGTGGTGGTGGCGCCGGTCACCGGGCTGGCCGGGACCTGGGTGTTGTAGGAGTTGAGCGTGTAGTCCCCGGCCTGCGCCGCACGCCCGCCCTCGTTGCTGACGTAGAGCTTGCCGCCGACCTGGACGATGCCGCGCGGGGCGTTGCCCACCGCCCAGCTCTGCTCGATGGCGCCGGTCGCGGCGTTGATGGCGACCACCCGGTTCTGGCCGTTGACGGCCGAGTACACGGTGGAGCCGTCCGCCGAGAACACCGCCGCGCCCACCAGCGCGTGCTTGACCCCGTCGACCGGGATCGCGACGGTCGTCGGGTTGGAAAGGGTGCCGTCCGCCCCCACGGTGAACTTGGTGTAGCCGTCGACCTGACCCAGCCACAGCTGCGAGCCGTCGGGCGAGTAGGTCGGGCCCTCCTGGCCCACGGCGCCGCTGCTGATGTGCAGGTCGTCCACCGCGGCGCTGCCGACACGCTGCTGAACCTGACCAGTGGTCAGGTTCACGACAACCAGTGCCGCGTCGCCGTCCGCGACCGCGGCCGCGAGATGGCCGCCGTCCGGGCTGACCGACGAGGACATGATCTTGCCGTCGTTGATGACCAGACGGCTGCCGTACGGAGCTATGTACTGATCGCTGGAGATGACCTCACCCTTGGCGGTGACCTGGCCCACATGCTCGGTGCCGAACTGGCGCGTTGTTGCGAAAGCAGTGCCGGTGGCGGCCACGGCCAGAGCCGTGACGCATGCGGTGACCAGCGTTGCCCGGCGGCTGACGGACCTGCCGAGAACGACGAACTGCTCGTTCTCGGCGACCCGGCGGCGGCGCGTTACCTGCATGGATTCATCCCTTCAGGGAGGTGGAGACCAGTTCGACGGTGCCGTCGAACTGCCACAGCGGGTTCGGTGCGTCCCCGGTCGGGGTCCGCACCAGGAAGTAGCCGTTCACTTCCTTCGGTCCGTCGCCGTCGGCCTCGATCCGACCGTCCGAGGTGACGTTCAGTTGGTAGAGGGCCGTTCCGGGGGCCGCGGCGCCGGGGAGGTGCCAGGTGACGACGCAGCGCCAGTCGTTGCCCGGCCCCTGGGGGTCGACCTGGCCGCCGCTCCGGTCGCAGGCCGCGGTGACCGCCAGCTGCGCCTCGGTGACGGCGGGGCGGTTGAGCTGCGCCGTCTGCATCCGGTAGAGGTGGGCGAATGCGGTGGCGACCGACTGCTGCACCTTCGCCTGCGAGATCCCGGAGCCCATGGACGGGGTGGCCACGGCGACGACACCGAACGTGACGGCGAGCAGCGCGGCCAGCGGCAGCAGGGCGATCGTGAGCGCGCGCCGCCCGATGCCGTCGTCGGTCGCGTTGGTGAAGTCCCACCGCATGAAGAGGTGGTGGGCCAACCCGGTCGCGACCACGACCCACACCAGGCTGACCGCGACGGAGATCAGCAGCTCGCGCGGCTGTCCCGGGCTGGTGAACAGCCGGTGCCAGGTGATGAAGGCATAGCCGGGCAGCGCCAGGCGCAGCGCGACCGGCAGCGGCAGCATCTGGGCGAGCTGCATCGCCACCGCCACCAGCGCGGGCAGCAGCAGCCCGATCGGGGAGCGCCCCAGCACAACGGACCCGAGCAGGCCGATCGCGGCGAGTGCAAGCGTGGGCGCGAGCACGCAGACCCAGGCGAGCAGGACGTTCCCGGCGGCGTCCGACGGCGACAGCAGGTGGCCGTCGAGGCCCACCAGCGGCCGGTTGCCGACCGTCAGCAGCCCGCCGACCGAGCTGGAGGCGACCATCCCGGCCACCAGCAGCAGGATGACGGTGAGTGCGGCCAGTGCCTTGGCCGCGAAGATCCGTTGCGGCGAGCGGACCGCCACCAGTAGGTGGCGCCAGGTGCCCAGCCGGTCCTCGGCGGCGAACACGTCGCCCGCGACCACCGAGGTCAGCAGCGGCAGCGCCCAGGAGCCCGCGAAGCCGAGCACCACCAGCGGCCCGGCCCATCCGGTGGCGTGCATCCAGCGGCCGAAGAGCGTGTCGGTCGGGAGCGTGCTCTGCTGGCTCACCGCGGCGACGAACAGCCCCGGCACGGTCCAGCAGGCGAGCACGAGCAGGCGGATCCGCCACTGCGAGACGAGCTTGACCAGTTCGAAGCGGTAGGCGCGCAGCACCGGGACACGGAGGGTACCGGGCTGGGCATCGGCATCGACGGCAGCGACGGTCACGGTCATCGGTCGGCCTCCTGCTGTTCGGTGAGGGCGAGGAACGCGGCCTCCAGCGGCGACACCACGGGGGCGAGCTCGCGCACCGCGATGTCCGCCCTCACCAGTCCCGCCACCAGTGCGTCGAGGGCCGGCACCTGTGCGGCGACGACCAGCGCCTCGGCACCACGCCAGGCCACCGCGTCCCCGACGACGCGGATCCCGGCCGTGTCGGCGGCCAGTCGGCGAGCGCCCTCCGGATCGGAGGTGAGCAGCCGGTAGTCGAGCTCACGGTCCTCGCTCGCCAACTTGCCCAGCGGGCCGGAGAAGCGAACCCGCCCGGTCGCGAGGATGGTGACCTCGGAGCACAGGGATTCGAGGTCGTCCATCCGGTGGCTGGAGAGCACCACGGTGGTGCCCTCGCTCGCCAGCCGGGTGAGGACGCCGTGCACATGCCTCTTGCCCGCCGGATCGAGACCGTTGGCGGGTTCGTCGAGCACCAGCAGCCGGGGGGCGGTGAGCAGGGCCGCGGCCAGCCCGAGCCGCTGACGCATGCCCAGCGAGAAGCCGCGGACCCGGTCGTCGGCGACATCGGTGAGCCCGACCTCGCCGAGCGCGTCGTCGATCCGTGGAGTCCGCGCGTCCTGGCCGCGCAGCGCGGCCAGCGCGGCGAGGTTCTGCCGGGCGGTCAGCGAGGGGTACAGGCCGGGCCCGTCCACAAAGCCGGCGACACCGCGGGGAGCCGCGAGCGCTCGTCCGACCGGCATACCGAGGATGTCGAGGGCCCCGCCGTCCGCGACGGCCAGCCCGAGCAGGAGGCCGAGCAGCGTCGTCTTGCCGGCTCCGTTCGGCCCGACCAGGCCGTGGATCCGCCCCTGCTCCAGATCCAGGTCGACGCCGTCGAGTGCGACGACATCACCGAAGCACTTGGTCACCCCTCGAGCCCGCACTGCACGTTGCGCCACCATAGCCCCTTCTCACCCGACCCACAGGGAACCTAGGGCGTGGCCGTGACGCAGTCAGGGGCGGCGGGTTGAACGTTCGCGTAACGGAAGACCACCGATTCCCCCCGAATCGACATGTCTCCCACCCGTCAGCCGGCGGCGCTGTTCAGCCCCGGCCCGACACAAGAGCGCAGGCGGCCCCCCGCAGCTCGTCCCGCTCCAGGGCGGCGTACTCCGACACCGCGTCGGCGTACCCCGCACCGTCGGCGTCCAGCGCCGCCTGCCGTGCGCGCTCCGCCGACATCGTCGGCTGGAAGTCACGCATCACCCGCAGCCGTTCGGCCAGCGCGATCATCCGTACGGCGCCGGCGTCGCCGGACGCGAGCCCCGCCATGCCGAGGGCGTGCAGCGCCGTCCCGAACACCAGGAGATCCATGGGCGAGCCGGACGGGTCGGAGAGCCGGGTCCGCAGTCGCTGCCGCAGCCGGTCGACCGACTGCGCGACCGGTTCGAGACGGCCGACGTGCGCGTGCGCGGTCACCGCCACCGACTGGATCTGGAACGCCCACGGGTCGAGCGAGGTGTCGCCGCTGTCGATCGCGCCGGCTGCGAGCATCCGTTCCACGGCACTGCGCCACAGACCGAGCCCGACCTCGGTCAGTCCGCGGGCGAGCGCGATCTCGGCGCGCCCGCCGAGGCCGGGCCGGTAGAAGGCGTCCTGTTGCGGGGTGGTGTCGATCGATGCCTGCCGCAGCCAGTACTCGGCCTCGTCGGGGTCCCCGCGCTGCAGGCAGGCGAGGGTCAGCAGCGAGCGGATGCCGATGTGGTCGTGCCCATCGCCGAGCCGCGGCAGCACCGCGAGCGAGGCCTTGAGGTGCTGGTACGCCTCCTCGCCCTGCCCCGTCCGCAGGCACAGCTCGCTCAGCCGGGAGTGCACCATGAGCTGCACCGAAGGATTGTCGACCGCGGCCAGTCCGGCGACCGCCCGCCGGGCCGAGGCGAGCGCGCGGTCGATGTCGTGCTGGTACTCCCAGAGATAACCGGCGATGCACTCGGCGACGCCGCCGACCAACGGCCGTTCGCTGTCGCAGAGTTCGCGCAACACCTCGTAGTCGGGAGGCAGCATCCCGGGGACCGCGCTCAGCACCGCCGCGAGAGCCCGCAGCAGCGTGTCCGGCGGAGCCGTGGGCAGCCGCCGGAGGGTGACCAACTGGCGTACGGCGCTGGGTCCGTGGCCCATGAACAGCGCTGCCGTGCACAACGCCGCAGCGGCGCAGGCGACTTCGACGTCCTCAGGCCGCCCGGGGTGGTAGTGCGACAGCGGGGGGCCGGTGTCCGCGGCGAGGGCGGCGAGGCGGGGAAAGTTGGACTCGGTGGACCACAGAGCTGCGAGGACTGCGGTGACGGCGGCGATGGCAGGGCCGTCCGTACGGGCCAGCGCGTGTCGCAGGGCCAGCGCGAGGTTGTCCTGCTCGGCCTTGATCCGCTCCCAGGAATCCAGCTGGTCCGAGCCGAAGAGCGCGTCGTGGTAGGCGACCCCGAAGTCCCGCGCCCAGGCCAGGAATCGGCCGACGGCTCCCTCGTCCTCGCCCGCCTCGGTGCGTCGGGCCGCACTGAACTCCCGAACCGTCTCCAGCATCCGGAACCGCACGCCGGCCGGGGTGTCTACGACGGTGACCAGCGACTGACCGGCCAACTGCTCCAGGAGGAACAGCGCGTCCTCGCCGAGCACCTGCTCGGCCGCCTCGCCCAGGAAGCCGCCGGGGAAGACGGACAGGGTGCGCAGCGCGGCCCTGGCGTTCTCCGCGAGCAGGTTCCAGCTCCACTCCACGACCGCGTGCAGGGTGCGGTGGCGCTCCGGCGCGTCCCGGGCCCCGCCGCGCAGCAGTGCGAACCTGTCGCCGAGGCGGCGGGCGATCTCCGGCACCGACAGCACCCGCACCCGCGCAGCCGCCAGCTCCACCGCCAGCGGCAACCCGTCCAGGTGACGGCACAGCTCGGACACCGCGCCCTCCGGCAGCTCCACGCCGGGCCGGGCGGCCCGGGCCCGCTGTGTGAACAGCTCGACCGAGGTGTCGAGGCCGAGCTCCGGCAGCGGGTACACCGCTTCTGAGGTAAGTCCCAGCGGGGCCCGGCTGGTGGTGAGCACCCGCAGGTCCCTGGAGGACGAGACCAGGGCCTGGACCAGGTCGGCGGCGCCCCGGACCACCTGCTCGCAGTTGTCCAGCACCAGCAGCACGGCACCGGACCCTGAGCTGGACCCGAGCACGCCGAGCACGCCGAGGATGCCGGTCACCGGGTCGGCCGAGGCCGGGCCGCCCATCACGCCGACGCCGAGCGCGGAGGCCACCTCCGTTGCCACGTCCCCGTCCTCGGTGACACCGGCGAGCGGCACGAAGTACACCACGCGCTGTTCGGCCCGGCGGCTGACGGCGTGCGCCAGCCGGGTCTTGCCGAGACCGCCGGGGCCGACGACGGTGACGGCGCGGGAGGTGCGCAGCAGCCGCTCCAACGCCGCGATGTCTTCGTCCCGGCCGAGCAAGGGGTTCGGCTCGTGCGGCACGCCGTGCCTGACCTTGGGCGCCTCACCGCGCAGCAGTTCCTGCTGGACGGCCTTGAGCCCGGAGCCGGGATCCGTGCCGAGCTCGTCGCGCAGCTCGCGGCGGTACGCCTCGTACCGCATCAGCGCGGTGGACGGGCCAGCCGTCGCCGCCTCGCCGCGCAGCAGCTCGGCGAGCAGCTCCTCGTCGCGCGGATGCCCTGCGGCGACCACGGCCAGCGGCCCGGCCGCCTCCGCGTGCCGCCCCAGCCGGGCCAGCGCGAGCGCCTGAGCGCGGATCAGCGCGTCGCGGACGGGGGCGCGTTCGGCGCGCAGGGCGGCTACCGGATCGTCGGTGTCGCCGGGCCCGTCCGGGGTGCCTTGCCACAGTGCGAGCCCGGCCACGGCCGCAGCCAGCGACCCCGCGTGGTCCCCGGCCCTGGCCCGGTCCGCGCTCGCTGCTGCGTGCAGCAGCAGGGCGGAGCTGTCGACCTGCCCCTCGGTGAGGGTGAGCCGGTATCCGGTCGGCGTACTGTCGATGACGTCGGCTCCGAGCTGCGTCCGGGCCCTGGACACCAGGACCTGCAGCGCCTTTCCCGGCCGCTCAGGCAACTCGTCCGGCCACAACCCCGCCACCAGCCGCTCGGTGCTGCAGCCGGTGCGCAAATCGCCCGCGAGCAGCGCGAGCAGGGCACGGAGCCGGGGTGCGGTGACCTCCTGTCCGCGACAGGCGACACGCGGCAGCAGGATCAGGTCGATGGTCACCCGTGCAGATTACCCAGGGCCCGCAGGCACAAGGCCGGCCCCGGCTGTCCGGGACCGGCCGCTTGCGGTCGATCAGCGTGCGGTGAGGTTCCACAGGTGGTCGGCGGTGCCGTTGTCGTCCCACTGCAGGACCTGGGCGCCGGAGGCGGTGCTCATGTTGCTGACGCCCAGCAGCAGACCGCTGTTGTAGTTGGCGATCTTGTAGTGCCCGCTGCCGGCCGGGATCAGCTGCCACAGGTGGTCGGCGGTGCCGTTGTCACCCCAGATCAGCGCGGTGCCGCCGTCGGCCGTACCGGCGTTGGTGATGCCGAGCAGCAGGCCGCTCGCCTTGTTGACGATCTTGTAGAGGCCCGATCCGGCGGCCGTCAGGGTCCAGGACTGGTCGGTGCCGGTGCTGGAGGTCGCCTGGTCGACCAGGGTCCCCTGGGCGGTGCCGGCGCCGACGGTGTCCAGCGCGAGGCCGCTGTTGACGTTGGTTATCTGGTATGTCCCGGCCAGCGTGGTGGAGGTGCCGCTGGGCGTGACCACCAGGTGGTAGCCGTAGGCGGCGTTGGTGGCCACCGGGACGGTGATGGAGCCGTTGGCGACCGTGTAGTCCGCGTCGGAGATGGTGAACGGGGCGGACACCGCGGTGGTGCGGCCGAGCGAGGGGGTGTACTCCAGCTTCACGTGCACGGTGCTGCCGAAGGCGGTCAGCGAGCTGAGCCCGTTGACGGTGACGGCGCTCGCTCCGCTGCCGCCGCCGAAGACCACGCTGACCTGGTTGCCGGCGCTGTTGACCGCAGCCGCTCCGTCGATGCCGGTCTGCGCGGGCGGGACGGTGGTGACCATGTTGCCGGTCATCGACCCGTACCAGGAGTAGAGCCAGTAGGCGCCGTTGGGCGCGCCGCCGGTGTCCACCAGGGTGTCGCCGAGGGTGCCGTAGTGGTTCCAGAAGGCCATCTCGGCGTTGTTCACACCGGCGCGCTCGAACTTGGCGACGTAGCCGACCATCGCGCCGGGCACGCCGACCTCGCTGGTGGTGCCGTACTCCTCGATGGCGATCGGGCGGGGGGTGATCCCGAGGGTGGTCTCCAGGTTCCGGTACGCGGCGACGTCCGCGGCGATGTTCGCGCCGCCCTGGAGCTCGTGCCAGGCGACGATGTCCGGGAGGGTGCCGCTGGCCTTGGCGTCGGTGAGGAAGGTGGTCATCCAGCTCAGGTTCCAGGCCGAGTAGCTCGGGCCCTGGATCGGCGTGGTCGCGTCCTTGGCGCGGACCTCCTTGTAGGTGGTGGCCCAGCCGGCGTCGAAGCTGCCCGCCGAGCTGGTGTTCCAGGTCCAGTCGGGCTCGTTCCACAGCTCGTAGGCGCTGATGTTGGTGGCGCTGGATGCCTTCACCGAGGCGACCTGGGTGTCCACGGCGGACAGCCAGTTGCTCCAGCTCACCCACTTGTAGGGGAAGTCGGGGTACCAGTCCGGCATCCGGACGACCACCTTGGCCCCGGCGCCGGCGGCCTCGGAGGCCACCTTCAGCGCGTCGCCCGCCGGGGCGGACTCGCCGTTGGGCAGCTGCGACCCGCCCGGGGCCATCTGCACAAAGGTGTTGGGGTGCAGCGGGGCGACCACGCTCGCGGCCGGGGTACCCGCGTTGGCCAGGCCGTAGAGGCTGCCCGAGGCGACATGGGTGACGGTGCGGAACGGCTGGTTGGCGTTGACCACCAGGGTGGTGGACGCGCTGGGCGCGGCGTGGGCCGACGTGCTGCCCAGGGTGGTGGCCGAGACGGCGAGGGCGAGGGTGCCGAGCAGAGCGGTTGCTCTGCCGGTACGGGTGGCTGCTGTGGTCACGGGGTGCTCTCCTGACGGGTGCCGGGTGGGAGGAGGTGGAGGTGGACGTGCCGATTGCGGAGGAGCGGTACAGGGGGTGGGGCCGGGCGGTCAGTCCTTGACCGCGCCGGCGGTGACGCCGGCCGCGACATAGCGCTGGGCCAGCACGAGCAGGAGTGCGGCGGGGATCGAGGCGACCACGGCGGTGGCCATGATGGCGTTCCACTCCTGGTTGTTGTTTCCGATGTAGCGGTAGATGCCGAGGGTGATCGGCCTCAGGTCGCCACCGCTGTCGAGGGTGTTGGCGAAGACGAAGTCGGACCAGGCCCACAGGAAGCTGAACAGCGAGACGGTCACCAGCGCGTTGCGGCTGACCGGCAGCACGACCGACCAGAAGGTGCGCAGGCTGCCCGCGCCGTCGATCAGCGCGGCTGCGGTCAGTTCGTCCGGGATGCCGGACATGAACGCGGTGAAGATCATCACGCCGAACGGGACGGCGATGGTGGAGTCGGCGATGATCAGGCCCCACCAGGAGTTCATCAGACCGAAGTTGAGGAAGATCCCGTAGAAGCCCATGGCCATCACGATGCCGGGGATCATCTGGGCGATCAGCAGCACCACCCCCAGCACCCCGCCGCCCCGGGGGCGGAGCTTGGCCAGCGCATAGGCCGCCGGGGCGGAGACCGCGAGGGTCAGCGCGACGGTGCCGAGGCCGATCAGCAGGCTGGTGAGCAGGTAGGGCATCTGGTCGTTGAGGACCGCCTGGTAGCCCTGGAAGGTGGGGTGCAGCGGAAAGAGGTCCGGCGGGTCCTTGCGCATGTCCTGCTGCGGCGTCAGCGAGACATTGATCATCCAGTAGACCGGGAAGAGCATCAGCGCGGTCAGCACGACGCCGACTGCCGTCCTGCCGTGCGAACGGCGCCGGACCGAAACGATGGTGGCGGTCATCCGACCTGCCTCCTCTGGACGCGGATGTAGAGCAGGCCGAAGACGAGGGCGATCAGGATGAGGATGTTGCCGACCGCGGCGCCGGGGCCGAACTGCGGGAGCAGGGAACCGAATCCGAACCGGTAGGACCAGGTGGCGAGAGTGGAGGAGGCATCCCCCGGACCGCCCTTGGTCATGATCCAGATCAGGTCGAAGACCTTGAGCGTGTAGACCAGGCCGAGCAGCAGCGTGATCGCCGAGACCGGCCGCAGCAGCGGGAAGGTGATCCGGCGGAACTGCTGCCAGGTCCCCGCGCCGTCGAGCGAGGCCGCCTCGTACAGCTCGCCGGGGATGTTCTGCAGCCCGCTGTAGAGGATGACCAGGTTGAAGGGGATGCCGATCCAGATGTTGGCGATGATCACGGAGGTCAGCGCCCAGCTGGGCGAGGTGAGCCAGTCCACCGGCGCGATCCCGGCCAGGTGCAGCCCGTAGTTGACCACCCCGGACTCGCTGTTGAGCATCCAGGCCCAGGTGGACGAGGACACGATCAGCGGCAGCAGCCACGGGACCAGGAACAGCGCCCGGAGCGTTCCGGAGAGCCGGAAGCCACGGTTGAAGAAGACCGCGAGGGCCAGGCCGGCCGCGTACTGCAGCAGGATCGAGACCAGCGTGAACACCATGGTGTTCCGCATCGCCGGCCAGAAGGTGGGGTCGTGCAGGACCTGGGAGTAGTTGGCCCAGCCTGAGAACGGGGCGTTGTTGTCGACGAAGGAGCGGACCGTGTAGTGGTGCAGGCTCAGATCGAGGTTGCGGTACAGCGGGTAGAGGTAGAAGGCGGCCAGGTAGGCGGCCAGGGGCGCGATGAACGCCCAGGCGGTGAGCTGGCTCCGGCGCCGCTGCCGGCGCCGCCGGGTCCGCGCGGCGGGGTCGGCGGCCGGTCCGGCCGTTTCGGTGGGGTCGGCGGGAGTCGCCCTGGACGTGGCTGGTGACCGCTGGAGGCGATCGGCTCGGACGGTGGTCATGCGATGGGGCTCCTCGGTGCGGTTGCTGCGTCCAGGGACAGACCCTCGGGACCGGTCATGGAAGACCGGGGTTCGAAGACAGGCGCTCAGCCCTGGTGGTTGGCGACTGCGGTCTGCGCCGCGTCGAGCGCGGCCTGCGGGCTCTTGCCGCCGGAGAGCGCGGACTGCACCGCGGTCCACATCTGCTCGGAGATCACCGGGTACTTGGTGCCCAGACCGCCGCTGGTCCGCCCCTTGGCCGCGGCGACCGCGGTCACCCAGGGCTTGAGCTCGGCGTTGGCCGCGACCTGCTGGGTCTGCACCGCGCTGGTGGGCGCGATGTAGGACAGCGTGGTGTCGGTGGAGAGCAGGTTGGTGGAGCTGGTCAGGCAGGTGACGATCTTCTTGGTGACGTCGTAGCGGGAGGAGTCCTTCTGCACCGGGACGGTGACGAACTCGCCGCCGGTCGGCGCCGGGGCGGCTCCGCCGTTCTGCGCGGGGATGCTGATGACCCCGTACGGGAACCCGGCCTTGTCGGCGTTGGCCAGCTGCCAGGTGCCGTTCTCGCCGAAGGCGTACTGGCCGGTGGCGAACTCCTGCCAGCTGGTGGTCTGGGTGTTGCTGAGCACGTCGTTGGGGGCCAGACCGCTGGAGACCCAGCCCTTCCACAGTGACAGCGCGGCGGCGCCGTTGGCGTTGTTCAGCTTGGTCAGGTCGCCGCCGGCGCCCCAGAACCAGGGCAGGAACTGGAAGCTGCCCTCCTCGGTGCCGATCGCGGAGAAGGTGATGCCCTTCTTGCCCGCGGCCTTGACCTTGGTCAGCGCCGCCGTGAGGGTGGACCAGCTGGTGATCGTCGCCGGGTCGACCCCGGCGGCCTTCAGGACGTTCTTGTTGTAGTACAGGGCAAGGGTGTTGGCGCCGATCGGGATGCCGTAGGCGGAGCCGCCGACCGTCCCGGCGCCGATGATGTTCGCCTGGATCGCGGAGGTGTCCAGGCCCAGGTCACCGGTCTTGTTCAGGATCCCGGCCTGCACCAGCGTGGAGACCACCGGGTTGTCGACCAGCATCACGTCCGGGGCGTTGTCCTGCTGGGCCGCGAGCAGGGCCTTGTTGGCCAGGTCGGAGGTGTCGAAGGAGGTCCGCTTGACGGTCACCCCGGCCTGGGTGCCGCAGGAGGCGACCAGCTTCCCCCAGGCGGAGGTGGCGTCGAACTGCGGGTACGGGTCCCAGAAGGTGTAGCTGGAGGCCTTGGCGGTGCCGGAGCCGGCCGCGGTGGAGCCGCTGCTCGATGAACAGGCGACGGCGGAGGCGAGGGTGCCGGCGGCCAGCACGGTGGCCAGCAGGGTGCGGCGAAGGTGTCTCATGGTGGTGGACCTCGTTGTCTCGTGGATGGGTGGAACGGAGGGATCGGTGGGGCTGTCGGATCGTCAGTCGGTGGGCAGCCAGACGCGCATGGCGCCGCTGCTCCGGTTGGCCCAGGCGTAGTACGGGATGGCCGTCAGCTCGATGACGGTCCCGCCGTCGGGGGTGTGCTCGGGAGCCGGCTCGGATGTGCGGGTGCGGTAGGGCCACCAGCCGGACGCGGTGGGCGGCGGGGTGCGCCGGCGCCCGCCCGCGAGCACGGTGACCACGCCGCCGAGCAGGTCGGGGCGCTCCTTGAGGGTGAGCGGGACGGCGGGGTCGATCGACACGTCGTCGAGTCCGCCGCCGGGGTGGTCGGCCTGCTCCAGGCAGTACACCAGCGGGCCGCGCTCGATCGCCGCGCAGCCGCGCACCGCGTCGACCCGCGGATCGGCGACCACCAGGCGCGGAGCCAGGTCCAGTTCCAGGACGACCTCGTCCCCGGTCGCCCAGGTCCGCTCGACCCGCAGCCAGCCCTCCTGCAGGACGGCCTCGGTGACCGGGGCGCCGGTGTCGCCGTGCCGCAGCGTGTACTGGCCGCACCACTCCGGGATGCGCAGCGACAGCGCCCACGGCTGCTCCGGGCTCTCCTCGACGGTGACGCAGATCCGGCCGTCCCGTGGGTAGTTGGTGTTAACGCTCACAACCGCGGGTGTGCCGTCGACGTCCCCGTTGAAACGGCCCGAGGCGTACTGGTGCAGCTGCAGGCCCTGCCCGTCGGTGGAACTGACGTAGTGTTCGAGGCTGGCCAGCAGCCGCATCACGTTCGGCGGGCAGCAGGCGCACCGGAACCAGCGGGTCCGCCGCGACGACTGGTCGCCGCCCGCGTCGACGTAACCGTCGCGCACCTGCAGCGGATTGACGTACAGCCAGGTCTCGCCGTCCAGCGAGACGCCGGCCAGGAAGCCGTTGAACAGGGTGCGCTCGATCAGGTCGCTGTACTGGGCGCGCCCGGTGAGCAGAGCCAGCCGCCAACTGAACTGGATCGAGGCGATGGCGGCGCAGGTCTCGCAGTAGGCGCGCTCGTTGGGGAGTTCGTAGGGGTCGCCGAAGTCCTCCTTGTCGTGGTGCGCGCCGACCCCGCCGGTCAGATGGGTCTTGGTGGTGGCCATGGCGTGCCACAGCCGCTCGGACGCCTCGGCCAGGGCCTCCTCGCCGGTCTCGGCCGCCAGGTCGGCGGCGGCGGCCAGCAGGTAGAGCTGGCGCACGGCGTGGCCCTCCACCGTCTCCGCCTCGCGCAGCGGGACCCGATCCTGGCAGTAGGCCTCGCCGTCGTGCAGGCCGTGGCCGTGCCGGTCGACGAAGTAGCCGGCCAGGTCCAGGTAGCGCTGTTCGCCGGTCTCCCGGTACAGCTCGACCAGGGCGGTCTCCACCTCGGGATGGGCGTCGAAGCTGTCGATCGGACGCCCGCTGCCCTCGGGGCCGAAGACGGTGTCGATGTGGTCGGCGAACCGGCGGGCGACGGTGAGCAGTTGCTCGCCGCCGGTGGCCCGGCGGTGCGCGACGGCGGCCTGGATGAGGTGGCCGGCGCAGTAGAGCTCGTGGCCCCAGCGCAGGTCCGAGTAGCGGCCCTCGCCCTTTCCGGTCTGGAACCAGGTGTTGAGGTAGCCGTCGTCCTCCTGGGCCTCCGCCACCAGCGTGATGATCCGCTCGACCTCGGCGGCCAGCTCGGCCGTACCCTCGTCGGCCCCGCTCTCGGCCCCGGCCTGGGCCAGCTGCCAGGAGGCGGCCTCCAGCCACTTGTAGACGTCGGAGTCCACGAACGGGTAGTGGCCCTCGAAGGAGCCGCCCTCCTGGCCGGCGACCAGGCGCAGATTGTGCAGATTGCCGGCGGACTCGAGCAGCTCCGGGCCCTGCGGGATGCTCACCCGGGCGTTGGTCAGCCGTCGGTCGGCCCAGAACCCCGCGGTCACCGTCGGCGCGGAGGTGGGTCGCAGAGCGGCCCGTGCCTGCGGGCCGAACCGGACCGGGCCGCTCGCGGTGGAGGTGGAGAGCGTGTGGGACATGGAACTCCCAAGTTCGTGGCTGGAGAAAGCTGCGCAAACCTTTTTCAAGCCGGAAACGTAAGGTCAACATCGCGGGGCGTCAAGGGGTTGCGCAAGAGCAGTTTTCGTCCGCCCACGACTGGTCAGCTGGGGTCTTGACTGGCACTATGAAGCAAACAAGCCCGAGTGAGAAAAGGATTGCCCGTGTCGGACCCGGTTCGCTCTCCCGCCAGAACGAGGGCCACCACCCTCACAGACGTGGCCACGCTCGCGGGCGTGAGCGTCGGGACCGCGTCCAAAGCCCTGAGCGGCAACGGCAGGATGCGTCCTGAGACCCGTCAGCGCGTCCTCGACGCGGTCCAGGCCCTGGACTTCCGCCCCAACCCGCAGGCGCAGAGTCTGCACACCGGGCGCAGCTGGACCGTCGGCCTGATGACCACCGACGGCATCGGCCGCTTCAGCACCCCGGTCCTGCTGGGCGCGGAGGACGCGCTGGGCGCCGGGAAGATCTCGGTCCTGCTCTGCGACACCAGGGGCGACCAGATCCGCGAGCAGCACCATCTGGGCAATCTGATGGACCGCCGGGTGGACGGCATCATCGTCACCGGCCGCCGCACCGACCCGCGGCCGCCGCTGGTCGGGGTCAGGGAGATCCCGGTGGTCTACGCGCTGTCGCCGTCGACCGACCCGGCCGACACTTCGGTGGTCTCGGACGAGCGGAGCGGCTGCCGGCTGGCCATCGAGTACCTGCTCGGCTCGGGCCGCCGCCGGATCGCCCATGTCACCGGGCCCGCACACCACGCGGCGGCCAGCGACCGGGCCCGCCACACCACCGAGCTGCTGGAGCAGGCGTCCCTGGAACTCGCCACCGGGCGCGTGCACTTCGGCGACTGGAGCGAGGCCTGGGGCCGCCGGGCGGCGGAAGCGGTGCTGCGCGCCGCGCCCGACACCGACGCCATCTTCTGCGGCAACGACCAGATCGCCCGCGGGGTCACCGACACCCTGCGCGAGCGCGGCGTGCCGGTGCCGGAGCAGGTCGCGGTGGTGGGCTACGACAACTGGGACACCATGACCCTGGCCGCCCGCCCCCCGCTGACCACCATCGACGTGGACCTGGTCGAGATCGGCCGGATCGCGGCGCTGCGGCTGCTGGAGGCGATCGACACCAACCCCAGCCCGGGCCTGCACCAGGTGCCCTGCCGCCTGGTGGTCCGCGAGTCGGCCTGAATCCACACACACGGGTACGGGGCGGCTGAACGGCAGGTGCGCTTCGCGGCGGACGCCGATGGGGGGCAGCGCTCAGCCCACCACGCCTCCGGACGTGTCAGGAAGTGGGACGACGGTCAGCCGGTCAAAGGCCAGGGAGGGGCTCTCCATACTGACGGGCAACTCTTGGCCGTTCTTGCCACAGCCGTTCACCGGGTTGAAGACTCCCATGTCGTCGCCCACCTGGCACAGGGCCCGCAGGGCGGATGTCTTGTAGCCCTTGATGTCCAGCCGGGAGACCAGCATGCCGGTGAGTTCGCCGTCCTCGATCCACTCCGCGTAGGCCGGGCGAAGCACGAAGAGCTCCTCGACCGAACCCCCGCCCCACGCCCCACGGCAGTACAGGCCGCGTCGTACGGACGGGACCAGGTCCTCGGACCGCGTGGTTCCCCGGGCCACCCGCAGCGCCGACATCCGAGGTTGCGCCTGCCGAGCCCCGAACGACCGTCGGCCGTTCCCGGTACGGGGCAGCTGCTGCCGCGACGCTTCGGCCGCGTCGGTCATGACGCCCGCGACGACCCCGGCGTCCACGAGCGGCGTCCGCTCTGCGGGGAACCCCTCATCATCGGTCCAGTACGAGGTCTCCAGTCCTTCAGCCGGTGGCCCGTCCAGCACAGTAAACGCCTCAGCGCTGATCCGGTTACCCAGCGCCATTCCGGAACTCGACGCATAGTCGCGGTAGTTGTCGGCTTCCAGGCTGTGCCCGACCGTCTCGTGGGCGAAGTGCACGGCCAGTTCGGGAGCGAGGACCATGGCCCCCGCGAATGCCTCTTCCAGCGGCACAGCCACCGAGGCGGCCCGGATCTCGCCCGCCACCTGCGCCGCCGTCGACCGAAGCGCTCCGACGGGACGAGGTCCGGCCCACTGCCACAGCAGCGGGACCGTTCGGCCGGACGCCGCCACCTGGACCTGGACGAGGGACTCCAGCCTGGACCGCTGTACGAGCTCGTGACCGTCCGCTGTCCTGCTCACCCAGCGACTTCCCACTCGAACGATGACCCGGCTTTCCCCCGCTCCCGCGCCCCGGGCGATCTCGAGGGCCGTGCGGTGCAGTTCAAGGGCCGCCTCACGGAGCCGTGCAGACTCCAGCAGGCGGGCGTCGACGCAGCAGCCGGTGGCCCGCTCGGTGATCACCGGCTCGGATGCCGAGCCCGACACTCTCACCCTGCGCTGCGCGATCTCGTCCGGGTGCGGTGTCATCGCGGCATCGCGGCACGGAACCCGTCCAGCAACTGGGCTCCTTGCTCGGTCACCTGGGCGTGCCGTTCCAGGGTGTCCAGACCTACCGAGAGTCTGTCGGTGATGTCATCCACATAGGGGGCGATCGGCGGACCGTCCGCGGGGCCGAACGCGTCGGCGCACCGGATCGCCATCTGTACGTCGTTGAGGAACGCGAAGACGCCGTGGAAGAGGTTGACCATCGGGCGGGGTACCTCGACGAACGGGGAGTAGCGCTCCTCGTCGGCGTTCGCCGTCACCTGGTAGAGGTCCAGAATGGAGTTGAAGCGATTGTGCGCCGTCTCGTGCACCAAGGTCTGGGCGGCCATGTACGTGTGCCGTCCACTGGTCATGATCAGGCCCCGGAACTCGTGCAAGGTGAAGTTGAACGGGCTGTTGCCCTGGCTCCGCACCGGCATCAGATGTACTGCTGTACGCCGGACCACTGTCGCCGCTTCCGGCCAGTAGCGGTCGATGGTGGACAGACCCGAACCGATCGCCGCAGCGAACTCGACGAGGCCTTCCGCTGTCAGATCCAACGGACGGCTGGCCGATTCCGGGTAGGCGATGTCGTGCCAGGCCTGCGGCCCGGTGATCAGCGGCCCCTCGGGCAGCGTCGGCAGGTCGCGGATCTCGGGGAAGGCGCGACCGTCCCCCTTCCCGGACAACGCCTCCAGTGGGAGCTCGATGCGCTTGCCTCCGCCGTCCACCCGCAGGGACGCTCCGACGACTCGCACGGTCAGCAGCGCGTTCGGCGCCGCGGCCACCCTCAGCGCACGGTGCAGCGAGGCGAGTGGCAGCTCTCCGTCTGCGGCGACCGCCAGGATCTCGGCGTCCTCCAGGATGTCGGGCCGTAGCAGTGTCGGCATCAGGAACGTCCCCGCGTAGCCCAACAGGGTCTCCGGGGAGAGCCGCCGCTCACCGTCCCGTACCCGCTGTGCCGTCTTGATCCAGGAAGTCACCTCCGGACGCAGAACGACGCGGATCAGCTCTTCGTGCGGGAGCCGCAGCAGGCCGTCGACCAACCCCTGGACGGAGTGGCGGACCCTCGGGCTCTCGCAGGCATTGCCGTGGTCCCGAAGTAGGACCAACAGCCTTTTGAGATAGAGCTTGCCGACCATGCGATCCAGGGCCCGGGTGGGGTCGTCCGGGTGTCCGGGCAGTACGGCGCGGGAGAGGTCCACCGGCGGGGCCGGCTCGTCGAACAGCGGACGCAGTCGCGACACATCGACGTACACGTCGGTGCTCTTCCGAACCTTCGACACGGTGTCTTGAGACATCCCAGCCCCCTAGGCAGTGGACGACGGTGACGTGGAACCGGAGACGCGGAACTTGTCGGTCAGGCCTCTCCGACAGCGGGGTGGCCGAGCGCAGGCTGCGGGTCCCTCCCCATGGTCCCGCCGAACTCCCGTACTCCCGGGACGAGGAGCGGGGCAAGGGTGCTGAGCAGGAAGAGCACGGCGCCGGTAAGACTGATGGTCCACACCGGAACCCTTGCGAGCGCGAGCCCGACCACCGCATATCCGACCGGCGCGGCCGCCGTGGAGGACAGCCAGTCCAGCGACATGATGCGGCCGAGGAGTTCGTCGGGGATGTGCCGCTGCAGAGCGCTCATCCACAGCACCTGGAAGGATGCGAGACCCGCCCCGGCGGGAATCGAGGCGAGTGCCAGCACCGGAACCGATGTCGTCACCCCGAGCAGACCCACCGCCAGTCCGAACGGCAGAAGCGAGAGCAGCGCCATTGTGCCGGACCCGCTGCGCCGGCCGCGGCGCACCAGGATTCCGCCGACCATCGCGCCGGCCGAGAAGGCTGCCAGCACCACACCGTAGCCGATGGTGTCCGACTGCGACCGCAGCAGCCGCTCGGGCAGCAGGACGAACCAGACCGGGACCGTGGTCAGCATGTGGAACACCGACATCAACAGAACCGCCCACACCCATGGCCGGGCGCGAGCGGCGCGGAAGCCTTCCATCACTTCGCCCACCAGGGAGTTACCGCTAGCGACAGACCTATCCGCGGACTTCACCCGCACACCGACCAGCAGAACGGCGCTGACCGCGAACGTGGCGGCGTCGAAGAGCAGCGCGCTGCGCGCGCCGACCACCGCAACCACGGCACCGGCCACCGTGGGACCGAGGACGCCGAGCACCCGCTCGGTCGCCGTGGTCAGCGAATTCGCCATCTCCAACTGGTTCTTGGCGACCAGCCTGGGCAGCAGTGACTCGTAGGCCGGCTCGAAGAACGCCTCGCCGGCGCCGACGAGCAGCACCAGCAGGGCGAGGGCCCAGGTCGGCGCCCCGACGACGGCCAGGGCCGCGCCGGCCACGACCAGGGCACGCAGCACATCGACGCTTGCCATGATCCTGGTGCGCGGAAATCGATCGGCCACGACTCCACCGATGAGCACGCAAAGGGCCATGCCAAGGGCACGTGCGGCAAGCACGGCCCCGAATCCGGTGACGCTCTTGTCGTTGAGAAGAACCGAGGTGGCGACGGCGAACGGGAACACCTGGTCACCCAGCGAGCTCGTCAGCTGGCTGATCCATACCCGAGCGAACCTGGGCTCGCGCAACACTGTGCGCCAGGATCCGGTTTCCCCGGTTGTGTCGGCGGTTGTCACTTGGATTGCCCGTCCTCCATCGCGATCTGGGTCATCATGAATGCCTCGAACCATCCGCCCGAACCGGGTGCGAACCCGCTCAGCCCCGAGCGGACGGCGGCCTCAGCGCCTTCTGCGGCAGCCATCGCCGCATCGGCAGCCTCCACGTCGTCCGTGCCCTTCTCCAGCAGACGTCGGCAGAGTTCGCTCTGCATCCTGGCGGCGAAGATCTGTCCGCACAACCACTGCGCGGAACGCGACGAGCCGTCCCACGGGGACTGGACCGGCGGCAGTTCCTGTGCCGGAGCAGGGAAGAGGTCAGTGGCAATCCGCCACTGGATCCGGGCCAGCACGGTCACCAGGCCGACCGCCATGGTCTCGGGCGACGCCACCTGCCCCCGTTTGGCCGGTCGGCAGAGCCATTCGTCCCGGGCTCCGGGTTGAGTGAGAACCAGCAGGTGTGCCTCGGCTGCGGCGAGGGCCTCAGGCCAGCGGTCGGCCAGCAGTGCGACGGCCTCCGCCGCCCGACTGCTGAGGTCCGGTACCGCACGGGGCAACTGCCCGCAGTGCCAGGACACGCCACGCCGGTTGGCGAGATCCCACCAGTTGTGGCGTTCGAGCAGGTACAACGAGGAACCCGGGACCGCGGGGAGCGGTTCCACAGTGGGTCGGTGCCAGGCTCCGTCAGCCGTCATGAGCTCAGCGGTACCGGTCTGCGCCCCAAATCGGACAGCGGTGACCTCGGCGAGATCCTCGGGTGCTGCCCACCGCTCGCCGGACAGCAGTGTCACGATCCGGCGCTGCTCCGAGCGCGCCACGGCGAACGTCCGGCCGTCCACCATGTCGGGGTGTCGCCCGGCCAGACCGAGGAGTGCGGATGCCACCTGCGCGACGAACTCGTCGCCCGTTTCCCGGTAGTCGGCTGCGGTCTCGTGCTCCGCACGGCGGATGGCTCCCAACAGGACGGGGTGGCGGCCCAGGTCGGCAAGTTCCCATTCGTCGACCGCCGACAGCAGGTCGATCACTGCCTGCGCGGTTTGCTGGATCTCCGGCTGCCCCTTCCAGTGGCCGCTGCGGTGGCGCAGCAGTTGCAGCACCCGGACCAACGCGTGCCGGGTGTGCAGGTGTCGTGCGGAGGACCAGATGTCCACAGCTGTGGGCATGGAGAGCAGGTCCTTCGCCTCGGGCAACTGCCGGGGCCGGTGAACCAGCTCGCGGAGGCCGCCATTGCCCAGGGAGAGGCTGAGAGCTGCGGGCACGACGCCTGGTGCCTCGTCAGGCAGGTCCGCAGCCGCCGGCTCTGCCGTGTCGGAGCGCTGCGCTCTCAGGCCGTCCGCCACCCAGGTCCGGTGGCGATCCAGCAGGGCGGTCTCGACACGGCGTCGTAGACCGGGGTCAGCAAGAGTCTCCCAAAGGGCGTCGAGATTCCCCCGATCGGCGGGCATCGGTTCCCACCAGGCTCGGTCGGTAGCCAGCTCCTTGGCGATGAGCGGCAGCACCGAGCCCAGGGCGTTGGCAGAGTTGAGTGCGAGGCTGATGCTGAGCGAGGGGCCGTCGCTCACCCCCCAGTGACTCCAGAACACCGGAAGGTAGAGCACGTCTCCGGGATTCAACACAAACTCGAGAGCGTCCTCCGGCATATACGCGGTGCCGACCGAGTGGTCCCCCGTCATGCGGCGACGCAGCGAGTCCTCGGGCAGGCCGGACGGCGGGGAGAGCTGCCAGCGCTTGGTGCCCTCCTGCTGCAGTACGAAGTTGTCGCTGTCGTCGAAATGGCAGCCGATACCCGAGGGCTCGTGCGTCTGCACCGTGTCGCACCAGACATTCGGCCAGTCCAGGGTGCGTCGGATCGTGTCGCTGAGTTCTGCCAGTCGTGGGCTCGCAAGGTCGGCGACCCGGACGAACCAGGCCTCACCTGGACGCTCGACGACCTGGACGGGGTTCTCCCTCGTCATACGCCTGCGGATGTCGTCGAATTCCGCGACGGTCAGCGGCGGGTCCAGGAGGTCCCGAGTGGCGGCACGCAGCACGAAGGGCTTCTTGCGGAAGTACTCGGCGAAGAACACCTCTCGGCTCATACCCGGGAGAAATGCGGTCTCAGGAGCCATTCCACACCTCCGCGAGGATCTTGGCGTGCTGCTCCGCGGCCTGCTGCGCGGCGCGGTCCCCGGCCTGACGGCCGGCCAGCGCGAGCAGGTCCACCGCGTCACGGTGCAGGGGGATGATGTCGAGCGCCCGCCGGGCACGCAGCACACCGTCGGCGGCATGCCCCAGACGCAGTGAGCAGATCACGCCCAGGATGCTCGCGTGCGCGTCCAGGGTGTCGGAGATCTCCTCCGTACTCAGATCAAAGAGTTCGAGAGCCGTCCCGTGCTGCCCGGCGCGCATCGCTGCCAGACCGGCGACGTACGCGGGCCAGGCGCCCCGGGCGCCGAGGGAACGCGCCCGGTGCACACCGCCGATCGCCTCTTCGAGGCGCCCCGACTGGGCGTCGAGGACAGCCCGCAGAGTGATGCCCTCAGGGCCCATCGCCGCGAGTTCCTCGTCCCACAGCCGGGCCACCTCCGCCGGGCTGACCGGCGCGCCGACCCCGGCCGCCGCGAGGCTGCGCTCGGGAGAGGCACTGTCGCCGTCCCGGATGAACGCGGCAGCCGTCGGCGTCCGGAGCGGAATGCCCAATTCACCGGCAATATCCTCTGCCAGCGAGGCGAAGTCCGAGGGAACGAATCCGCTGGACACGCTCATGGATCCGCTCCAACTGCGGATCCGCCCCTTCAGCGCTCCGAGCTTCGCCATCGCATCGGCGACCGTGTGGTCGACGCTTCCGTCGCTGTCGACGAAGAAGTCGAGGTCGAAGTCGACCGCGGTGATCCCGTTCAGGACCTCCACGTCCAGAGTGGGCAGACCGGTGCAGGAGACGGTACCTACCTCAAGTTCCGCCCGGACGCCCCAGGGCTCCCGCGAGAATGTCTCGATCACCCGTCGGCCAACGTGCGGCACCAGGCTCAGCGCACCCAGCAGCGACGTCGCCGGGTCCCGGCCGGCCTCGCCGGGAACGACCCAGCACACGGACGCCAGCCAACCGCCCGCCATGGCCGGATACAGGAAGTCATCCAGCCCGTATCGGCCGTGACCGGGCTCCCGGAAGGGCAGCCGGCGACATTCGGCGGCCAGGTCGACGGGCCGTCCGCGCAGCCGGGCGAGAGCTTCGCAGTCCTGCACGGGAACGTGCTTCAGATCCAGATGCCGGTCGAAGAAGAGCAGATGCTCATCGCGGAATCCCCGGACATCCCACACCGGGAGCACCTGACCGTGCTCCGGGACCACGGTCAACCCGTCACTTGTCTCGTCGAGCCGTGTCACCAGATTCCTCGCATCCGCAGGGCTTGCCTGACCTTCTCCGCCGAAGCCTCTCCGGGGCGGGACAGCGCGTCGGCCACCCGCTGCGGGACCGGGCCGAAGACCATGCCCCGGGGAGTGCTCGTGTACAGGCAGCACAGGGGCCCGGCCCCGGCGGTGGCCACCCCCCACCCGGCAAGCACAGCAGCCGAATATGTGCGCAGGACCGCGTAACCGTTGTCGGTAGACATGATCCCGGCGACGCCGGACCGGAAGGCCACCGGAGACTCATGGACGAGTGCGGTGAACAGCGCCATGAGCATCTCGTGCTCCAGCGTGCACCGCAGGACCTCGCTCCCTGTGTCACCGCGGCCCACCTCCTCTTCGGGAAGGCTCATCGCGAACGTTCCGAATGCCTCCTCCAATGACGTCCCCTCACCGGTGTACGGAAGAGCCCGGTATGCCTCGAACTCGGGGGACCGAAGGAAAGCGGAGAGCAGTCGCTGCTGATGCCATCCGACCCGCTCCAGGAGAGCGACTGAGCGCGGGAATGCCGCAGCGATACCGTTGGCTCCATCGCCCTTCCAGAGGTTGCTGCGAAAGCGCCGCGCCGTGAAGTCGAGCTCCTGCTGGTCGACAGTGCTCAGGCAGATGAACTCGGCAGCGTTTCGGGCCACCGCCTGGGCCCCGTGCTCGGCAAGGCGCTTGCGGTAGTCGTCGTCAGTGAGCAGACGGAGCAGCAGCTCCGTGAGCTCACCGGCATCCAGGTCGGGCCCAGTGGTAGCCGTCATGGCTCACTCCGTCCCGGCCCGGAAACCCACTCGCCGACGAGAAGACGCAGTCGTTCGTAATTGCGCCGGGACCTCTGGACAAGTACGCCGTCCTCCGCGTAGACGGGGTCCTCATAGGTGACGCCCAGCAGATTCGGGCACCGGGGCAGCAAGTACCGGGTCAACTCGATCTGCTCATCCAGGAGCACCCCGTGGTGAAGGTCTCGGAACTTCCCCCCGACTATCTGACAACCGGACAGGTGCAGTTCGCGGCAGCGCTCCAGCGGCAGTCGCTCGAGTTCGTCGAACATGGACGTCCCGGTACGACCGCGCAGCCACTGGTAGCTCAGGATGTGGCCGACGTCCAGGGTGACCGACACATCGGCGTCGTCGGCCAGGCGCCTGAAGTAGTCGAAGCCGTCGAGACCGCCCAGGACGAATGAGCCTCCCTCGGTGAAGCCGGGAAACTCGACGTGAAGCGGTGGCTCGAGGAGTCGACGGGCCTCCTTGGCGTTCTCGGTCGCCAGCTCAAGTCCTCGTTCGGTCATCACGGGAGGCAGCGGATACGGCAGTGGTCGTCCCCTCAGGCTCCAGATACCCAGGTCCTCGACGACCCAGGAGAATCCGTAGCGGGCGTGCAGCTCATTGGTGAACTGGGCTACCGGGTGGCGGTCATAGGCCTCCGGAGTCCCCATGTTCAGCAGAGTCTGATGGAAGGCGCGCGCCATGCCCACGGGCATGGCCTCGTAGAGCCGGTCATACGCGCGCACGTAGTCGTGGGCACGGAGTCTGGCCCTGTTGCGGGGCTGGAACGCGAAGAACGAGTAGCCGAACTGGCCGGTGTGACGCTTGAGGAACGCCCTCACCCGAGGAGTGACATCACCACCGCCTGCGGTGTCGACAAACCCGATTTTCGCACCCCAGGGCAGATCCATGCCGACTCCCAGCCCGAGCCGCGTGCTTGCCGGGGCAGCCGACGGCAGAACGGTGGTCATGAGGGACTCCCTGCGACGAGACGTAGCGGTACGCAGACGGCGACGTCGGACGAGACCAGCCGGCCCAGCAGCTTCGCCCCGGTCTCGGAGTGAGCCTCCAGCACATTCTCCTCAGTGACCCCGATGTGTGCGTGGGGCAGTGCGAAGATCTGCTGCCACACCAGGTCGGAGAGCAGGAACGAGTGTGTGTCGATGCCGACGAGGGAATCGGCAGCACTCGCCGGAACGGGGCGCACCCACGGACGCAGTCGGGCGCGCCGGACCGGGCTCACATCTCCCTTGGTGCGGCGGAGATGAGGTGGCAGCGCGTCGTTGCCCTGGGGTTTGACAGCATGAAAGGTATCCATCAGTCGTTGCAACGACTCGTCCCGGTCCGGGCCGTCCGTAATCGCCAGTGGATAGCCGTGTCTGCCACCCAGGTAATTCAGTTCGCGATTCCCGGTCAGCGCGCCGGAACGATCGATATCGATGCCATAGCGTTCTGCCTCGGACGTGAGCAGTGTCCCGGGCTCCGCCACCATGAGTTGCAGAACATCGATTCCGATCTTCGCCTCGTTCTGCTTCAGGAAAAGCCGAGAGGCATCAGCTTCAGCCTGCGTCTCATCGAAGAGACCGCCCATGATCGAGAGGCGCAAATTGATTCCGGCCCCCACCACATTGTCGATGATCGCCTGATAGTCGTCGGCGTAGACACCCTTGTCCATCCGGTCCAGCAGGCGCTGCGCGTTCGTTTCATAGCCGACACTCATGAGAATGCACCCAAGCTCGGCCAGCTCCCGACAGAAATCTGCGTCCAACAGAACGGATTCGAGCCGGTTGCGTGTACTGAAGGTTATCCGAATGCCCCGACGGCGCACCTCTCGCATCGCCTGCACGATCAGTCGCAGATTGGTGTTCTCGTCGACTACGGCCACGAAATCCACGCCGTGCCGGAGTACCGTCGCCTCCACCGCATCGGCGATCTGCATCGGGGTCCCCTGCTGATAGGCACCCTGGGGCAGCGACCGGTTGCCATAGGAGCAGAACACGCAACGCCCCCAGTAGCAGCCGACGCAGGAAACGATCGCCAACTGGAAGTCCTCGGCCACATAGGAACGCAGTGGAAGGCCGTCGAAATCCGGGGGCCCGGCGTCCCGGAAAGTCATCCGGACAGGCAGCACCTCACCTGGGCCCCGTCGTCCGTCGATCCAGACGACCCCGGGAACCCCACTGTCGTCCGCGCCGGCCTGCAGGGCCTCGAGCGCCGCCGCCAATGGTTCCTCGCCCGCGGTGACGCAGAGGGCATCGACGCACTCGCGGACAGCGGAGAGGCGCACGAGCTCCTCCTGCCGCAGCATCACCTGCTGGCCGCCCAACCAGATCCGGGCGTCCGGCGCGATTTCGCGCACCCAGGCGGCGATCAGGAGCGCCGGGGCCAACTGGCTGAAGAAGGCGACCGACAGGCCAATCATCCGGGGGCAAATCCCCGACAGCGCGCGTTCCACCAGTCGGCGAAGCACAGCGGTGGGCTCATCGAGTGCTCCTTCGCCACGCGATACCAGCTGCCCCACCTGCTCGTCCAGGACGCTCAGGCTGGGCCATGTGCGCGTCAGGAACGATTCCTCCAGTACCACTTCCACTGCCTGATTGGCCAACCGCACCGCACGGGCGGGGCCCAGCGAGCCCGCGCCCTGCTTCGTCAGGACATGACTGCGCAGTTCCGGAAGATTCTCGCAGGCGGCTTCCGCCATCGCGGCACGGTACCAGTTGCGCATTCCATTCGAAGCCCGGTACCGCTCGCGGGCGGCCAGCAGCGGTCCCGAATCGAGAAGTTCATGGAACAACGCGAGATTGAGATCCTCCTGAAGCACCGTCCGGCCCTGCCTTCGCAGATGCCCGGCGAGATAAGGAAGACTCAGGTAAGGGAATAGCCGCGCTTCCGTCTGTGGCGGAAAAATGAGAACCGCATCCACCGGATCGGCGCCCGTCATCAAATTCCCTCCCCGATTCACTGCCAGGTCCGCCCGTGTGGGGCCGGGCAGAGCCCGGCCCCACACGTAGTTGAACTAGGCCTCCGGGGTGGCCTCTTCGAGCAGCGCGCTGAAGCGGAACGCGTGGAACGCGCCGCCGACCTTCAGCTCGGACGACTCGATGACCTGGAGCTCATCCAGTTCGCTGAACTCGTCGACCGGGGTGGTGTTCTCAGGCATGCTGAACTCCCTTTACTTGTAGGCAGTCGTGCACTTGACCGAGCTGAACCACAGTACAAGGAGCAGTTATTCAGGGTCAAGGATGCCTTTTGCCGACCAGGATCACCGAATACATGGTTCGATCACGCCCAGGAGAACAGTCCATTCGATTACAAATGGGTACAAACCCTCGCCGGAAGCTGCACCCGTTGATACCTGTTGTTCGTGCTCGTGGTGGTTTGATCCGGTCCCATCGTGGCAGCCGGTCTCCCGCTGTTCACACCTTGTCGGGTTGCCGGGCCGGCAGGGTGTCGAGATTCTGGCTGGGTTCGCCGCGGCGCACCGAGCCGGGGGCGCGCCGGGCCGGGCGGTCGGCGCGGCTGGAGGAGGAGAGCTGCCAGGGCACGCTGATGACCATCACGCCGGGGGTGAACAGCAGTCGGCTCTTGAGCCACAGCGCTGACTGGTTGTGCAGCAGGTGTTCCCACCAGTGGCCGACCACGTACTCGGGGATGAACACCGCCACGGCCTCGCGCGGACTGCCGCGCCGGATCGAGCGGACGTAGCCGACGACCGGCTTGGTGATCTCGCGGTAGGGGGAGTCGAGGACCTTGAGCGGGACCTGGATCTCGTACTCGGCCCACTTCTGCCGCAGGTCCTCGGTGGAGTCCTTCTCCACCGCGACCGTGACCGCCTCCAGCATGTCCGGCCGGAACGCCTGGGCGTAGCCCAGCGCCCGCAGCGTCGGCTTGTGGAGGGTGGAGACCAGCACGATGGCGTGCACCTTGGACGGACGCACCGACTCGGCCCGCAGGTCCTCGATCGCCAGCTCCTCGGAGACGGCGTCGTAGTGCTTGTGGATGCCGCGCATCATGCCGAACAGCAGCACGGCGGCGACCACGGCGAGCCAGGCGCCCTCGGTGAACTTGGTGATCATCACGATCACCAGGACCAGCGCGGTGAACCCCGCGCCGAAGCCGTTGATGATCCGCGAGCGTTTCGCGGAGCCGCGGACCCTGGCGTCGGCCTCGGTGGCCAGCAGCCGGTTCCAGTGCTTGACCATGCCGATCTGACTGAGCGTGAAGGAGGTGAACACGCCCAGGATGTAGAGGTGGATCAGGTTGGTGACGTCCGCCTTGTAGGCCACCAGCAGCGCGACGTTCACCAGGGCCAGGGCGATGATGCCGTTGGAGAAGGCGAGCCGGTCACCGCGGGTGTGCAGCTGGCGGGGCAGGTAGCGGTGCTGGGCCAGGATCGAGGACAGCAGCGGGAAGCCGTTGAAGGCGGTGTTCGCGGCCAGGATCAGCACCAGCGCGGTGACCGCCTGGATGAAGTAGAACAGGATGCTGTGGTCGCCGCCGAAGACCGAGGACGCCAGCTGGGCGATCACGGTGGGCTGGGTGGCGGTGTGGCAGTCGCCGGGGTAGTTCATCAGCCGGCAGGTGTCGTCGGTCTTGTGGACCTTGGCCACCAGCGCCAGGGCGGTGATGCCGACGAACATCACCACGGCCGTGATACCCATCGCGGACATGGTGGTGGCGGCGTTCCTGGACTTTGGTCTGCGGAACGCGGGCACCCCGTTGGAGATCGACTCCACACCGGTCAGCGCCGTACAGCCGGACGCGAAGGCGCGCAGGCCCAGCATCAGCAGACCGAGACCCGCCAGCGTGTCCTTGTGGCCCACCGGGATGATCGGGTACTGGGCGCTGGCCGCCACCGGGGTGTGACCGAACAGCATCTTCACGAACCCGGTCACGATCATCAGCACGATGCCGGCGATGAACAGGTACGTCGGCGCCGCGAACGCCCGGCCCGCCTCCCGCACCCCGCGCAGGTTCACCGCGCTGAGCAGCACCACGAACCCGACCGCCATCGGGACCCTGGCGTCGGCGATGCTCGGGAACGCGGAGATGATGTTGTCCACGCCCGAGGCCACCGAGACCGCGACCGTCATCACATAGTCGACCAGCAGCGAGGCGGCTACCACCAGGCCCGCGTTCGGCCCCAGGTTGGTGGTCACCACCTCGTAGGAGCCGCCGCCGCTGGGGTAGGCGTGCACCACCTGGCGGTAGGAGGTCACCACCACGGCCATGAGCAGGACCACGCCTGCCGCGATCCACGGCGTCAGATACAGGAACGCGGTGCCGCCGACCGTGAGCACCAACAGGATCTCCTCGGTGGCGTAGGCCACCGAGGAGAGCGGGTCGGACGCGAAGATCGGCAGCGCCAGGCGCTTGGGGAGCAGGGTCTCCCCCAGCTCCTCGCTGCGCATGGCCTGACCGATCACGAGGCGCTTGAACGCCTGGGGCACGTTGAACACAGCCGCGAGCGTAAGGGTTCACAGCGTCGGAGAAGCGACTCCGCACCGTGACCGGCGTGCCGCCGATGGATCTTCGGCTCTTTGTTTTTGCAGGTCAGAACGGGTCTCCTGGTTCAGCTGTAGGCCATCCGGCGGCATTCGGGGTCGGCGTTAGGGAAGCGTCAAGATGTGGCGGCATGACAGAGCAGCACCTGCTGGTGGTCAGAGCTCGTTGCCCCAGAAGTACCGGGCGGCCATCTCCACCAGTTGGAGCTTGAGCCGCTCCTGACTGCCGGTCAGACCGCTCTCGGCGGTGAAGGGGCCGTTGGTCGACAGCGCGATGTCGTCGATGTCCAGTTCGGCGGCCGCCGCGTCCACCCGGGACACGATCTGTTCCACCGACTCCAGCTCCGGGGTGCGGACGTCGACCAGGCCGAGCGAGGCCACGACGCCGGGGCGCACCCCGGACAGCGGGAAGCGGGCCTGCTCCAGGGCCGGGTACTCGACGCAGATGCGGTCGAACGGCTGGCGCTCCTGGAAGGCGGTCAGCGGTCCGGCGGCGTAGCCGGCCGAGAGGTCGGCAGCACCCCCGGTGGTGAGGTCCAGCCCTAGGTGGAAGTGGACGGGAGCCTCCAGGCCGTCGAGGACCGCCGCATCGGCGGCGAGCATCCGGTCGACCAACTCCCCCACAGGCAGACCCAGTTCGGCGGCACGCTCAGCCCCGCGGGCACTCAGCAGAAAGCCGTACAGCGGGTTGTGCAGCAGCACATAGGCCACGCCCTCGGCCGCCAGCGCGGCGATCTCACCACCGATGATCGCGGCCAGATTCGCACCTGTCTCCTCGACAGACTTCGGCTGCTGTCCCTCGGCGACCGAAAGCTCAGCGACATAGCCCGGCGACGGCAGCGAGACCAGCAGCGGGTACTCGGTCACCGCACGCAGAGCCGCACTCTCGTGCCCCGCCAGCCGACCGGTCGCCGCCAGCGGCCCCACCGCCTCGCGGCGCCTGGGCGCCGAGGCGCCGAGCAGCTGCGCCACGGCGCCGCCGACCAGCTCGTCCCCGAAGCCGGTGACCTGGTCGTGGACCACGCTCAGCGGGTCGGACCGGCGGAACCAGCCGTCGCTGACCGCCGCGAGACCCAGACGCCGCTGGGTGCTGACCGCCTCGGCGACGGCGGCGTCCTGCGCTGCCCGCAGCCCGGCGTCGTCCAGCTCGCCGCGCACGTGCGCGGCCCGTGCGTCGATCAGTGCGACCTGCGGGGTCAGGCCCGCGTGGTGGTCGATGTGGTACTTGAAGTCGTCAGCCACGGCCCTCACCCTCCTTGCGGACTCCGGCCCACTCGGCGAAGTCGGTTTCCAGGCCGGCGGCGGCCACGACGGCCTTGACGATGTCCTCGTCCTCGTCAGGGCTGCCGCCGGAGACGCCGATGCCGCCGATGATCTGTCCGTCCTGCTTGAGCGTGTAGCCGCCCTTGGTGGCGACGATCGGGTGCTGGCCGAGCCGGGCGACCTGGCTGAAGAACACCGGGTCGCTGTCGGACCAACCCTTGAGCATCACGGTGGGCCGCTGCATCACGGCTGCCGAGTAGGCCTTGGACAGGGCGATGCTCGGGGTCATCGGACGGGCGCCGTCCATGCGCTCGACGGCGACCACGAAGCCGCCGTAGTCGACGACCGCGACACTGAGCGCCTTGCCCAGCTCGGTGGCGTGCTTGCGGGCGTCCTCGATCAGCCGGGTGGCGAGGGCCAGGGAGGGGGCGGTCATGCGGTCACCGTTCCAGCGGTCGTGGCGGTCTGCGGGTAGACCCGCTGCAGGAAGCGGTCCAGCGCAGCGTTGAACAGCTCCGGGGTCTCCCAGTACATGGCGTGCGGGGTGTCCGGGATCAGCTCCAGGTGCGAGCCCTCGACCAGTTCGGCGGCCCGGGTGACGGTCTTGGCGCCGAGCACCGCGTCGTCCGCGCCGGCCAGGAAGCAGATCGGGATGCCGGAGGCGTTGACCTCGGCCACGGTGGGGCCGTCGGTGTCCAGGTTCCGCAGGTCCTGCATCTTGGCCCGGTTGAAGGTGCCCATCTGCCGGAACAGGAAGGTCTTGGCCGGGTCCGCAGCCCTGAAGCCGGGGGTCAACAGCCGGTCCAGGACCGGCAGTTTGACGGCCTCGGCCCGGTCGGCCGCGACCAGCGGCGACAGCTCCGGGTCGCTGATCCCGCCCAGCGAGTGCGCCAGGACGACCCCGGCCACCCGCTCCGGCTCGGCCAGCGCGGCACGCAGGGCCGCGACCGCCCCGATCGACTGACCGGCCAGGACGGCCCGCCCGATCCGGGCGTCGTGCAGCACCGCGAGGATGTCCCCCGGGAACAGCCCGGAGTCCAGGCCGTCGCTGAGGTCGAGGCCGCGTGCTCCCTCACCGGTGCGGCCGAAGCCGCGCAGGTCCAGGGTGACCACCGTGTAGCGGCGGCTCAGCGCCGGTACCTGCTGCCACCAGGCGGCATGGTGGCCGCCGGAGCCGTGCACCAGGACGACGGCGGGGCCGGCGCCGTGGGTCTCGTAGTAGACGGCAGTGCCGTCGGCAGTCTGTGCGAAAGGCATGGTGTGAGTCAGCTCCGCGGCTCGGTCGAGGGCTTGCCGCCGCCGAGCGGCGGTCGGTTGCCGTGGTAGACCAGCTCGATCATGGTGTGGTCGGGGTCGTGGATGTAGCAGAACTTGGAGTTGTTCTCCGGGCGCTCGATCGGCCGGGTGTGGCGGATGCCGAGCGACTTGAGGTGCTCCAGGAAGTCGTCCCAGTCCTCCACCTCCATGGCGAAGTGGTACGGCGACATCCGGTCCATCTCCTCGACCGGGGTGAAGTGCAGGTCGAAGTTGCCGCGCGTCATCAGCACGACCTTGGTGTTGCTCCTGGGCGTGATCCGCTTCAGGCCGAAGACCTGGGTGTACCAGGTGGCGGTGCGATCGGGGTCGGTGGTGGGGAAGTTGACGTGGTGAATGTAGGCAGGTCGGGTGCTCATGGGTTCTCCTCGGCCGCCGAGTGCGGCTCCTCTTGGACGACGGGATTGCTCAGGACGCCGATACCGGAGATCTCGACGGAGAGCGTGTCGCCGACGTTCATCGCCACGGTCGCGTCTGCGCCCATCCACAGCACATCGCCCGGGTGCAGGGTGATGTAGCGGGAGGTCTCGACGATGTAGTCGTAGGGGTCGAAGATCATGCCTCCGGTGGCGAACTCGGCGGCGGTGACCCCGTTCACGCTCACCGTGGTGGTGGAGGCCATGGGATCGACCTCGGTCTCGATCCACGGCCCCATCGGCTTGAAGGTGTCGCTGTTCTTCGCCCGCCAGAAGGTACGGTCGCCGCGTTGCCACTCGCGGGCGCTGACGTCGTTGCCGATCGTCCAGCCGAAGACCCCCGCACGGGCCTCCTCCCGCGAGCAGCGGCGCAGCTGCCGGCCGATGACGGCCACCAGCTCGCCCTCGGCCTCCAGCAGTCCGGTGAAGTCGGCCGGCCTGACCACCGGCTGCCCGTGGCCGGTCAGCGCGTTGGCCGCGCGGTAGCCGACCTCGGGCCGCTCGGGCAGGTTGGGCTTCGTGCCCATCCGCTCGGCGACATGGCGGACATGGCGAACATGGTCGGCGTAGTTGTAGCCCACCGCGTAGAACGTGGGCGGTACCACCGGCGGCAGCAGCGTCACCTGATCGAGCGTCAGCAGCTCACCGGTGGCCTTGGCTTCGTCCCAGGGCACACCGTCGACCGGGTGGACACCCGCGTCGTCCAGCACCGCGTGGCCGGTACGTTCGCCGGCCCGGAAGCGTATCCATCTCATCTCAGGCCTGCAGCCGGTGCGAGACCCGCTTGGTGACCAGGTATCCGTCCAGGCCCTCGGCGCCGCCCTCGCGGCCGTAGCCGCTCTCCTTGTACCCGCCCGAGGGCGCCTGCGGCACCGAGCCGCCGGTGTGGTTGATGGAGAGGATGCCCGCCTCGAAGCCGCGGATCAGCCGGTCCGCGGTGTCGGCGCGGTTGGTGAAGCCGTAGGCAGCCAGGCCGTAGGGAAGGGAGTTGGCCTGCCGCAGCGCCTCGTCGAGGTCGTCGAAGACGATGACCGGGGCGAGCGGGCCGAAGGGCTCGTCGGAGAGGATCGCCGCGTCCTCGGGGACGTCGACCAGCACCGTGGGCGGGTAGAAGTATCCAGGTCCGTCCGGGATCTGACCGCCGGTCAGAATCCTGGCGCCCTTCTCCCTCGCGTCGGTGACCAGTCGGTGCACCGCTTCCCTGCGGCGGGCGTTGACCAGCGGGCCCATCTGCACCTCGGGCTCCAGGCCGTTGCCGACCCGGACCGCCTCGCTGGCCTCGACCAGGGCGGTGGTGAACTCCTCGGCGATCGAGCGGTGCACGAAGAAGCGGCTGGGCGAGGTGCAGACCTGGCCGGCGTTGACGTACTTGCCGCGGGCGCAGGCGACTGCGGCGGATTTGGGGTCGGCGTCCGCGCAGACGATCACCGGGGCGTGGCCGCCCAGCTCCATCGCCGAGGGCTTCATCACCGAGGCCGCTCGCTGGGCCAGGTGCTTGCCCACCGGGATGGACCCGGTGAAGGCGACGAACCGGATCACCGGGGAGACGATCAGATGGCTGGAGACCTCCTCCGGCACGCCGAAGACCAGGTTCAGCACCCCGGCCGGCAGCCCGGCGTCGTGGAACGCCCGGGTGATCAGGACGGCGGTGCCGGGCACCTCCTCGGAGGCCTTGATGACGATGGAGCAGCCGGCCGACACCGCGGCGGCGATCTTCCGCATCGGGCTTCCGGCCGGGAAGTTCCAGGGCACGAAGGCGGCGACCGGGCCGATCGGCTCGCGCAGCACGGTGAGGTTCTCGCCCGGCCCGGTCGGGATGATCCGGCCGTAGGCGCGGCGGGCCTCCTCGCAGTCCCACTCCAGCAGGTTGGCCACCCGCTGCACCTCGCCGGCGGCCTCGGCCAGCGGCTTGCCCTGCTCCATGGTCATCACCCGGCCGATCTCCTGCGCGCGCTCGCGCAGCAGCCGGGCCGCGGTGTGCAGGATCCGGGAACGGGTCTCGATCGGAGTGTCCCGCCAGAGCCGCCAACCGCGGTCGGCCGCCGCCAGGGCCGCGTCCAGGTCGGCCTGCTCGGCGAGCGGGAGTTCGGCGAGCACCTGCTCGGTGGCCGGGTCCACGACGGGCTCGCGACGGCTGCCGCTGCCCTGCGTCCACGCACCGTCGATGTACAGCGCCAGGGGCGGGTAGGAACTGGTGGCGGTCATGCCTCGCCCTCTCTATCGTTGTCGCGGTTCGTCTGCAGCGTCCAGATGTGGTGCGGCGGGGTGGTCTCGTGCACCCGGGTCTCGAAGCTGTCGTCCGCGCGGTCCATGTCGGCCGCGTACTCGACCCGCCCGCCGCACGGGGCGTGAACGAAACGGAAGACATTGGAGCCGACTGTGTGCCGGCCCAGCTTCCGCGCCTCGCGCCAGCCCTGCTCGATCATGTGGTTGGCACCGAGGACGACCTCGTCGAAGTCCCGTACCTCATAGGCGGTGTGGTTGACGCCGGCCCGGTCCGGACGGTGGCACAGCAGGATGGTGTGCTGGTCGGAGTCGCCCTCGGCGCGCATGAAGGTGCCCATCGGCTTCACCACGTCGGTGGCCCGGAAGCCCAGCCGGTCCAGGTAGAAGTCGGTGGCCCGCTCGTGCCCGTCCTTGGGGATGTTGAGCGCGACATGGCACAGCCGCAGCGGCCGGACCCGCCCGAAGGGGTCGATCGGGGCGTTCCAGCGCCGGGCGTCGCCATGCGTGTTGACCGGCCTGTCCGTTGGCTGTGTGGCCTGCGGTGCGACTACGGCGAAGCCGATGCCGTAGCCGGTCTCGTCCAGGGTGTGCAGCACCCCCTCGCCGTCCAGGGTGACCTCGCGGTCGCGGCTGAGTTCGGTGTGCAGCCGGTCCAGCTCGGCCTGGGAACCTACGCCCCAGACGATCTCGCGAATCGTGGACCCGGGCTCGACGGCCGCCGGCAGCATCGGGTCGTCGAGCGGCCGCAGTTCCACGATCTGCCCGGTCCTGGTGGCCAGTTCGACCGATACGTCGGACTTGTGGACCGGGTCGAGTCCGAAATCCTCGAAGAACCTGGCGCACTCGGCCATGTCCTCGACTCCGTACACCGCCCGCTCTATCCGGACAATGGTCATGGGGGCCTTCTCTTCGTATTCGGCGATCCAGCGCACGTGGGAAAGGTGAAATCCGGGCCCCGTGAATTCACAGCCAGCCTAGGCGGGCGCATGGAAGCCTTCAAGGGCGGTACACGGCAGCGACGGGAATATTAAGGTTGCACGTCGTGCAGGGTCCCGGCGGTGGTCATCGGGTTCCGCTTGAACCAGGCCGAGATGTAGTCCAGGAAGACCCTGACCTTGCGCATCGTGTGCGCGCCTGGCGAGTGCACGGCGTACAGCGACCGGGCCGGGCCGGCGTAGTCGGGCAGCACCCGCTCCAGGGTCCCGTTCCTGAGGTCATCGGCGACGGTACGGACCGGCATCAGGGCCAGCCCGCGTCCGCGGACCGCGGCCTTGCGCAGCGTCAGGTAGCTGTTGGAGGAATAGACCGTAGGCAGCACCTTGAGGTGCGTTTCCTGGCCCTCCCGGTAGAGCCGCCAGAGCGGGTCGTTGATATGGACCAGGCATTCGTGGTCGGCCAGCATCGACGGGTCCACGAGCGGCTGGTGGCGCTTGAGGTAGTCCGGTGAGGCGCACAGCATAAAATCGAGATCCGAGACCTTCCGCACAAGAAGGGTCGAATCGCGCAACCCCCTGGTGTGGAAAGCGACGTCGTAACCCTTGTCCAGGAAGTCGAAGGTGCGGTCGGACATTCCGCCCACCTCGAAGCGGACATGGATCTTCGGATGGTCGACCGAGAAGTCCGCGATCGCCTCCCCCAGGTCCAGGTTCCCGATCCACTTCGGGCAGATCACCGCGAGCTGACCCTCGGCCTTGTCCTGTGCTCCCCTCAGCGCGGCGTCCTCGGTGTCGATCTCGTCGATGATGCGCTGGGCGAAGTCGAAGTACCGGCGTCCGATGGCGGTGAGGGTGACCGCCCGGGCGGTCCGGTTCACCAGCCGGGTCCCCAACTGGTGCTCCAGCTCGGTGATGTGCCGGGAGACCAGGGAACCGGAGACGCCTAGGCGGCGGGCCGCCTGGCTGAAGCTGCCCTGCTCTCCGACGCTCACAAAACTCCGCATCACGGTTATGCGATCCACAGGACTCCTTTGTGCTGTGTGCATCGTGCTCACTGCTGTGCTGCGCTGTTTGTTGTACTTGCTCTACTTGCTGTCAGGGCGTGACCCTACGTTCTCCTCGCCGGTTCCGGAAGCCCCTGACCTGCGGGGACGCGGCGCGACCCGGGCATAGCCGCGGATGTCCGGATAAGGCGGTTCACGGTCGGCCTGCAGGTCCACCTGGAAGGTGTTCAGCAGCATGGACAGCATGGAGAAGTTGCCGAGGCAGCCGATGATGTCGACCACGCCGTTCTCGCCGAACGCGGCGAGGGCCTCGGCGAAGGTGGCATCGGCCACGAAGTGCTCCTCCAGCACCTGGGTGGCGAAGGCGTACAGCAGCTGCTCGTCCTTGGCCTCGAACTGCGGTGCCTCGTCACGGGCCAGTCGCTCGATCGCGGCACGGGAGACGCCGGCCTCGACGGCCTTGTCGATGTGGGCGTTCCAGGAGTACTGGGCGTCGAAGTGGCGCGCCGCGATCAGCAGCGACAGCTCGGTCAGCCGCAGCGGCAGCGAGGACTCGAAGCGGCAGTAGGCGCCGAGCGCCTCGACCTTCTCGCACAGCTCCGGGCTGCGCAGCCAGACCAGGAACGGCCCCCGGGTCCCGCCCCGGCGAGCGGTGATGCGGTCACTGATCTCCTGCTGCTTGGGACTGAGATCGGTAAGGGGTCCAAGACGCATCGGCGCGCGCTCCTTCGTAAGACCGCCGGAATTGGTGGTGGGTCAACACTCCTGAAATGCCGAGTTGCTGTCCACCGTCGGCCGGTGATTCATGGCGCGGGCGGCGAAACATTAGTGTGCGCGTCCTGCGGCACCGCCCGGGGCGACTCCGGTCTAGCCTGACGGCGAACCAGCGGAAACCAGAAGGAGATCCCCGTGACCATCATCAAGGCAGCGGCTGTGACCAGGCTCAACAGGGGTGGCAGCGTGGAGACGATCCCGCTGGTCACCCGCAGCAGCGCCGTCGAGAAGACCACCTTGACCTCTGGCATCAGTACGTACCCGGTGGGCACCGGAGCGCCCTTGCACACCCACAATTGCGTGGAGCACGTGACGATACTGAGCGGTGCCGCCGAAGTCGAGATCGACGGAGTGGTGACCCCGTTGCAGCAGTACGACACGACGTATGTCGAAGCCGGAATTCCGCACCTTTTCCGCAACACCGGGGAAACCCCGATGACCATTCTGTGGGTGTACGACTCCGGTTATGTCACCCGTACCTTCATGGCCAACGGAGTGACCGTGGAGCACCTGTCGCCGGAGGACCGGATGGTCGCGGACAGCTGACGGCGCGAAAGCGGTCCGGGCCGGGGGCCTGTCCCCGGTCCGGACCGCGTCCTTCCCGTGCCTACTGGGGAATCCCCTCCGGCACGGCGACCTTGCGGGCCTGCGCCTGCGCGACCAGCTTGGCCAGCAGCGCGTCCGGCACCGGGACGCCCTTGAGGATGCGCTCGTCGAGCGTCCGCGAGCCCCGCTCACCGGGCAGCAGCAGTGCGCCGTCCGGATCGGTCTTCGGCAGCGCCTTGATGGTCTCCACGGTCTCGTCGACCAGTGCCCGGAACTGCTCGACCGGGGTGAAGGCGGCGATGTCGATGGCCATCAGCAGCGCGTTCTGACGGTGCCGCTTACCCTCCGGGTCACCGCTGTGGAACGAGCTGACGATCGGATTGGCCGTCAGACCACTGGCCATCAGCTCGAAGACCAGGGACATGCCGGCGCCCTTGGCACCGCCCATCGGCAGCGGCACCGCCGCCTCGGCCGGGTCCGTGGTGGGCCGGCCGTCCCTGGTCAGCGCGGCGCCCTCGGGCAGCGGCGTGCCGGCGGCCTTGTGCTGGGCGATCCGGCCGAGCGCGATCACCGCGGTGGCCATGTCGAGGAGCACGGTGGGATGCCGACCGGCCGGCACCGCGACCGAGAGCGGGCTGGTCGCCACGGCGGCGCCGGCCGCGCCCGGGTAGCCCATGTTGGGGACCCCGGCCACGATGCCCAGTCCGACCATGCCGTACTGGGCGGCCCGTTCGGTGTAGTAGCCGATGGCACCGGTGTGCACGGTGCCGCGGACGGCGACCCAGGCGGCCCCCGCCGAGCGCGCCATGCTGACGGCCTCGTCCATCGCCCGGGTGAGCGCCACCGGCCCGGGGGCCGAGTCGGCGTCGACCATGGCGACCGCCGACTTGAAGTGGTCCACCCGGATCCGCGGCCTGGCCTTGGCCTCACCGCTGTCGAGGAGTTCCAGGTAGCGCGGGACCCGGGACACCCCGTGGGAGTCGACCCCCCGCAGATTCGCCCAGACCAGAACGTCGGCGACGGTGTCGGCGTGTTCCCTGCTGGTTCCTGACACGACGAAGAGGTCGCTGACCAGCGTGCGCAGCGCCTTCTCCGGCACGATGGTGCGTGGTTTGGCCACGGAAACCTCCATGAGGTCGATGGGTCGGTGGTGGGGGTGGGCGATACGGGTGGAACCGCGGGTTCAGCGGGTGACGCGCACGTCCACCAGGGCGCTGACCCCGTTGCGGACACTGGCCAGGGCCTGCGCCAGACCGGCCTTGAGCTCCTCCGGCTCGGTGAGGCTCAGCCCGAGCACGCCCAGCGACTCGGCCACCTTGGCCAGTTCGGGCTGGCCGTCGAGGTCGACGCCGCGGAAGTCGTCCTCGCGCACCGCCACCCCGTCGGGGTAGAAGCGCAGGTGGTTGAGCTTCATCGAGCGGTACTGCCGGTTGTTGAAGACCACGATCAGGATCGGCAGGTCCAGGGTCCGCGCCGCCGACAGCGACTGGACGATCGGGTTGTAGAGCATCGCCCCGTCCCCGATGACCAGCGCCACCTCACGCCCGGGGTCGGCCATCTTGACCCCGAGCGCCACCCCGATGCCCTGGCCCAGGCCGCCCTGGACGTAGCTGTACCGGCCGGGGCGGTCGGCCTGCAGGCGCTGCTGCACGATCCGGGCGTGGGTGATGGTCTCGTCGACCACCGCCGCGTCCGGGTCCAGCAGTTCGCGCAGGCAGTCGACCACGTCGCCGGGGTCGATCCAGTGTTCCCCGGGCTGCCGGGGGGTCGTCGCGTTGCGGCGCGGCACGGTCAGTTCGGCCCGCCGGGCGGCCACCTTCTGCTCGTCCACGCCGGCCGCCCGGACAGCCCCGGTCAGGGCGCGCAGGGTGGGGCCGATGTCGCCCTCCAGGTACTGGTCCGCGCCCAGCACCTGGTAGTCGACGTAGGGCCGGTGCGGCACGTCGTCGATGACCAGGACGTCCGCGGCCACCGGCCGATCGCTCGGCGGGTACCAGGGCGCGCGGCAGCAGAGCAGCACCACCAGGTCGGCGTCGGCGACCGCGGCTGCGGTGTCGCCACCGCGGTGCAGCGGGTTGGTGCGCGGGAAGTTGGCGCACACCGCCGCCTGCGGCTCGATCACCGGGACGGCCAGCGTCTCGGCCAGTTCCAGCAGCGCCTCGAACCCGTCCGCGTGGCGCCCGGCCGACTCGGTGACGATCACCGGACGTTCGGCGGCGAGCAGCCGCCGGGCGGCCTGCTCCAGGTCGCCGACGGTGCTGACCCGTTGGCCGGCCTCCGGGATCGCGCGGCCGACCAGGGCGGAGGGGGTCCACTCGTCGAGCAGCACCTCCACCGGGATGTTCAGGTAGACCGGCCCCGCCGTGGGCCGGGCCGCGATCTCCGCCGCCCGGACCACCGAGCTGTACAGCGTGGACACGTCGCCCACCTGCGTGGACCACTTGGTCCACGGGTTGGCCACGGCCTGCGGGCCGCCCACGATCGACAGGTTGCGGTACCACTGCGACCCTGGGTCCTGCCCCCGGCCGTCCCCGTAGCCGGTGGACTCCGAGGAGGCCACCACCATCGGCACCCCGGCCAGCAGTGCGCCGTGGATCCCGCAGGCGCCCTGCAGCAGACCTGGCACCGCGTGCACCAGCACCAGCTGCGGCCGACGGGTCACCAGGCCGTAGCCGGTGGCCATGGCCACCGCGAGGGTCTCGTGCAGCAGGTCCACATAGCGCGGTCCCGTGGTCCCGTCCCGGTCCTGGCGCGCCAGCGCCTCCCAGACCGGGGCCCATTCCGACCCGGACGAGGCGAAGACCACGTCCACGCCCAGGCTCCGACAGGCGGCCAGCACAGCCTCGCCGCCGTCGAGGTGCTCATCGGTCATCGCGCCGCCTCCGCGGCCGCTGCCTCGACCGGCGCGTCGGCCGGCGCCTGGGCCGGCGCCTGGGCCGGCGCCTCGACCGGGATCGGCCAGCCGAGGACCTCGCTGATGCCCCGGCCCATGATCCACTCAAGCTGCTCCTCGGTGAAGCCGAAGTGCTCGGTGAACTGGTCGATGGTGTCCTTCCAGGTCAGACCGTGACCCATGAGACGGGTGATGTCGGTGCCCCAGAAGCAGCGCTCCTTGCCCATCTGGTCGACCATCGCGTGCACGTACTTGGCGATGTTCAGGTTGGGGAAGGGCTGGGTGGAGTAGCCGGGGATGGCCGAGACCTTGACGTAGATGTTGGGGTGCTTGTGCAGGTCCGCGGTCTCCTGGGCCCAGTAGCCGATGGCGTCGTCCACGCAGCGGGCCATGATGCCCATGTGGTCGATGATGATCTTCAGCTGGGGGTGCTTCGCCGCGATCGCGCCCAGCTCGGCCTTCCATACCGGCGCGTGCACCATCGTCGGCAGGCCCAGCTCCTCGGCCAGCGGCCAGTACCAGTCGTTGGTGCCGTCGATCATCCAGTTGCGGTCGATCGGCCGGTGGAAGGTCAGGCGGGTGCCCTTGACATGCGGGTTCTGGGCGAAGTCGCGCATCATCGCGGCGCCCTCGGCCGGCTTGTTCTGCGGGATCCGGGCCATGATGCCGAAGCGGTCCGGGTACGCCTCGCATGCCTCCAGGGAGTAGTCGATGCGGTCGCCCTCCCAGGACGGGGGAAGGATCAGCGCACGGTCCACGCCGGCCTCGTCCATCAGCCCGATGGCCTCCTCAAAGCTGAAGGCCTCCTCGCGGTGTCCGTTCAGCCGGATGCGCTCACGGGCACCGGGCACCCAGGGGCGGTCCGGGGTCTCTTCCTTCCAGACGTGGATCTGGGTGTCGACGATGAACATGCGGGTCCTCTTTCGTGGATGTCCGATTCAGTAATTCAGTAAAGGAGAAGAAAGCCTCAGAGCGTCCGAGCCAGGCGGTCGACCACGTGCTCGGCGATCGCCATGCAGGAGGTGGCGGCCGGCGAGGGTGCGTTGCGCACCGCGGTCACCGGTCCCACCGTGGAGATCCGGAAGTCGTCCACCAGTCGGCCGCGCTCGTCCAGGGCCTGTGCCCGGACCCCGGCCGGGGCCGGTACCAGGTCGTCCGGCCTCAGCTCCGGCACGTACCGCTGCGCGGCGGCGGTGAAGGCGCGTTTGGACAGCGAGCCGCGCATCTCGCGCAGCCCCATCCGCCAGTGCTCCTTCGCCAGCCGGCGGGTGCCCGGCCAGGCCAGCGCCCGGCCCAGCTCGCGCAGGTTGACGTCGCTGCGCCGGTAGCCCTCGCGGGCGAACGCGAAGACCGCGTTCGGGCCGACGTCCACGGTGCCGTCGACCCTGGGGGTGAGGTGCGTGCCGAGGAACGGGTACTCCGGGTCCGGCACCGGGTAGACCAGCCCGCGCACCAGGCCGGCCCGCTCCGGTCGGAGCCGGTAGTACTCGCCGCGGAAGGCGATGATCGCGGGTGACGGCTGGTCACCGGCCAGCCCGGCCACGGTGTCCGACTGCAGTCCGGCGCAGATCACCAGGCGGTCCAGCTCGAACTGCTGCTCCCCGCTGCGGACGGTGACGCCGTGACGGGGGTTCGGGGTGATCGCGGTGACCGGATGCCCGAGCAGCACCCGGCCGCCGGCCTCGGTGATCTCGTCCGCCATGGCCCGGGCGATCTGCCGGTAGTCCACGATCGCCGTCGTCGGCGAGTGCAGCGCGGCCAGCCCCTGGACGTTCGGCTCGATCTCGCGCAGCCGCGCGGGGTCCAGCCAGGTGACGCCGGGCACGCCGTTGGCCTCGGCCCGGGTCTCCAGGTCGCGCAGTCGCTCCACCTCCCCGTCCGAGTGCGCGACGATGACCTTGCCGATCTCCCGGTACTCCAGTTCGTGCTTCTCGCAGAACTCCTGAATCAGCGTCACCCCGCGTCGGCAGAGCACGGCCTTGAGCGAGCCGGGCGTGTAGTAGATCCCGGAGTGGACCACGCCGGAATTGTGTCCCGACTGGTGCAGCGAGACCTCCGCCTCCTTCTCGAAGACGACGACCTCATGGCCGCGCTGGGTCAGCAGCCGGGCGATGGCCAGGCCGACCAGTCCGGCCCCGACGACGCCGACAGGCCGCACCTGAGAAGCTTGGAGCGCCATCGCTCACACCCCCGTGTCGTAGCGGATGGCGACGGTCTTGACCCGGGTGTAGAAGCGCAGTGCCTCGCTGCCCTGCTCCTTGAAGGCGGAGCCGGAGTCGCCGAAGCCGCCGAAGGGCATGTGCACATCCCAGCCCATGGTCGGCAGGTTCACCGACACCTGACCGGTCCGGACACGGTCGCTGAACGCCTCCGCCTGCCGCAGGTCCCGGGTGAACACGGCCGAACTCAGCCCGTAGACGGAGTCGTTGACCGCCTCGACCGCGGCGTCGAACCCGTCCACCACCTGTACCGCGATCACCGGGCCGAAGACCTCCTCGCGCCAGATGTCCATCCCGCGGTCCACGCCGACCAGGACGGTGGGCCGGACGTAGCAGCCGTGGGCGTACTCCTCGCCCTCGGGCGCGGCTCCGCCGGCGGCGATGCCCGCGCCCTGGGCGGCGGCCCGCGCGATGTGCTGCAGCACGCTGTCCCGGTGCCCCGGGTCC
This sequence comes from Streptacidiphilus sp. EB103A, assembly GCF_041261405.1. Lineage (NCBI taxonomy): Bacteria > Bacillati > Actinomycetota > Actinomycetes > Kitasatosporales > Streptomycetaceae > Streptacidiphilus > Streptacidiphilus sp. EB103A. The sequence goes on along the minus strand of NZ_JBGCAQ010000016.1, from coordinate 193,341 downwards.
GCCAGCGGGCCGATGACGGTGTCCTTGCCCTCCCCCGGGCCGACCCGCAGCGCCTCGGCCTGCGCCACCAGGCCGCTGACGACCTGTTCGGCGACGGCCCGGTCGACCACGACCCGGCTGGTGGCGGTGCAGCGCTGCCCGGTCTGGCCGAAGGCCGCCGAGGCGATGGTGCGGACGGCCAGGTCCAGGTCGGCGTCGGCGAGGACCGCGGAGGCGTTCTTGCCGCCCAGCTCCGTCTGCAGCCGGACGTTGCGCCCGGCCAGCCGACGCTGCAGGGACCGGCCGACCGGAGTGCTGCCGGTGAAGGAGACCGCGTCGATCCGGGGGTCGTCCAGCAGCGCCTCCTCGATCTGCCGGATACTGCCGACCGCCACTCCCAGCACACCGGCCGGCAGCCCGGAGTCGTGCAGCGCCCGGGCCAGGTGCAGTGACACCAGCGGGGTCTGCGTGGCCGGCTTGAGCACCACCGTGTTGCCCGCGATCAGCGCCGGGGCCAGCTTGCGGGCCGGGGTGAGCAGCGGGTCGTTCCAGGGGGTGACCAGCAGGACGACCCCGACCGGCTCACGGCGGACGCTGGTCCGGGTGCCCGGCCGCCCGTCGGCGAGCAGTTCGCCCCACGGCTGGCGGGCGAACCCGGCGTAGTAGTCGAAGAAGTCGGCGGCCTTCTCGACCTCCCCCTCGGCCTCGGCCCGGGTCTTGCCCATCTCCGCCACCAGGTCGGCGGCGATCTCCTCGCTCCGCTCGCGCAGCGTGCGGGCGCCCCGGCTCATCACCGCGGCGCGGTCCAGCGGGGACAGCGCGGCCCAGCCGGCGGCCGCCCCGGCGGCCTCGTCGTACAGCTCGGTCACCTCGGCGGCGGTCATCGCCGGGATCCGGGCGACCACCCGGCGGGTGTCGGCGGGATCGACGACGTCGAGCGTGCGCTCGCCCGTCGGCATCCGCCACTCCCCACCGACCAGCCGAGGCACTGATTTCACTGACATACGCGCCGAACCTTCTTCCGTTCAACCCCACCGAGTGATGCTGAGCATAGGAGCGAGAAAGCGTGTGCGGACCATGCGGATTTGCAAGCTTTGGTTGACCGTCCGGTCATGGTCGACAGCTTCGCGCGGGTGTCGGCGTCCGCCAGTATGGGCAGCGCTCCGCGCACCTCAGCGCACCTACCAACCCCGAGAAATGGATCGCCATGTCCTACGTTGTGATTGCCCGCTACCGCGCACAGCCGGGTTCCGAGAAGCAGGTCGGGGATTCCCTGCGGAACATGCTGGCCCCCAGCCGTGCGGAAAGCGGAAATCTTCGCTACGACGTCTACCGCGATCCCCAGGACAGCGCGGCTTTCGTCCTCTGCGAGGAGTACACGGACCAGGCCGCGTTCGAGGCGCACCTCGCTTCGGACCATTTCGACCGGTGGCTCCGCCAGGGAACCCTGCCACTCCTGGCGGAGCGTCACCGGCACGATCTGGTGCCGCTCGACGCGTAGCCGCACGCGGCCATAGGAGGCCGCACGCAGAACCCGGCTACGACCTTCGTCGGCGCAGCAGCGTCGACAGGGTCACCGCGACGACCAGGACGCCGCCGTAGAAGACCGGCGACACCCAGGCCTGCAGGCCCAGCAGTTGCAGCCCGAGGATGCCGGTCTCCAGGAAGTAGATCCCGATCAGGGTGCCGATGGGGTTGAAGGTTCCGGGCTCGATGATCGCGGTGCCGAGGAAGACCGCGGCGAAGGTCGGCAGCAGATAGCTGTCGGCCGTCGTCGGGTTGTACCCGCCCAGGGCGGCGACAGCGATCACGGCGCCGACTCCGCAGAGGAGCCCGGCCGCGACGAAGGAGCCGAAGCGGATCCGGTCGACCTTGACCCCGGAGAGCCGGCTGACCTCCCGGCTGGCTCCGACGAAGCGGATGTGGCGTCCCAGCGGGGAGAACGCCAGCAGGTAGGCGAAGCCCGCCACCAGCACCAGCCCGTAGTAGAAGGAGACCGGCAGGCCTCCCACCTCGTACAGCGCGATTCTGCCGAACCCGGCCGAGAGTCCGCTGACCGAATTGAGGTGGGACATCCACAGCGAGATGCCGCCGAGCAGGGTGCTCATCCCCAGCGTCACCACGATGGTGTTCACCTCGGCCACGACCACCAGCACACCGTTGACCGCGCCGATCGCCACCCCCGCCAGGACCGCGACGGCCGCCGCCGGCCACACCGCCCAGCCGTGGTCGACGACCAGCACCGGCAGCAGTGTCGCGGAGAAGCTGAACACCGCCGGGACCGAGAGGTCGACGAACTCCCCCACGCAGATGGTGCACAGCAGGGCCATGGTGAGGAACACCAGCGGCTGCTGCGAGCTGAAGATGGTCTGGAAGGTCGGTGTCCGCATGAACAGACCGGGCTCCGCCGCGGCGTAGACCGCGATCATGGCCGCCCAGACGGCGATCACCGCATAGCGCGCGGAGACGTTGCGGATCCGGGAGGCCAGACCGGGCACCGGCCTGCGGACCGGCGGTGGCGCCTGTTCGGGCAGGTCCGCCTGGAGTGCGGGCTGAGGTGTCGGCTCAGGCTCCTCCTGGCCCGGCGGGCTTTCGACGATGTCCTGCTTGTGCTGCTGGGCGGCGTCCATCAGCCAACCCACCCCTTTCCGTTCTCGGTAGCGCCGAACGTCGCTTGCACGATGGCGTCCTGGTCCAGTTCGCCGCTGAGTTCCTGGGCGACCCGGCCGTCCCGGAAGACCAGCACCCGGTCGCACAGCACGGCCAGGTCGACCGCGTCGACCGAGGCCAGCACGACCCCGCAGCCCTCCCTGGCCGCCTCCCGGATCGCGTCGATGATGTCGTGCCGGGCCCCGACGTCGACCGCCTGCGTGGGCTCGTGCAGCACCAGCAGCTTGGGCCTGCCGGCCAGCCACTTGCCCAGCAGCACCTTCTGCTGGTTGCCGCCGCTGAGCGTGGCGACCGGGGCCTTGGGGTCGGGCGGCCGGATGTCGAGCCGGGCGATCATCGCGGCGGTCTCCTCGGCCTGCCAGGCCGCGCCGATCCGCAGCGGGCCGCCGCGGCTGCGGACCCGCGGCAGGGTCAGATTGTCGGCTACCGACAACTCCCCGGCGAGCCCCTCCTCAAGACGCCTCTCGGGCACGAAGGCCACCCCCGCCGCGACGAACTCACTGGTCGAACCGCGTCTTTGACCCAGCGCCAGATCCTGCCCCTGGAGCGCGAGTTGACCGTCCTGGGCCCGCCGTGCGCCGCCGATGGCCTCGGCGGCCTCCTGGAAGCCCGAGCCGACCAGCCCGGTGAAGCCCACGATCTCGCCCCGCCTGATGTCCAGGTCCAGGCCGTCCACCGGACCTACGGACAGCCCCCGCACCGAGGCCAGCGCCTCCTCCTGGGCCTGGGTGACCACCCGGTCGTGGGTGACCAGATGGCGTCCGAGCATCATCCGGGTGAGCGCGGTCTCGTCGACCTCGCTGGTGGGGACGCCCGCCTCGATCACGGCGCCGTCGCGCAGCACCGTGACCCGGTCGGTCACCTCCACGATCTCCTCCAGCTGATGCGAGATCAGCAGCACCGAGGCCCCGCCCGCGATCAGCGACCTGACCAGGTCGAAGAACCGGGACCGGGCCGACCGGCCGAGCGCCCGGGTGGACTCGTCGAAGATGATCAGACCGCTGCCGGGACGGTGGTCCTGCATCGCCCGTGCGATGGCCACGGCCGCGCGGTCCTCCGCGGACAGCGCCCCGGCCCGCTCGCCGACGTCCATCGGACGGCCCAGCCTGACCAGGACCTCCTCGACCGCCCGCCGCTCCTCCTTCCGGTCGATCCGCCGGGACAGCCGGCCGGCCCGGTAGCGGCCCAGCCGCACGTTCTCCCAGATGGTCCGTTCGTCGACCAGCCCGAGGTTCTGGTGCACGACCGAGACTCCGGCCTCCCGCTGCTCCGCCAGCCGGACCGGCAGCGCCAGCGACCGCCCGTCCACCGTCAGCGACCCGCCCGGATCGGGCGTGTACACCCCGGTGAGGATCTTCACCAGGGTCGACTTCCCGCATCCGTTCTGACCCACCAGGCCGTGCAACTCGCCCGGGGCGACCTGCAGTCGGACGTCGCGGAGCACCCGCGCCGGCCCGAACGTCTTGGACAGCCCGGCGACCTCCAGCCGGTGGCGCCCCGGCTCGGGGCCGCCGGCCCGCGGGTCGGCGGCGGCAGCCGGCTCCATGCCCGTCATGCCCGTCACCCCCTAGCCCCAGAGCTTCGCGAAGGAGGTCTCGTACGAGGAGTCGCCGAACCACTCGCCCGAGGCCTGCGCGGCCGCGGTCACCTGCACGCTGCCGATGTTCTGCTTGGTGAACAACCGGGTCGGGAAGGTCTCGGTGACCGGACCGGACTTGGTCATCATCCGCAGGATCTCGTCGGTGAGCGCCCATCCGGCGTACGGCTGGTCCACCGCGACCACGGCCTTGACCACGGAGCTGCCCTTGAGCAGCCCCAGGCCGTTGACCGAACCGCCCGCGACCGACAGCGACATGGACGAGGCCCGTCCCGACTGCTGCAGGCCCTGGACGGTGTCCTGCAGGCTGTCCTCGAACTCGGTGTAGTAGTAGGTCGCGCCGGGATTGCTGAGCACGTTGGAGCTGGTCGCCGAGGCCAGTAGCGCGCTGGTGGTCGCGGTGATCTTCTTGACGGTGACCTTGCAGTCGGGGCAGTACTTCGAGTAGATCGCCTGCGAGTTGGTCACATACGCCCACGACGAGGTCGAGTCCGCCTCGGCCGCGATGATCTCGTCGCCCTTGCCCTTGGAGTCGGCGATCATCCACCAGGCGATCTGGGTCGGCTGGTCGATCGCGCCGGGGACGTAGGTCAGCGCGTTGTCGTTGACGGTGCCGGCCGGGGCGATCTGGTCCGCGATGATGATCGGGATGCCCTTGGACTTGGCGGCGTCCAGCGCGTTCTGCGCCATGCCGTACTCGATGGCGTCGGTGATGATCCCGGCCGCGCTGGCCCCCTCCGCCTGCTGCACGCAGGCCGCGACGGCGGACGGCTGGCCCTGGCCGTCGCACACCTGCAGCGACAGGCCGGCCTTGGCCAGCGCCGTCTTCATGGTCGCGGCGGTGACCACAAAGCCGGGGATCTGCTGCACCAGCGGTATGTAGTAGACGGTCCGGCCCTTGAACTTCGCCGTGCCCGAGACCGCCGCCGTCGGCACCGGGTAGGTCGAGGTCGTCGCCGAGTCCTTCGCCACCTGCTGCTCCGCCATGGCGAGGCCCTGGGCGACCGCGTCGCTCCCGCCGGAGGCGCCGCTGCTCCCGGAGGACCCACTGCCGGCGCCGCTACCGCCGCTGGATCCGCATCCCGCCAGTACCACCGAGGCGGCGACCAACGCCGAGCAGGCCATCAGCCGCCGCTTTCCGTAAAGTCTCACTAGACAAGCCTCCGCAGTTCCCGAACAGTTCCCGATCCGCGACCTTCGCGTGAACACTGGGTTTCTACTCCGTTGCTCGGGACACGGCGTGAAGCCTTAGCTTGTGGAATCAGCGGATACCGACCCGTTGCCCAGGTGGGCAGGGGTGCACCGGACCGCGGACCGCCATCCTGGAGCCGTTTCCTGACGCCTCTTTGAGCCGAAATCGGCAAGATCACCCCGGCGCAGCGAGATGCCGCCCAACCCTTGACAGACCCGGGCTGCCGTCAGTACAGGCAGACGTCGCGGACCCGCCCGGCAGGTGCGAAGACAGCCCCGGAGACCGATCCCGGCTACGCCATTCGGCCGACCATGACTGTCTATATCGGCGTAGACACTTCACTCAGTACGTATACGCCGCATCGGGCGCAGACCACCGCGGCGGCCGCCGCAGCCGTGTACCCCCGTTTGACCGCCCCGGCGTGCCCACCGGGTCTGCTGTCCCGAGGATGGGCCCAGGGCCTTTCCGATCTGACGACCCGCCGCCCGGGCCGACCGGCCGTACCACCGGAGGAACCGATGTCGACGTACCTGTTCCGGCTGTCCCGGTTCGCCTTCCGGCGCCGCCGACTGGTGCTGGCCCTGTGGCTGCTCGCCGCCGTCGGCGCGATCCTGCTGGGCCAGCTCAGCGGCGGTAAGACCAACGACAACTTCACCATCCCCGGCACCGAGTCCCAGCACGTCTCGGACCTGCTGAAGCAGAAGGTGCCGGTGCTGAGCGGGGGTCAGACCCAGGTCGTCTTCGCCGTGCCGGCCGGCGCGAAGATCACCGCCGAGCCCTACCAGACCGGTGTGCAGACCGCGCTCGCGAACCTGAAGAAGGTCCCGCAGGTGGTCTCGGTCTCCGACCCCTACACGGCGAACGCGGTCTCCCCGGACGGCCGGGTGGCCCTGGGCCAGGTGCAGTACTCGGTCGCACCGGCGCAGGTGAAGGACGCCTCCCTGGACGACGTGAAGACCGCGGTGAAACCGGCCCAGCAGGCCGGCGTCCAGGTGGAGTACTCCGGCAGCGTCTACCCCGGCTGGCGGCTCGTCCCCTCGGAGGCGCCCGAGCTGATCGGCCTGGTCGTCGCCTTCGTGATCCTGGTGATCACCTTCGGCGCGCTGGTCACCGCCGGGCTGCCGATCCTCACCGCGGTCATCGGCGTGGTGATCACCCTGATGGGCGTCACCGCGGTCGCCGCGGTGGTCAATATCGCCTCCGCGTCCACCACCGTCGCCATCATGCTCGGCCTGTCCTGCGGCATCGACTACGGCCTGTTCATCCTCTCCCGGCACCGCAACAACCTGCTCACCGGCCTCGGCGTGGAGGACTCCGCGGCGCTCGCCGCCGGCACCGCCGGCAGCTCCGTGGTCTTCGCCGCCCTCACCGTGATCATCGCCCTGTGCGGGCTGTCCGTGGTCGGCATCCCGTTCCTCACCGTGATGGGCCTGAGCGCCGCGGCCGCCGTGCTCATGGCGATGCTCATCGCGCTCACCCTGCTGCCCGCCATGCTCGGTTTCGCCGGACACAAGGTCACCAAGTTCATCAGCACCCCGCTGCGCCGCGGCCACCACGAGAGCGTCGCCACCATCGGCGCCACCGCCCCGCAGCGCACCTTCGGCGCCCGCTGGGCCCGCTTCGTGGTGCGCTTCCGGTTCCCGATGCTGATCGCCGGGGTGGCGTTCCTGGTCGTGCTCGCGGTGCCGTACTGGAGCATGCAGTTGGGGCTCCCCAGCGGTTCCTCCAAGCCCACCTCGGACACCTCGCGCAGAGCCTACGACCTGACCACGGCCAGCTTCGGAGCCGGCTTCAACGGCCCGCTGCTGGTCGTCGCGGACCCCATCTCCAGTAGCGCCGACGCCCAGCAGATCCTCGGCAACCTGGCGAAGGTCCCCGACGTGAACAGCACCAGCGTGGCGGTGCAGACCCCGACGACCGTCGTCTTCCGGCTGATCCCGAAGACCGGCCCCAACGACACCGCCACCGCCGACCTGGTGCACGGCATCCGCAACGACCGCGCCGCGATCGAGGGCACCACCGGCGCGACCGTCCTGGTCGGCGGCACCACCGCCTCGAACATCGACGTGTCCAGCAAGCTCAACAGCGCGCTGCCGGTCTTCCTGGTCGTCGTGGTCGGGCTCGCGTTCATCCTGCTGACCTTCGCGTTCCGCACCATCCTGGTCCCGATCAAGTCCATCATCGGCTTCCTGCTCTCGGTGCTGGCCGCGATCGGGGCCCAGGTGGCGATCTTCCAGTGGGGCTGGGGCCGCCACGTCTTCGGGATCACACCGAGCGAGACCATCAGCTTCCTGCCGATCCTGATGCTCGCGATCATCTTCGGCCTCTCCAGCGACTACGAGGTCTTCGTGGTCTCCCGGATCAAGGAGGAGTTCAGCAAGAGCGGGGACGCCCGCGGCGCCGTCGAGAGCGGCACCGGGCTGGCCGCGCGGGTGGTGACCGCCGCCGCGCTGATCATGTTCTTCATCTTCGTGGCCTTCATGTTCACCAACGACCCCACCATCAAGGCCATCGGCTTCAGCTTCGCCGCAGGCGTCCTGCTCGACGCCTTCGTCGTCCGGCTCACTCTGGTACCGGCGGTGATGGCGATCATCCGCTCCAAGCTCTGGTACCACCCGCAGTGGTTCGCCAAGTACGTCCCCGACCCGGACATCGAGGGCGACCGGCTCCAGGAGACGTTCCACCCCACCCCCGAAGCGCGACCGGCTCCGGACCCGGCTCCCCCGGTGGCCTGACGGGCTGGCAACGGGCAGGCAACCGGGGCGTGCGACAGTACCCGTGTTGATCCCGATCCACGCGCCATCAACCTGGAGACGCTGTGCGAAACGCGGTGCCCGAGGCCGTCATCATCGGAAGCGAACGCAGCGAGGTCGGCCTGCCGACCGGCATGGAGGTGCTCACCCGGGGCGGCTCCGCGCTGGACGCGGTCGAGGCCGCGATGCGCTGCTGCGAGGACAACCTCGCCGACCACTACGTGGGCACCGGCGGGCTGCCGAACGCCCAGGGAGAGGTCGAACTCGACGCCTCGGTGATGCTGGGGTCCAGCCGCAGGTTCGGCGCGGTGGGGGCACTACGCGGCTACCCCAACCCGATCTCGGTGGCCCGTGCCGTGCTGGAGGGGCTGCCGCAGCACTGCATGCTGGTCGGCGCCGGAGCAGCCCTGTTCGCCAAGGAGAACGGCTTCCGCCCGGCCGAGCTGCTCACCGACGAGTCCAAGGCGATGTGGCGGGAGCAGCTGCTGGACTCCGGCGAGTCAGTCGAGGGCGAGAACACCCCGGCGCTCGACGGCGACCAGCTGTACCGGCGCACGGCGCTGGACCTGGTCCGCCGGCTCGCGCCGCACGAGGGCCCCTGGGGCACCGTCAACATCATCGCCCTGGACGCGTCCGGCGAGCTGTGCGTGGGCGTCTCCACCTCCGGCTACCCCTTCAAGTACCCAGGCAGGGTGGGCGATTCGGCCGTCCCCGGCGCGGGCAACTGGTGCGACCTGCGGGCCGGCGGCGCGGCCTGCACCGGCCGCGGCGAGCTGAGCATGCGCGGCGGCACCGCCCGCACCGTCGTCGACCTCCTCGCCACCGGCGCCGACCCGTCCGAGGCCTGCCGCACGGCCCTCGCCGAGGCCGCCACCCTCCCCGACGACTTCCGCGCCGAACTCCGCGCCCTGGCCCTCACCCCCGACGGCCGCCACGGCGCCGCCGCCGGCCAGCCGGGCAGCACCTACGCCGTGATGACCGAACACACCGAGGGGCTGCGGCTGCACCCCAGGACGGTGGTGTGAGGTGGGCCCGGGGTGCCGGGGAACTCAGTATTCGCCCTTGATCACGAAGTAGGAGCCAGGTCAGGGCGCGGAGAACAGTTCGCCCTCGATGACCGTCACCGCGTCCCCGGTGAGCAGGGTGCGCTCGCCGCGTAGCGCCGTGCGGACCAGGCCCGAGCGGGCCGACGCCTGCAGTCCGGTCAGGTCGGGGCGCCCCAGACGGGCCGACCAGAACGGGGCCAGTGCCGTGTGCGCACTGCCGGTGACCGGGTCCTCGTCGATGCCGACGTTCGGGAAGAAGCAGCGCGAGACGAAGTCGTACCCGCGCCCCGGGTTCTCGGCCACAGCGGTGGCGATGACTCCCCGCCTGGACGCCTTGCCCAATGCGCGGAGGTCCGGGGTCAGGGCTCGTACCGCCTTCTCGTCCTCCAGCTCCACCAGCAGGTCGCCGACGTGGGCCGCAGTGCCGTGGACGGAGAGCACCCGGGCCCCGAGCGCCCGCGGGAGTTCCTCGGGCGTCTCCTGCGGGGTCAGTGTCGAGGTCGGGAAGTCCAGCGTGATGCTGCCGTCAGCGTTCGCCGTCGCCGTGAGCACGCCGCAGCGCGCCGCGAACCGTACGGTTCCGGTCGCGCTGCCCGTCTCGTGCAGGACGTGGGCCGTAGCGAGGGTGGCATGGCCGCACATGTCCACCTCCGTGGTGGGAGTGAACCAGCGCAACGCCCAGTCGGCCTCGCGCCCCGGCGGCAGCGGATGCGCGAACGCGGTCTCCGCATGGTTGATCTCCCGGGCCACCAGCTGCATCCAACCGTCCTCAGCGAAGTCCCGCAGCAGCACGACCCCTGCGGGATTGCCGGCGAACGGACGATCACTGAACGCGTCCACGATCCACATGCGCATGCACAGCACCCTAACCGCAAGGAGATCGTTTCCACCGGAAGGCCCGGCCCACTGGCCCGACGATACGGTCACCGACCGGCCGATGGGCGGGCGGCGGAACCGGCGCGGGCGGTGCCGTGCCGGGGGCGGCAGCTGTGGGTGGCTTACATGGCGGGTTCGTTGCCGCCCTCCGCCGTCCGTGGCTTGTTGCTGTTGCTCGGCTCCGCCTCGCGGCGCCAAGGGCGAGGAGGGGGGTGCGGGTTCTCGCCGTTGCCGGGCGGCGGAAACGGTAGGTGGCTTACATGGCGCCATCATTGCCGAGTGGCACGTCCGTGGCTTGTTGCTGTTGCTCGCTTCGCTCGCGGCGACAGGAGCGGGAGGGTTCGGGCGGCCCGCCGTTGCCGGGCGGCGGGCCGGTTGGAGGTGGGGCGTGCAGAAACGTTCCTTCCGTGGGGTTGGCTGGTTTGGGGTCACTCCCTATACATTCGGGTCACTCATCCGACGCCTTCTGCCCGCAATGTCCGGATTGGGCGTCGGGGGAGTGACCCAAAAGCATGGCCAGTGACCCGAAAAGCCCGACCCAAAGGGGAACCGGGGTCACTTTCGGGACAAGGTGTCACTTGATCATGCAGCAATGCCCCATTTGCCCCGGTCTAGGCGTACCAAAAGTGCCCCGGTGTCCCAAAAGTGACCCCGGTTCGCCCGAAGCCCTGCCACAGAACCGTTTCTGCACACCCCACCCACGACCCCAGCCCGGCAACGGCGCCCGGCCCCGACCCGGCTCCCCCGCTGCTGTTGGCCCGCGAGCGGAGCGAGCAACAGCAACAAGCCACGGGCGGGGGCGGGCGGCAACGGTGGCGCCATGTAAGCCACCTACAGCTGCCGCCGACCAGCGGAAACGCCCCGCCTCCCCCACCCCGCCAGGGCCGAGCCGCAGCTGTCAGCAGCTCACCCGCTCGCTCACTCAGGCAGCTGGATGATCGCCGCCGGAGGAAGCACGGTGTGCCGCAGGGACGGGTCGACCGGGTTGTTGTAGGGCGGGTATTTGGGGCCGGCGGCGCCGCGGCGGTAGACCGCGGTGGAGTGTTCCGGGGCGCTGTCGAAGTTCGGGATGACCTGCTCGCCGAAGAGCTCGATCATCTCCAGGCTCTCCTCGTGCGACAGCCCACCCGTGACGCCGAACACCAGCTGGTCGCAGCCGACCTGCTGGTACGCGGCCACCTGCTCGCACACCTCGTCGGGGGTCCCGCAGAGCAGGTAGCCGCCCGCGATCAGCTCGTCCAGGAACTCCTCACCGCCCAGCGCGCCGAGGTGGATCGGCGCGTCCGGCCAGGTGATGCCGTCCAGCGACTTGGGCATGGTGTCGTGGTACAGGTTGACCAGTGTCACCAGGTAGCCCAGGCCCGCCGACAGGGCTATCTCCCGGGCCCGTCGGCGGTCGCTCAGGCAGATCACGCCGTTGGTCATCATCACGTTGTTGTTCTGGTAGTCGCCGAGGATCTCGACCGGGTTCTCCGCGGCCTCCTTGTAGGCCTCGATCCGGCCCTTGAGGTTGTAGATCGGCTCGAAGTTGAAGGCGATGCCGCCGATGCCCAGCGATCCGGCCTTGGCGAAGGAGCCGGGGTTCCCGCAGGCCATCCAGATCGGCGGGTGCGAGTGGCCGTAGGGCTTGGGCAGGATGTTGTGCGGGGTGGGCACGGTGAAGTGCTCGCCCTGGAAGGAGTAGTCGTACTGCTCCCACATCCTGACGACCTCGCGGGAGACCTCGTCCCACTCGGCCCGGGTCGACTCGGTGTCCATGATCCCGAAGGTGGCCACCTCATGGCTGCCCGCGCCGCGTCCGGTGCCCCACTCGAAGCGGCCCTCGGTGATGTGGTCCAGCATCGCCGCGCGCTCGGCGTAGCGGACGGGATGCTCCTTGCGCGGCGAGAGGCTGTTGATGCCGGTGCCCAGGTGGATCTGCTCGGTCTTCGCGGCGACGTAGCCCATCGCCACCTCGGGGGCCGACATGTGGCTGTACTCGGTGAGGGTGTGGTGCTCGCCGAACCAGACGTACTTCCAGTTGTGCTTGTCCGCCTTGACGGCCAGGTCCAACTCCCGCTTGAGAGCGAGGTGCTCGGAAGGGCGGTCGTGCGCGGCCGGGCCGGGCACGAATCCATTCAGGAAGATGCCGAACTCCATCAGGGGCCTCCTGGGCGGTCAGATCCTGCGGCGGGAAAGGCGTCGGACGGTCCGGGCCGGCAACTCCATCTGACGGTCCGTCAGTTTCCTTCTGGCATAGCTATCACACCCCGGCCATCAGCCACAAGGCATCCAGCGCCGATCCGTTGCCCCGACCCACCCCCGACCTACCCGCGCGGCCAGACCCCGCCCCGCTCGGACCGGCCCTGCGGCGGAATCTCGGGGAACTCCGGATCGGGGAAGCGCAGCCGGCCCCACCATCGCAGCAGCGTCTCCAGAGGCTGCTCGTCGTCCATGGCCGGCTCCACGCCGGGCTCGGCGGCCGACCAGAAGCCCGCCTGTGCGACGAGGCGCTGGAGCGCCAGTTCAGCTTCTTGGTCACTCATTGTCATGGGCCGCTGATTCCCCCTGATTCACTGACGTAACATCATGAAACGGTCACAGAATCGTCCTGTTCACGTCGCGACACGCCGGGCCAGTCGCACTCTTTCGGGCCGACGACCCGGGCCGCGCGGACGGCGCAACCCTCGCCCAGGCCCCCATCGCCGAACGCCCGCCCCCGGAACTCGACTTCACTCGAACAGGTGTGGCCGGGACATCCGGCAATCGAGTGGCACCGCGACCCGAACCGTCCGCGTTCTGGCTGCTCACAGCCTGATACCGAAATGGGCAAAGAATATTTTTCCTGCCGGGCTGCATGAAGTCCGCAGCACCGCCATCACGATCACCCAGAGTCACCGCCAGCCGTGCTACTTCGCACCGCCGCTCGCGCCGGCCCGTCCGTCCACCGAGAAGACCGGATCCCAACGTCGCAATACTGACGGCTGACCGAACAAGTCCCCGCCGCCGTGGCGGGGCGGTCCGCCCGGACGCTCAGTCTCGCCGCCGGTCGGACGTCAGTTCCGCACCCACCCATCGGCGAGAGCGGGAGACCCGAGTACGGCGGGACGGCCTGAACAGGACCGTCCCTTGGGGTGCAGCCACTGCGGTGGCCGGGCAGCTTTCGGAGCCCGAACCCGACAGGACACCTTCCGTAGGCGGTTCCGGAGGAACCCGCGTGACCGAGTCCTCGAAGTCCTCGACAACCTCGAAAACCGCAGCGCGCCCTCATCCAGGGCGCATCCGAGCCGGCGTCGTCACCGTCGTGACCCTGTCGGTGCTCGCCACCGCCGGCCTGGCACCGCCGACCGCAGAAGCAACCACACTGCAGGCCAAGGCCCTGACCGTGGCCGCCTCCAAACAGGGCGCCCCCTACCGCTACGGGGCGGCCGGCCCCGACAGCTTCGACTGCTCGGGCCTGACCCTCTTCGCCTACCACCAGGCCGGCGCCCAACTGCCGCGCACCGCCCAGGCCCAGTACGACAACACCACCCACATCCCGAGCAGCGACCGGCTCCCCGGCGACCTGGTCTTCTTCCACGACGGCCGGCGCGTCTACCACGTGGCGATCTACGCCGGGAACAACCAGGTCTGGCACGCGCCCCACCCCGGTGCCGACGTCCGGCTGGAACACATCTGGACCGACGCCGTCTGGTACGGGCGCCTCTGAGCCGGTGCGACAGGCCGCCCCGGCCCGGCGGCCACCACCGGACGGCCCCTCGGGAAACAATGGCCCCATGAGTTCCACCGCCGCCATGCCTTCTGCCCAGCCCGCCCAGCCCACCACCCAGGACGAGCCGGTGCACCTGGTGCTCTCCGCCGCCTCCGGGGCCGCCGACGCCTTCGCGTTCCTCTGCCTGGGCAAGATCTTCGCCGGGGTGATGACCGGGAACCTGGTCCTGGTCGGAGCCTCGGTCGGGTCCGGTGACCACCGGGTCGTGCCCAGAGCCCTGGCGTCGCTGGCCGGGTACGGGTTCGGCGCCGCGGCGGCGGGCCGGGCCCGGCCCCGGGTGCCGGTGCGCGCCCTGCTGGCGGTCGGGACCGGGCTGCTCGCTGCCACCGCGGCGGCCTGGGCGCTGGGGTCCGGCCGGTCACTGCCGGCCCAGCTGGTGCTGATCGTCGCGGTGGCCCTGGCCATGGGCCTGCAGGCGCAGACCTGGGAGGTGCCCACGACCTACTTCACCGGCACCTACACCGGCCTGCTGGGCCGGGCCGGGCGGCGCGAGTTGCTCCGCCAGGACCGCTGGCCGGCCGTCCGCCTGGCGGCGGTGGTCGTCGGCGCCGCCGCCACCTCGCTGGTCGACTGGTGCTGCCCGGCCGCCGCCGGCACGGTCGCCGCGGCGCTCTCCGCGCTGGCGCTGCCCCGGGCCCATCCGCGGCAGCGCGGGGCCCCGCGCTGAGGCCGCCCCGGGTCCGGGGCCCGCTACACCGCCAACTGCTGCTCGTACCCGACCACCCGCACGCAGGCGGTCAGGCCGAGGATCGCCTGCTCCAGCTCCTCCAGGGTCGGGTAGCTGGGCGCGATCCGGATCACCGCGTCGCGCGGGTCGTCGCCGTACGGGTGGGTGGCGCCGGCCGGGGTGAGCACGATTCCGGCTCCGGCGGCGCGGCGGACGACCTCCTTCGCGCACCCCTCGGCGACCTCAAGACTGACGAAGTAACCGCCCTTGGGGGTCGTCCACGCAGCCAGGCCGGTGCTGCCCAGCTCGGCCTCCAGGATGCGCTGCACCGCCTCGAACTTCGGCTGCAGCAGGGCCCGCTGACGCTCCATGTGGGCCCGCACACCGTCCGCGTCGCGCAGGAACATCACATGCCGCAGCTGGTTGACCTTGTCGGGCCCGATGGACCGCTTGGCGTTGTTGCCCAGCAGCCACTGCACATTGGCGGCCGAGGAGCCGAAGAAGGCCACGCCCGCGCCGGCCACCGTGATCTTGGAGGTCGAGCCGAACACGAACACCCGGTCCGGGTTGCCCGCGGCCTCGCAGGCCGCGAGCAGGTCGGCGATCTCCACCAGCTCGTCGGTGAGGTGGTGGGCGGCGTAGGCGTTGTCCCAGAAGACCCGGAAGTCGGGGGCGGCGGTCTCCATCGCGGCCAGCCGGGCCACGGTCTCGTCGCTGTAGCAGGTCCCGTCCGGGTTGCTGTACTTCGGGACGCACCAGATGCCCTTGACCGACGCGTTCCCGGCGACCAGCGCCTCCACCACGTCCATGTCCGGCCCGGACTCCGTCATCGGCACCGGGACCATGTCGATGCCGAAGCGCTCGCAGAGCGCGAAGTGCCGGTCGTAGCCGGGGACCGGGCAGAGGAAGGTGATCGGCTCCTGGTCCACCCAGCGCGACTCGGCCCCGGGCACCTTGCTGAGCAGCGCGTGCACCAGGCAGTCGTGCATCAGCTCAAGGCTGGAGTTCCCCGCCGCGAGCAGCTGCGCCACCGGCACCTGCAGCACCTCGGCGAAGATCTCCCGGAGCTCGGCCAGCCCCTGCAGCCCGCCGTAGTTGCGCACATCGGTGCCGTCGGCGGAGGTGTGCCGGCCGCCGGGCAGACTCAGCAGGTCGTCGGAGAGGTCGAGCTGCGCCGGCGCCGGCTTGCCCCGGGTGAGGTCCAGCGACAGCCCACGGCCCGCCAGCGCCTCGTAGTCCTTGCGAGCACGGTCGAGGAGATCATCCAGGGTGGTGGAGCTCAACTCGGTGGTCATCGTTTTCCTCTCGCAGGGCCCGCACGCGCGCGGGTGACACCTGCCGAGCATACAAAGCAGCGGACGCGGCCGAACCGCAGGGCGTCCCGTCCAAAACCACTGGCTCCGCCACCAGCCCCTTTGCTTGGATTGCCGGCATGACCAACGACCTGCCCGACGGCTACGAGATCTCCACCGACCCCGAAAGGCTGGACCCCGGCCTGATCCATCGCTGGCTGTCGCAGGACGCCTACTGGGCTCTCGGCCGCGCCCGCGAGAAGCAGGACACCGCCATCGCGAACTCGCTCAACTTCGGCGTCTACGACCTCGCCTCGGACGCCCAGGTCGGCTACGCCCGCATCGTCACCGACCGCTCCACCTTCGCCTGGCTCTGCGACGTCTACATGGCCCGCGAGGTCCGTGGCAAGGGCCTGGGCACCGCACTGGTCGGCGCCGTCCGCGACGAGCTGGCCGCCTACGGCCTGCGCCGGATCATGCTGGCCACCGCGGACGCGCACGCCGTGTACGCCAAGGTCGGCTTCGCCCCGCTGGCCGCGCCGGAGAAGTGGATGGCGCTCGGCGAGCAGTGAGCGGGGCGGCGCGGGCGACGGCGCTCCGCATACCCGCAGCGCGGGGTCACCCGCTCTGCTTGCCCGTGATTCGGGTGCCCGCGGCGCGCGGGACGACGATGGTGCCGCTGCCCGGAGTGAGGCGGCGGAGCGGGGCCTCGCCGGGGCGCTTCGACGCTGCGTTGATGAGGATCATGGTGGGGCTCCCGTCAGCTGATGCGTTCTGGCTTCCGGTTTCGAGGCTATTCGCGGCGCTTGCGCGGGTGGTGTGGGTTCGGTCCCTTGGGGGTTGTGGACTGAGGTGGCGGTCGGCGACGGGGGCGCCCCGTTCGCCGACGTGGCGTCAGGACGGCCTTAGCTCCGAACCTCCGAGAAGAGCAGGGAGAACGCGGTGACCCCGGCGGTGAGCCGGTGCTGCGGAAGCGCGCCCGGGCCGCAGGAAGCGCTGCCGATGCCCTGGTGCGTCTGGTCCAGGGTGAGGAAGACCTGGTCGCGCGGCCGCAGATCAGCGGTGTGCCGGGCGGCGTCGAGGTCCTCGGGGGTCCACGGCCGGGCGGTGAAGTCGAAGAACGGCTCCCCCTCGACCCGCAGCCCCGCCCCCGAGGCGTCCAGGAAGGTCGCCCAGCGCACGTCCGACCGGTTGCCGTTCTCCTGCGGCATCACATACGGCGTCTGCAGCTGCGCCACCGGCGCGGCGAACCGGCCGACATGAACGGCCTGCCTGGTGTCCCGGTAGGACTCCCCCGGGCCCAGACCGAACCAGTCGACCTGGTCGAACGCCGCGGGCAGCGCCATCCGCAGCCCCAGCCGGGGCAGGGTCAGCCCGTCCCAGTCGCCTTCGGGTACGACCGAGACGTCCAGCCGCAGCCGGCCGTCCTGCTGGCTCCAGCGGTACTCGGTCAGCAGACCCAGGTCGGTCGCCGCGGGCGCGACCCGGCTGCGGACCACGAACGCGCCGTCCTCCAGGCCCGTCGACACCGTGCGGTGCCGCATCCGGTCCAGCCCGGCCCGGCGCCAGGCGTGGGCGAGCGAGCGCACCCCGCCGCCGAGGTCGTTGTCGGTCGGCGCCCGCCAGACATCCAGCCGAGGGCCGCTCACCGGTAGGCCGCCGAGCCGGACGAGTACCCCGGACGCGGGGTCGAAGCGCGCCGACCCGAGCGCCACGCCGTCCGCGTCGGCCTTTTCCATGCCCGCCGCCGGCATCGGGGTGCGCTGCGGCCGCTCCGCGAGTCGGAGCTGTCCCCAGGCCACCTCGTGCCCGGCCGGAGCCCAGGGCTGGTCCTCGGCGAGGGTGGCCCGCACCGTCAGCCAGGACTCCCCTGCGGCGGCCGGAACCTTGGGCAGCGGCAGATCGACCCCGGATCCCGCCGGAACCTCCGGCACGGCAAGGGTGCCCCGGGCGACCGGGACGCCCTCCTCCTCCACGGTCCAACTGAAGGCGAGGTGCGCCAGCGAGCGGAAGTCGTACAGGTTGTCGATGCGCAGCCTCCCACCTTCGTCCGCCGCGCCGGTGATCCGCACCGGCGCCACGACCTTCATGAACTCGACCAGTCCCGGCGAGGGCGTGCGGTCCGGGAACAGCAGGCCGTCGGCGATGAAGTTGCCGTCGTGCAGCGGTTCGCCGAAGTCGCCGCCGTAGGCGTAGTACAGGGTCCCGTCCGGGGTGCGCTGCGGGATGCCGTGGTCGATCCACTCCCAGACGAAGCCGCCCTGCAGCCGTTCGTACTGCTCGAACAGCTCCTGGTATTCCGTCAGCCCGCCGGGGCCGTTGCCCATGGCGTGGGCATACTCGCACTGGATGAAGGGCAGCGTGCGTCGGTGGGCGTCGCGCTCGGGGGTCGAGGCGGGCGCCTCCTCGCGTCGTCCAATGGCCAGCACCTCCTCGTGCGAGGCGTACATCCGGGAGTAGACGTCGACGTAGGGGCTGTCCCAGTCGCCCTCGTAGTGCACCGGCCGCTCCGGGTCGCGGGCGTGGCACCAGGCGGCCATGGTCTCCAGGTTCTCGCCGTGTCCGGCCTCGTTGCCGAGGGACCAGAGCAGGATCGCGGGGTGGTTCTTGTCGCGCTCGACGGTGCGCTCGATCCGGTCCAGGCAGGCCGCGCGCCACATCGGGTCGTCGGTGGGGTTGCGGCGCCAGCCCACCTCGGTGAAACCGTGGGTCTCCAGGTCGCACTCGTCGATCACCCACAGCCCGTACTCGTCGCACAGGTCCAGGAAGTCGGGGTGCGGCGGATAGTGGCTGGTCCGTACGGCGTTGATGTTGTGACGCTTCATCAGCAGCACGTCCTGCAGCATGGTGGCCCGGTCCAGGGCGCGACCCTGCTCGGGGTGCCACTCATGGCGGTTGACGCCGCGGAACAGGATCCGCCGCCCGTTCACCCGCAGCACGCCGTCCTCAATGGCGATGCTGCGGAAGCCGATGCGCAGACTGACGGTCTCCTGCGGGGTGTTGAGCACCGCGTCGTAGAGGCGGGGCTGCTCGGCGGACCAGGGCTCGACGCCGGGGATCCGGTGCGGGCCGGCCGGATCGACCTGGTCCAGGCCGAGTTCGGGGATGCTCAGGGTGGCCGGCGCGGAGGTCTCCACGGAGAGCACGCCGGTGCCGGTGGCGTGCTCGTAGCCGGCGTGGACGAAGTGGTCGCCCAGGGCCGCCTCGGGCCGGGCCAGCAGGGTGACGTCCCGGAAGATCCCGGAGAGCCACCACATGTCCTGGTCCTCCAGGTAGCTCCCGGCGGACCACTGGTGCACCCGCACCGCGAGGGTGTTGCGGCCGGGGCGCAGCAGTCGGCCCACCTCGAACTCGTGGGCGAGGCGGCTGCCGGTGGCGTGGCCGAGGAGTTCGCCGTTCAGCCAGACCCGGAAGCAGGAGTCCACGCCGTCGAAGCGGAGCAGCGTCCGTGCCCCCTGGTCGGCGCCCGGCCAGTCGTCCGGGAGGTCGAAGGCACGGCGGTAGTCCCCGGTCGGGTTCTCGTCGGGGACGTGCGGGGGGTCGAGCGGGAAGGGGTAGCGCACATTGGTGTAGGCGGGCGAGCCGTGGCCGTGCATCTGCCAGTGCCCGGGCACCGGGATCTCGTCCCAGTTCTCGTCCCAGTCGGCGCTCTCGTCCCGGTCGGCGTGATATCCGGGGGCGGGCTCCGCCGCCGTCGGACGCGGCCGGAAGCGCCAGGTGCCGTTGAGGCTCAGCGCGGGCGCGTTCGAACGGGTGACGGTCCGGGCGGGCTCGAAGCCGAGGCCCGGGCCCGGGTCCTCGTAGTAGGGCAGGTCCACGGAACTCCTCGGAAACGGTCGTGTCGCGGTGGTCAGCTCGGCCTGGGGTGTCCGTCCCCGAATCTAGCCCGTCACCACCGGCCCCGGCACCGGGGCCCTCCCGCGCCCTCCCCTGACCAGCGGTTCAGCCCCCCAGCGGCACGCGCAGGCAGCGGGTCCCGCTCAGGTCCAGCCAGGCGTCCTCGGGGCCGCGCACCAGCCGCAGCACCACCGCCTCGCACCCGGGGCAGCGGGCCACCAGGGGCCCCGGGGCCTGCCCGTAGACGCGCAGCGACGCGAGCGGGCCGGTCAGACCGCAGGCCGCGCAGCGGCCGAGCGCGGCGGTGACGTCCACGCTGAAGATCTCCGCCAGCGGCCCGGCCAGCGCGTTGCCGTCCTGATGGCGGTCCTGATGGCGGTCCTGATCACGGTCGTCCATCTCAGCCTCCACTGGGGCCGAAGCGCTCGGTCCTGACCCGGCGCGGGTCGTGGCCGAGCTTGGTCAGCATGTCAGCGGCCGCCTCGACGAAGCCGGTCGGCCCGCACACATAGCAGGTGGGCTCGGAGTCCGGCGGCCAGCCGTGCCGTTCGACGTCCTCGGTGCTCAGCCGCGCGGGTGGCCGCGGCGAGCCCGGCGGTGCGGTCCGGGTGTACAGCAGAGTGGTGTCCGCCCCGGCGTCACCGGGACCCGGGCGGCGCAACTCCTCGCCGTAGTAGAGGTCGTCAGGTGTCCGCAGCGAGTAGATCAGCCGGAACGGCGTGCGGCTCGCCTCGGCCCGGCGCGCCCGCACCATGGCCATCAGCGGGACGATGCCGGCGCCCCCGGCGATCAGCAGCACGGGTGCCGGATCGGCGGGCCGCCACACGAACCACCCGCCCACCGGGCCGCGGACCTCGATCGGGTCCCCGATGGTGAGCACCTCGGTGAGGTACGGGGAGACCTCCCCGTCGGGGACCCGCTGCACGGTCAGCTCGATCCGGTCGCCCTTCGCCGGGGCGGCCAGTGAGTAGCTGCGCTGGGCCTGGTAGCCGTCCTCGGCGGTCAGCTGCAGGTCGACGTGCTGCCCGCCCAGGTGGCCCGGCCAGCCGGGGACGTCAAGCACCAGGGTCCGGGCCGTCGCCGTCTCGTCGTGCACCCCCGCCAGCCGCGCGACGCGCCATCCCGCGGCCACGCTCAGTCCCCCTGGTAGCGCTGCTCGCGCCACGGGTCGCCGTAGTCGTGGTATCCGGCGCTCTCCCAGAATCCGGGCTCGTCCTGGGTCAGCAGCCGCAGGCCCCTGACCCACTTCGCCGACTTCCACAGGTACAGATGCGGCACCAGCAGCCGGGCCGGCCCGCCGTGCTCGGCGGACAGGTCCTTGCCGTCGTAGCGGTAGGCGACCCACGCCTGGCCGTTCCTCAGGTCCTGCAACGGCAGATTGGTGGTGTACCCGCCGTAGGAGTCGGCCATGGCGAAGTCCGCGGCGGTCTCGACCCCGGCGAGCAGGGTGTCCAGGGACACCCCCTGCCACGGCGTGCGGAGTTTGGACCAGCGCGTCACACAGTGCAGGTCCACGGTCATCCGCTCACTGGGCAGCGCCAGCAGCTCCGCCCAGGACCAGCGGTACGTCTCCCCAATCTCGGTGGTGACACTGAACTCCCACCGGTCCAACGGCACCCGCGGCGTCGGCCCCGCAGACAGCACCGGAAAGTCCTCCACCAGATACTGCCCCGGCGGCAACTCGACCCCCTCACTGCGCGGCCTGCCCCGGAACCCGGGCGAGACGATCCCCACGACAGCTCCTCTCCTCCCGATCGGTGCTGCCGCGACACCATCCACTCGCCGCAGCCGCTGTGCTCTCGTCCGAGGCTACGACCCAGCACGCCACAGCGCTCGGCAAACCCGTGCGCCGGCACGCTCGCCCGCTGCGGCTAGGGTCTACGAGCGAAGGGCCGGCTCGTAGGAACGGGGAGGAACATCCATGATCGGCAAGCTGCA
Organism: Streptacidiphilus sp. EB103A; assembly: GCF_041261405.1. Classification (NCBI taxonomy): domain Bacteria; kingdom Bacillati; phylum Actinomycetota; class Actinomycetes; order Kitasatosporales; family Streptomycetaceae; genus Streptacidiphilus; species Streptacidiphilus sp. EB103A. The sequence continues at coordinate 171,743 of NZ_JBGCAQ010000016.1, read as the reverse complement.
GTGCGTGGTTCTGGACTGTCCGGACGTCCTCGGGCTCGCCCGGTTCTACCGATCGCTCCTCGGCGGCGTGGTCGACCAGCCCGATGCCAGGTGGGCCACCAGCGACGACTTCTCAACCCTGCACACGGGCTCCGGCCTCGTTCTCGCGTTCCAGCGCGTGAAGGACTACCAGCCGCCGCAATGGCCGGACGCCGCCTTCCCGCAGCAGTTCCATCTGGACCTCGACGTCCCCGACCTCGACCAGGCCCAACACCAGGTCCTCGCCCTCGGCGCCACCCTGCTCCACGCCGACACCCGCGGTTGGAGGATCTTCGCAGACCCGGCCGGCCACCCTTTCTGCCTCCTCCGCGGCTGAGCGAGAAGGAGCGGCCCACCGCTCTCCGCTGCGGCAGAAGGGATGCCGCGCCGGCGGCGCTTGCGGTGGCGAATATCGTGGCTGGAGCGCGCAGCGCTGCATGCGCAGCCGGTAGTCGTCCTGCGCTTCGGTCAGGTCGGCTTGCTCGCGCCCAGGTAGCGGTTGAGCGGGGGTTCCTGGGCGAGGACCGCGCCGATGGTGATGGCGAAGGTGACGGCGGCGCACAGGACGATCAGCCAGGACAGCACCGCCAGCACCAGTCCTAGGGAGCCGTACGCGGACAGCGAGCGGTTCAGCGCGCTCGGCATGTAGATGCGCGCGGTCAGCGCGAGGGCGGACATCGCCGCCGATGCCAGCAGCGCTCCCGGCAGCAGCGACAGCCAGCCGACGCGGGCGGCGAGCAGGAGGTGCTGGGTCCACCACCACACCACCAGTCCGACCAGGAAGCTCACCGGCACTCCCAGCCAGATCCCGACCCCGAACCCGTCCCGCAGCGGCCCCTGGACGAGGACCATCGCCATCAGCGTGACCACCCACAGCAGCCAGCGCCAGGCGGCGATCCTGGTCCCGGACTTGGGGAGCTGCCAGGCGCGCTCGCAGACGCGGGCCATCGCCCGGCTGAAGCTGGTCGACGACACCAGGGCCATCAGCAGGCCGATGGTCCCGGTGGTCTGGCGAAGCTGCTCGTCACCGGTGCTGCCGCTGATCGCCGCGTTCAGCTGCTGATCCGACGCACCGGTCAGCCCGAACACCGAGCGCAGCGAATGCAGCAGCTGATCGCGGACCCCTTGCGGCGCGAACGCCCCCAGCGCGAAGAGCAGCGGTACGGAGGTCAGGAAGGCCTGCGCGGCCAGTCTGGTCCCGGCGTCGAGCAGGTTGGCCGACAGCAGACGGTCCGTCAGCTCGGTCAGCACCGGCATCCGCCGCTCGGCCAGTGCGCGCAGCTCCTCCGCTCGCGTGCGCAGTCGCTCCACCCGCCGGTGCAACCGGTCCGCAACGCGGCGAAAGGGAACCACCAAGCCGCACTCCCCTCACCGCGCCCCGCGTGGGCGTACACCCTCAGCCTCGGTGACGAGCGGGATGACGGCCATCCGCAGTCCGCCGGCCAGGGAGCGGATCACCCGGACGGACCAGCCACCCAGGGCCGTACCACGCCGCCGCCGCTATGCGCCGGCGGTCTTCGGCTCGCTCATACGGCGGGCAGCCTCGACGACCGCTGAGCGGTGCAGGGCAAGCCGCTCCTGCGGCCAGGACTGACTGACCTCTTCCGGGCCGGCGCCGTCGGCGGCCCAGAACCATGCCTGGGCCGCGGCGAGCACCATGGTCAGGAGATCCGCGGGCTCCATCTCCTGCGCCAGCTCGCCACGCTGCTGCGCCTCGGCCACCTCGGCGGCCTTGCCTCGGAAGGCATCCTTTTCGAGTCCGGTGGCAGAGGGGCGCTCCAGCAGTTTCCATAGACGCAGGCGCATCAGGTCCGGCCGGGCGACGAGGTGGTCGAAGATCGCACCGGCGTATCCGGGCAGGTCCTCGACGTCGAACGGCACCGACTCGGCGCCCGCCGTGAGCGCCCGTTGCAGAACCTCGTCGAACAGCTGTTCCTTGTTGCCGAAGTAGACGTAGATCAGCCGCTTGTTCGCCCCCGCGGCCTCGGCGATCCGGTCCACCCGGGCCCCGGCGATGCCGTAGGCGGCGAATTCGGTGAAGGCGGCGTCGAGCAGCCGGGCCTTGGTGGCACTGGAGTCGCGTGGCATGCCTGCCACTGTAGCAATTAACTATCCAGTTATTGACATAGGCGGTTCGCAGACCTACGTTAGTATCCATCCAGTTAGTTACAGATCAGAGGATCCTCATGGAACACCGCACACTGGGCAGCCAGGGCCTGACCGTCGGGGCCCAGGGCCTCGGACTCATGGGCATGAGCGCCTTCTACGGCGCCACCGACGAGACCGAGTCGCTGGCCACCATCGACCGCGCGCTGGAGCTCGGCGTCACCCTGCTGGACACCGCCGAGAGCTACGGCCCCTTCGTCAATGAGCAGCTTCTCGGCAAGGCGCTGGCCGGGCGCCGGGATGCCGCCGTGGTCGCCACCAAGACCGGTGTCGAGATCACCGACGACGGCCGGGTGCTCGACCTCAACGGTCGGCCCGAGTACGTCCGCCATGCCCTGGACCGCTCGCTGCGGCACCTGGGCACCGACCATGTCGACCTGTACTACCTGCACCGCATCGACCCCAAGGTGCCGATCGAGGAGACCGTCGGCGCCCTGGCCGAGCTGGTCGCCGAAGGCAGGATCCGCTACATCGGCCTGTCCGAGGCCTCCGCGCAGACCATCCGGCGCGCCCACGCCGTCCACCCGATCACCGCCGTCCAGACCGAGTACTCGCTCTTCGAGCGCGGCATCGAGCAGGACGGGGTGCGCGACACGCTGCAGGAGCTGGGGATCGGCCTGGTCGCCTACTCCCCGCTGGGGCGCGGCTTCCTGTCCGGCGCGATCACCAGCCCGGACGACTTCGCCGCGGACGACTGGCGCCGGACCGACCCCCGGTTCCAGGGCCAGAACTTCGACCGCAACCTGGACGTCGTCCGCGAGGTCCGCCGCATCGCCTCCGACAAGAACGTCACCCCCTCCCAGCTGGCCCTCGCCTGGGTCCAGCACCAGGGCGCCGTCGCCATCCCCGGCACCAAGCGCCGCCGCTACCTGGAGGAGAACGTCGCCGCGACCGAGGTGGCCCTGACCGCCGACGACATCGCCGCGATCGAGGCGGTGGCCCCGCACGGCGTGGTCACCGGCGACCGCTACGCACCCGAGTTCATGGGGACGCTCAACGGCTGAGAGCCGGCCGGGCCCAGTCCGAACCACAACACAAGGAGACCCATCGCATGTCCGCACCCCAGAAGACCCGCACGTTCGGGGCCAGCACAACCGCCGCCGAGGTGGTCGACGGCGTCGACCTGCACGGCCGTCGGGCCGTGGTGACCGGAGCCAGCTCCGGGATCGGGGTGGAGACGGCCCGGGCGCTGGCCGCGGCGGGCGCCGACGTCACCCTGGCCGTCCGGGACACCGGGGCCGGGGCCCGGGTGGCGGCCCGACTGAAGGCGGAACTGCCTTCTGAATCAGGGCAGTTGACGGTTCAGCAGCTCGACCTGGCCGACCGGTCGACGGTCGCGGCCTTCGTCGCCGCCTGGCAGGGACCACTGCACATCCTGGTCGGCAACGCCGGAGTGATGGCCCTGCCGGAACTCACCCGCACGGCCGACGGCCAGGAGATGCAGTTCGCCGTCAACCACCTGGGCCACTTCGCTCTCGCCACCGGCCTGCACCGGGCACTCGCGACGGCGGACGGCGCCCGGATCGTCTCGGTGAGTTCCATCGGCCACCTCTTCTCACCGGTCGTCCTCGACGACCTGGACTACCGCTTCCGCCCCTACGACCCGTGGACCTCCTACGGGCAGTCGAAGACCGCCAACACCCTGTTCGCCGTCGGCGCCGCCGAGCGATGGGCCGGGGACGGCATCACCGCCAACGCCCTGATGCCCGGCAATATCGGCGACACGTCCCTGGCCAGGCACATGGACCCGCAGCAGGTGGCCGACTTCATCGCCGCCGGAGCGATCGCGCTGCCGCCGCAGAAGACCGTGGAGCAGGGCGCCGCGACCTCGGTGCTGCTGGCCGCCTCGCCGACGGTGGAGGGCGTCACCGGCCGCTACTTCGAGGACTGCGCGCAGGCCGAGCCGGTCAGCGAGCGGGCCGGCGCCGTTGCCGGCGTCGCCCCGTACGCCCTGGACCGGGAGAACGCGGCCCGGCTGTGGACCGCGTCCGAGGCCCTCGTCCGCTGAGCAGACCCACGACAGCCGGACCCGGACGCCCGCCCGTCCCTGATGTCGATTCCGGGCTGCCGGTTTCGACTCACGGGTGAAGACTGACCGTCAGACCTCGTGAAGTGAAGGGAACCACCGCCGTGGACTACCGCCTCGAACTGATTCCGCTCCCGGTCGCCGACGTCGACCGCGCCAAGGCCTTCTACGCCGACCGGCTCGGCTTCAAGGTCGACCTCGACTTCAGCCCCAACGATTCGTTCCGCGTGGTCCAGCTGACGCCGCCGGGGTCGGCCTGTTCGGTCGCCTTCGGCGTCGGCATCGTCGGCACTCCCCCCGGCTCGGTCCAGGGCCTGCACCTGGTCGTGGACGACATCCACGCCGCCCGGGCCGAGCTGGTCGGGCGGGGAGTCGAGGTCGCCGAAGTGGAGGACATGAGCGCGCCGGGCAAGCCGACCGTCTCCTACGCCGCGTTCACCGACCCGGACGGCAACGGCTGGACCCTGCAGCAGCTCCCCGGCTGAGCCGCACACCGGTGGTGGCGTCCAGTTGTCGAAGGAGCCGCCGCCGGTGGAGGTGAGCCTCAGAGCCCCGGGAACATGTAGTCGGCGGAGATCCGTCCGTCCTGGTCGAGGACCAGGAACTCGACTCCCCCGCCGACCGCCTCGCCTCCGGCGACCGGCACCATCTCCCAGCTGAACTTCACCACGTCCTCAAGACCGACGGCATCCTGCCTGGACCGGAAGGTGTACTCGCCGGAAGCGACGAACTTCTCGTAGCTGCGGACGACCCGCGTCTCGATGGCATCGTGTCCGCAGGCCCGCAGCGAGCCCGAAGCGAATCCCAGCGAGTCAGCGGCCTCCCGGATCGCCACCGGCGGGTGCAGCACATGAGCCCCGTCCGGCGCCCACAGGCTCTCGACCGCCCCGCGCCGCAACGCGGTGTCCGGCTCGACCCACAGGGCAATGTAGCGGTCGGCCAAGTGCTGCACGTCAACGTTGGTCATGCCCTTGCTCCCCTTCGAAATCCCTCGGAGACACGAGGCTGCGGCAAGCAGGACCGATCGACAATTCCCTGAAGGGTATGGCTGCTCGGCGCAGTCATACCCCGGTCAGGACCGAGTGCGTGGACACCCGCAGGTCGGCCCGGCGGATTTCCAGCACCTGGCCGTACGGCAGCGGCTGCCAGCCGTCCCCCGCGCCCATCCCGCTGGACGCCACCACCACGCCGTCCCCGCGGATCCGGTAGGAGAGCTGGAAGAACTCCGGGCCGCGGCGTCGGCTGACCTCCGACGCCGGGTCCTGCTCCGCGTACGCGTACAGGGCGTCCTGGGTGAGCAGCAGGCAGTTGAGGCTGCTGAAGGAGGCGCGGGCGCGGATGTCGGCGGCGGTGCGGGCGACGGCGTCCACCGGGTCCGGGTCGCCGCCGCGCAGCCGGGTGAGCACCCGCAGGAAGTAGCGTTCGGAGTCGGTGCTGCCGGCGGCTCCCGCGAGGATCTCGGCGTCGATGAGACCGTCCAGGGCGTCCACCGGGGAGAAGTTGCCGTTGTGCGCGAAGGCGAGCGTGCCGGCTGTGAAGGGGTGGGTGTTGCGTGCTTCCACTGCGAGGCCCGGGGACGCCATGCGCAGGTGGAGCAGCGCGGCGTCGGTGACGGTCTCCAGTGCCTGTGCGTACTCCGGGCTGGTGTGCGCGGGTGCGGTGTCCTTGGCGACCGAGAGTTCGCCGTCGCGCCAGGCGGCGACACCCCATCCGTCGGCGTGCTCGCAGGAGAGCGCGGTGAAGGGGTCGAGCAGTCCGGAGAGCGTGTCGGTCAGCGGCCGATGGCCACGGGAGACCACGCCGAGCAGGCGGCACATGCGACAAGAGCCTTTCGTGGGTACAACGGGTGGGTGGGGTAACGGTCGGGTCCGACGGCGCCGTGACAAGCTGCGTCACACTCGGCGTTCGAGCCAACTCGCCGTCTTCGACAGCGAGGCGTTGACCAGGATGAAGACGGCCGCCACGACCAGGTACGAGGAGAGCACCGTGTGGTAGTACTCGCCGAGCACCTGCGAGCGGTGCAGCAGTTCCAGGTAGCTGACCACGTAGCCGAGCGCGGAGTCCTTGAGCAGCCGTACCAGCTGGCTGACCAGGGCCGGGACCAGCCGCCGCACCGCCTGCGGCAGCACCACCCAGCGCATGGACTGCCAGTGGGTCATGCCCAGGCTCTCCGCCGCCTCGCCCTGGCCCCGGTCCAGCGCGCCCACGCCGGCCCGGACCAGCTCCGCGACGACGGCGGCGCTGGTCAGCGCGATCGGCACCACCAACTGCCAGAACGGCGGCAGGGTCAGTCCCAGCCGGGGCAGGCCGAAGAGGAACAGGTACAGCAGCAGGAGCAGCGGAAGCGCCCGGAAGAACTCCACGTACCCGCGGGCGAGCGCACGCGGCAGGGCGTGGCGGCTGAGCCGCAGGAGGGCCAGCAGCCCGCCCAGCGGGAAGGCGAGAGCCGCGGAGACGGCCGTGACCAGCAGGGTGTTCTCGGCGCCGACCAGCAGGTAGTTGATGATCGGCCACGTGCTGTACATCTGCCATTGGTCGGCGGCGAGTTGGCCGTTGACGTCGAACTGGTGCCAGACGAAGTCCGCGAGAGCGGCCAGGGCCAGCAACGAGAGGCCGGTGGCGCTGCGGATCCGGCGCCTGCCGCGCGGCCCGGGCGCGTCGAAGAGCAGGTCGTCGCCTGCGCTCTTGCTGGTGGAACTCATCGCCGGATCGCCACCTTCCGCTCGATGCGCCCGGCGAGGAGTCCGGACGTCAGGGTAATGGCCACGTAGATCGCCGAGATGACGGCGAAGGCGGTGATCGGGGCGTCCGCGAGGTTCGCCTGGTTCTCGTACCAGGTGGTGATCTCGGGAACCCCCGCCGCCGCGGCCAGCGAGGTGGACAGCGCCGTCCCGATGAAGACGTTCGCCAGCGGTTGCACCATGGCCCGCAGCGCTTGCGGAAGCACCACCTGGCCGAGGATCTGACGAAACGTCATCCCCAGGGCCCGCGCCGCCTCGACCTGTCCGCGCGGGACGGTCCGTACCCCGCTGCGGACCACCTCGCAGACGAACGCCGCCCAGTACAGCGCCATGGCCAGCGCGGCGTTGGCGAACAGCGGCACGAGCAGGCCCACGTTGGGCAGCCCGAAGGTGAACAGCACCAGCAGCACCAGCAGCGGCACGTTGCGGAAGACCGTGACATAGGCGGTGGCGGCGGCGCGCAGCGGCGGCACCGGACAGATCCGGCAGACCGCCAGCAGCACGCCCAGCGCCAGCGCGCCCGCGAACGCCAGGCCGATCAGCCCGAGCGTCAACAGCAGGCCGTGCCCCAGGGAACTCCACGCCACGTCAGGTCTCCTTCAGCCTCAGCTGCCGGCCGCGGAGCCGACGACGGGCGGGGTCGGGGCCGAGCCGCCGAGCGTGGTGCCGATGGTGGCCTGCCACAGCTTGGCCCACTCGCCGTCCGCCTCGATCTTCTTCAGCCAGGCGTCCACGAAGGTCTTCATCGCGGGCGAGTTGAGCGGCAGGCCGATGCCGTACGGCTCGGTGGTGAAGGGCTGGCCGACGACCTTGACCTTCGTGGGTTCGCGGTAGGCGTCGCCGAGCAGCAGCGCCTGGTCGAGCACGTACGCGTCCGCGCGGCCCTGCTCGACCGCGCTCACGCACTGGGAGTTCTGGTCGAAGAGGACCAGCTTGGCGGAGGGCGCGTACTTCTTGATGTCCGCCGCGGCGGTGGAGCTGGACTCGGTGCAGACGGTCCTGCCGTTGAGGTCGGCGACCTTGGTGATGGAGCTGTCCGACTTCTTCACCAGGATGGCGTCGCCCGAGGTGTAGTACGGTCCGGCGAAGGCGACCTTGGTGGCCCGCTTGGGGGTGATGGTGTAGGTCGCGAACACGGCGTCCACCGTGCCGTTCTGGAGCAGGGCCTCGCGAGTGGCGACCTGCACCTGGACGAGCTTCACCTTGGGCTGGCCGGTGATGTACTTGGCCAGCATCGCGGCGAGGCCGGCGTCGAAGCCGGTGGTCCTGCCGCTCACCGGGTCGGTGAGGGAGAAGAGCGCGGACGTGTCGGTGCCGCCCTCGACGAGATCGCCGCGTGCCTTGATCGCCGCCATCGGGCTGCCGGCCGGGATGTCGGACGCGGCGGCGACCGGGGCGTCGTCGATCACCTGCTGGAAGGAGGCGCCGCTACCGCTCCCGGTGCTGCTCGCCCCGGCGGCAGGGGGCAGTGACGACGAGGAACCGGAGCCGCAGGCCGTCAGGACAGCGGCGGAAGAGGCCGCCAGGGCGACAGCGGTCAGGACGCGCCGGGATGCGGTCGTTCTCATCTACGGACCCTCCATAGGGTTCGGTGGTTCACGGAGTTCAGTGGCTGAGGATCTTGGACAGGAAGTCGCGGGCCCGTTCGGTGCGCGGGTTGGCGAAGAACTCCTCCGGCGGCGCGGTCTCCACGATCCGGCCGGCGTCCAGGAAGACGACCCGGTCGGCGGCGCGGCGGGCGAAGCCCATCTCGTGCGTGACGACGAGCATCGTCATCCCCTCCGCGGCGAGCTCCGCCATCACGTCGAGGACCTCTTTGATCATCTCCGGGTCGAGCGCCGAGGTCGGCTCGTCGAAAAGCAGCAGCCGGGGCTCCATCGCCAGCGCGCGGGCGATCGCCACCCGCTGCTGCTGGCCCCCGGAGAGCTGCGAGGGATACGCGTCCGCCTTGCCGGCCAGGCCGACCCGGTCGAGCAGCGCCCGTCCCCGTTCCTCGGCCTGGACCTTCGGTACGCCCTTCACCCGGACCGGGGCCATGGTGATGTTCTGCAGCGCGGTCCGGTGGCCGAAGAGGTTGAACGACTGGAAGACCATGCCCACCTGCGAGCGCATCCGGGCCAGCTCACGGCCCTCCACCGGGACCGGCACGCCGTCCAGGCTGATCTCCCCGGAGTCCGGGGTCTCCAACCGGTTGACGCAGCGGATCAGTGTCGACTTGCCCGAGCCGGAGGCCCCGAGCAGCACCACGACCTCGCCGGAGCGCAGTTCCAGGTCGATGTCGTACAGCACCTGGTGCGCCCCGAAGGACTTGTTGACGTCGGCCAGCCGGAGCAGGACGTCGTTCGCGGACTCAGCGGGCATGCGACGAGCATGGCCAGGATCGACCCATAGGTCCAATGAGGGTTTTCTCGACAATTCATGGATTCTCTTTATGTGTCTCCCTATGCTGGGCGCATGTACGATCCCCGACAACTGCAGGTCCTCGCCGAGGTGGCCCGCACCGGGACCTACACCGCCGCAGCCGAGGCCCTCGGCTACACCCAGCCCGCGGTGAGCTACCAGATGCGTGCCCTGGAGCGGTCCGTGGGCGCCCCGCTGACCACCAGGCAGGGACGCGGCGTACGGCTCACTGCGGCCGGACAGGCGCTCGCCCGGCACGCCGAGACGGTACTGGCCGCGCTGCGCACCGCGGAGGACGAGCTGTCGTCCCTGGTCACGGCGGGGGGCGGCCAGGTACGGCTGTCCGCGTTCCAGAGCGGGTGCGTCGGGCTCGTACCCGCCGCACTGGGCGCCCTGCGGCGCACCCACCCCGAGCTGGAGGTGGTGCTGACACAGACCGAGTGCGCGGTCTCGCAGCGGCTGGTACTCAGCGGCGAGGTCGACCTCGCCGTGATGTGCGACCTCGACGAGACGTTCGCCGGCGAGGACGGCGTGGAGCCTGCGGACCCGAGGCTGCACCGCGTCCCGCTGCTCACCGACCGGCGGTGCGTGCTGCTCCCCGCCGACCACCCCGCGGCCACCTCGTCCGCCGTCGCCCTGGCCGATCTCGCCGGCGAGCGCTGGGTCCTGGAGACCGGCCGCACCCGCTTTCTGGCGGCCTGTCAGGAAGCCGGGTTCAGCCCGCGCATCGCCGCCACCTCGGACGACCAGCTCACCATCCACTCCCTGGTCGCCAACCGGATCGGGCTCGCCATCATGAACGACCTCGGCGTCAACGCCCACACCGATCCGCGGGTGGTGGCGCGACCGCTGCGAGGCTGGCCGACCCGGAGGATCTTCGCTCTGCTCTGGCCCGACCAGACCCGGGTGACGCCGGTCGCGGCACTGCTGGGCGCACTGGGATCAGCGGGGAAGGCGCTGGCCACCGCCTGAGCGTGGGCGGCTACGCTCCGACGGGACCCATCTGTTCGGCGACGGGGCTGCCCTGCCCCCGTGTGAGCAGCCACGACGCGGGTTCTACGATCAGTTCCGGTAGTCGTGGGAACGTCGAAGGAGCATGCCGATGGTGGAGAGCACCGATAGCGTCACCACCTGGCACCTGGAGCAGGGCTCCGCCGAGGAGGTCCGTGCCGTCCCGGCCCCTGGGGATCTGGATGTGAGGGTCGTGCGGGCGGAGTCGGCCGGACCGGAGTTCGCCCGCTTCCTCTACACGGCGGTGGGCGGCGCCTGGTCCTGGACGGACCGGCTGCCGTGGACCTACGCGCAGTGGGAGCAGTACCTGGCCAAGCCCGGTGTGGAGCTCTGGGTGGCGTGGGTCGGCGGCACCCCCGCCGGGTACGTCGAGCTGGAGCCGCACGACGGGGGCGTCGTGGAGATCGCCTACTTCGGGCTGCTGCCGGCCTTCATCGGCCGGCGCATCGGCGGCCACCTGCTCGGCGAGGGCCTGCGGCGCGCCTGGGACCTGGACGAGCGCCATCCGTCGCTGCCGGGCACGCAGCGGGTGACCGTGCACACCTGCTCCCTGGACGGCCCGGCCGCGCTGCGCAACTACGAGGCCCGGGGACTGCGGGTGTACCGCACCGAGACGGCCGAACAGCAGGTCGCGGTCGCACCTGGTCCCTGGCCGGGAGCGCTGTCCGGCTGACCGCCGGTGTTCCGTTCGGCGGGGCCGGGTAGGGGTCCTGGCGAGAGTCCTGGGAGGTTCCCATGCGACACATCGGCGGCCACCTTTTCGACCACAGCCGACGCCTGACCCGGGGAGAGCTGCGGCGCTTCGCCAACGACGGTACGGAGCCGCTGACCGCGCGCAGCGACCTCCCCGCCCGGCGGATGCTGGCCCGGGCCTTCGGCGCGCTGTTCCTGGCCGGGACGGTCGTCTTCTGCCTGCTGGCGGCTGCCGCCGAGCCGGGCAGCAGCCCCGGGCGAGAGTTCTTCGCGGTGTACGCGGCGATCTGCGCGGGCTTCGTGGTGATCGCCCTGATCGACCTCGCCGTGGTCCGCCGACGCATGGAGGAGCAGCGCCGCTGGGGCCGCTGAACCGACCCGGCCGACCCCGACCGGCAGCCGACCCGGCGCGCTACCCCAGCGCCTTGCGCACCGTGTCCGTGATCCGGTCGACGGAGGGCCGGGCCAGGTCCTCCAGGGCGTCTGCGGCGGGCAGCGGGACGTGCGGTGTGGTGATCCGGACGATCGGCCCGGTGAGCGCGCCGAACGCCTCCTCGGCGACGATCGAGGCGATCTCCGCGCCCCAGCCGCACAGCCGCGGGTTCTCCTCCACGGTGAACAGCCGGCCGGTCACGGCCACGGCGTCCAGCAGGGTGCGGACGTCCAGCGGGACCAGCGAGCGCAGGTCGACCACGGTGCATTCGATGCCCTCCGCCGCGAGCCGTTCGGCCGCCGCGGCCGCGCGCGGGACCATCGCCCCCACCGCGACCAGGGTGGCGTCGCCGCCGGCCCGCAGCACCCGTGCGGTGCCGAGGGTGTCCAGCAGGTCGCCGTCCGGGACCTCGCCGCGGACCGGGTACAGCGCCTTGGGTTCGAAGATCAGCACCGGGTCCGGATCGCGCACGGCGGCGGCCAGCAGCCCGATCAGGTCCGCCGGTGTGGCCGGGACCAGGACCTTCAGCCCCGGCACCGCCATCGCCCAGTTCTCCACGCTCTGCGAGTGCTGCCCGCCGAAGCGCAGCCCGCCGCCGTTGGCGGTGCGGATCACCAGCGGCAGCGAGACCTGACCGTCCGTCATATAACGGGTCTTGGCGATCTCGTTGGCCACCATGTCCCAGCAGACTGCGAGGAAGTCGCTGAACATGATCTCCGCGATGGGCCGCAGTCCGGTCATCGCCGCGCCCATGGCCGCGCCGAGGATGGCCTGTTCGCTGATCGGCGCGTCGAGCACCCGGCGCGGGCCGAACTCCTCCAGCAACCCGGGGGTGGTCTTGAACACCCCGCCGGCCGCGGCGACGTCCTCGCCGATCAGCACCACGCGCTCGTCCCGGCGCATCTCCTGGGCGATGCCCCGGCGTACGGCGTCGCGGTAGGTCAGTTGCGCCATGAGGAGCCTCCGTCGGTCCAGACCTGGCTGAGTAGTCGTTCCGGCGCGGGCGCCGACGCGGACTTGGCCGCCTCGGTGGCGGCGTCTACGGCGGCCCGCACCTCCCTGTCGATGTCGTCGAGGATCTTCGCCGGGATGCCGCGCCCGAGCAGCCGCTCGCGGTAGCCGGTGACCGGGTCGCGGGACAGCCACTCCTCGACCTCCGCCGCCGGACGGTACTTGCCCGGATCGGCCCGGGAGTGGCCGCCGTGACGGTACGTCAGCGCCTCGACCAGGCTGGGGCCCGACCCCGTGCGGGCCCGTTCCAGTGCGGTGCGGGCGACCCCGTACACGGCCTCGACATCGTTGCCGTCCACCACCAGCGGCTCCAGTCCGTAGGCCGCGGCGCGGTCGGCGGCCGGGCGGGGGACGGCGGTGACCGAGGCGATCGCCGTGTACTCCATGTAGAGGTTGTTCTCGCAGACGAAGACCACCGGCAGCCGCCACACCGCCGCCAGGTTGAGCGCCTCGTGGAAGGCGCCGATGTTGGTCGCGCCGTCGCCGAAGAAGCACACCGCCGCCTGTCCGCTCCCCCGGTACTGGGCGCTCCAGGCCGCGCCGACCGCGATCGGCAGGTGCGCGCCGACGATGGCGTAGGAGCCCATCACCCCGTGCTCGACGCTGGTGAGGTGCATGGAGCCGCCCTTGCCCGCCATCAGTCCGCTTTCCCGGCCCAGGAGTTCGCCCATCACCGCGGCCATCGGCACGCCCCGGACCAGGGTGTGGGCGTGGCCCCGGTAGGTGGCGAAGGTGTAGTCGTCGCCGCGCATGGCGGTGCCGAAGCCGGCCGCGATGGCCTCCTGCCCGAGGGAGAGATGACTGGTGCCCTTGACCAGGTTCTGCAGGAAGAGGTCGTAGGCGCGCTTCTCGAAGACCCGGACCTCGGCCTGCCTGCGGTAGAGGTCCAGCTGGACGTCCTGAGGGAGATCCTGGTGGAGGTGCTGTTCCTGGGTCATGGGTTGCGCCTTCCTGACACAGCGTCAGTACGGGTTGGCGACGAACAGTTCCTGGGCCGGGAAGCGCGTCAGCACCCGCGGTCCGTCGGCGGTGACCAGGATCTCCTCCTCGATCCGGGCCGCCGAGTAGCCGTCGGTGGCGGGGCAGTAGGTCTCCAGCGCGAAGACCATCCCCTCGGTGATCTCCACGGGGTGGGTCAGCGAGTTGAGCCTGCTGATGATCGGCCGCTCGTGCAGGCCGAGTCCCAGCCCGTGGCCGAACTGCAGGCCGAAGGCGGCCATCTCGTCGGCGAAGCCGAACTCGGTGGCGGCCGGCCACACCCGGGCGATCCGGTCGGTGCCGACGCCCGGCTTGACCAGCTCGATCGCGGCGTCGATCCACTCCCGCGCCCTGGTGTAGGCGTCGCGCTGGGCCGGGGTGGCGCTGCCGACCGCGAAGGTGCGGTAGTAGCAGGTGCGGTAGCCGTTGAAGGACTGGATGACGTCGAAGAAGGCCTGGTCGCCGGGGCGGATCAGGCGGTCCGAGAAGTTGTGCGGATGCGGGTTGCAGCGCTCCCCGGAGACCGCGTTGATGGCCTCCACGTCGTCGGAGCCCATCTCGTAGAGCCGCTTGTTGGCGAGGGCGACGATCTCGTTCTCGCGGATGCCGGGGCGCAGCGCCTCGGCGATGTCCTGGTAGACGCCGTCGACCATGGCGGCGGCGCTGGAGAGCAGCAGGATCTCGTCCTCGGACTTGAGCTGCCGGGCGTCCAGCATCACCTGCTGGGCGTCGGCCAGCAGCACGCCCTGTGCGGCGAGTTCGAAGACCATGGGCAGTTCGGCGACGTCCACCCCGAGCGGCATCCCGGCCACGCCCTCGGCCGCGAGCAGGTCCTTGATCTCGTGGACGGCGGAGTTGAACAGCCCGGCCTCGGCGCCGATGGCGCCGCGCAGCCCGAGCATCCCGGCCCGGCTGTGGCCGGGGGCGAGCCAGGGCGCGTACAGCTCGTGGTGACGGGCGGCGGAGCCGAAGTCCCAGACGTGCGGCTCGCCGGTGCGGGTGAGCAGGCAGTAGCGGGTGAACTTGTCGCGGGCCCACTCGCCGATGACGGTGGAGCTGAGGTAGCGGATGTTGTTGGTGTCGAAGACCAGCAGCGCGCCCAGCTCGGAGGCGTCCAGCGCGGCGCGGGCGCGGGCGAGCCGGTAGTCGCGCAGCCGGGCGAAGTCGACCCGCTGCTCGAAGTCCACCGCGGTGCGGCCCGGCGCGGGGGTGAGCTGACCATTCGTCAGCATGGCTGGCTCCTCTCGGTGTTCCCTCTCGGTCTTCACAGACCTGAGTCGACCTCGGTGGACTCGGGCACGAGCGTGAGCGCCGCCGCTCTGGCCTGTTCCAGCAGCAGCGCGGCGAAGTCCTGCTCGCCGTGGCCGGCGCCGACGGCGACCTGCACCAGCTGGTGCACGGCGGCGGCGATCGGCATCGGGACCTCGGCGCCGCGGGCGGCGGCGAGGCCGAGGTCGAGGTCCTTGCGCAGCAGCGTGGTGGTGAAGGTGGGGGTGAAGTCCAGGTGGACCAGGGCCGGGGCCTTGTAACGGGTGAAGGCCGAGGCCAGTACGGAGGAGTTGAGGAACTCCAGGAAGGCCGCCCGCGGCACACCGTGCTTCTCGGCCAGGACGGTGACCTCGACCAGGGACTGGGCCAGGACGCCGAGCAGGATGTTGTGGCAGAGCTTGACCAGGCGCGCGGCCTCGCCCTCGCCCACATAGGTCACCGCCGTTCCCAGCGCGGCCAGCAGCGGCCGGACCTCGTGGTATGCCTGCTCCGGCCCGGAGACGGCGAAACTGGCCCGGCCCGCGGCGACGACGCCGGGGTTGCCGCTGACCGGCGCGGCCAGCAGCAGGGTCCCCTTCCGGTCCGCGGCGGCCCGGACCCGTGCCGAGACCTCGGCGTCGACGGTGGAGCAGTCGACCAGCACCCGGGGCGCGGTCCCACCGTTGAGCAGGCCGTGCTCGCCGAGGGTGACCTCGGCGAAGTCCGGGGAGGACGCGACCATGGTGAAGACGGTCTCGCAGCCGGCGAGATCGGTGATCCGGTCGGCGATCACCGCTCCGCGCGCGGCCAGCGGCTCGGCCCTGGCCCGGGTGCGGTTGTGCACCAGGAGCGGGTGCCCGGCATCGAGCAGCCGGCCGGCCAGGGCGAAGCCCATCCGTCCGGTGCCGATCCAGCCGGTGCCGGGGAGACCGGCGTCGGGTGGCGTGTTCGTGGCGTTCGTCGGCTCGTTCGATGGCTCGTTCAACGGTTCGTTCAACGGCTCACCTCCTTCTGCTGTGCGGGCGGGTCCCCGCCCGCCCCCAGGTAGAGCCGGGCCACCCGGGGGTCGGCCAGCAGCTCGGCGCCGCTGCCGGTCAGCCGGACCCGGCCGCTCTCCAGGACGGCGCCGCGGTCGGCGGCGGCCAGCCCGGAGCGGGCGTTCTGCTCCACCAGGAGGATGGTGCGGCCGTCGGCAGCGAGTGCGCCGACGGTGTCGAAGACCGCCCTGCGGGCCCGGGGTTCGAGCCCGATGGAGGGCTCGTCCAGCAGCATCAGGGCGGGTTCCAGCAGCAGCGCGCGGGCCAGTTCGACCTGCTTCTGCTCGCCTCCGGACAGCGATCCCGCGCTGGCCCGGCGCCGCCTGGCCAGCAGCGGGAAGCGCTCGGCGAGGGCGTCGGCGCGTCGGCGGACCTCGCGCCGTCCGCTGCGGGTGCCGTCCAGCAGGTAGCCGCCCATCAGCAGGTTGTCCCAGACGGTCATCGCCGGGAACAGGCTGCGTTCCTGCGGCACCTGCACGATGCCGCGCAGCAGCCGCTCGCGCGGTGAGAGCCGGTCGACCGGTTCGCCGTGCAGCAGCACCTGGCCCCGGCCGGTCCGCAGCAGCCCGCTGACGACCCTGAGCACGGTGGACTTGCCCGCGCCGTTGGGTCCGATCAGGCACAGCACCTCGCCCTGGTCCAGCGTCAGGTCGACGCCGCGCAGCACGTCCCCGGCGCCGTAGCCGGCGGTCACGCCCCGCAGTTCGAGCAGCACCGACACCGCGTCAGCTCCCCAGGTAGGCGTCGAGGACCTGCGGATCGGTCTGCACCGAACCGGGCGGGCCCTGGGCGATGACGCGCCCGCCGTCCATCACCACCACCGGGTCGCACAGCCGCATCACCAGACCCATGTCGTGCTCGACCACCAGGAAGGTGGTCCCGGCGGCGTGCCGGGCCCGGATGTGCCGTTCCATGGTGCGCACCATGGTCGGGTTGACCCCGGCGGTGGGCTCGTCGAGCAGGACCAGCAGCGGTGAGCTCATCAGCAGCGCGGCGAACTCCAGCAGTTTGCGCTGGCCGTAGGAGAGTTCCTCGGCGGGGTCGTCGGCCAGGCCGGCCAGGGAGAACTCGGCCAGCAGCGCCTCGCCCCGGGCCCGGTCGTCCGCGCGGGCCCGGGGGCCGGCCAGGGCGGGCCAGGGGTGGCCGGAGGCGACCAGCAGGTTCTCCAGCACGGTGAGGTCCGGGAAGACCCGGGGCTGCTGGAAGGTGCGGCACAGTCCGCGCCGGTACAGCCGGGACGGGTCGGGCCGGGCGATCCGGCGTCCGTCCAGCAGGACGTCGCCGCCGTCGGCCCGGAGGTAGCCGGTGACCAGGTTGAAGAGCGTGGTCTTGCCCGATCCGTTGGGGCCGATCAGTCCGGTGACCGTGCCCCGTTCCACAGTGAGGGAGCAGCCGTCGACGGCGGCGACCCCGCCGAAGCGCTTGTCCAGCCCGCGGACCTCCAGCAGCGGCGCGGTCATGGCTGCTCCCCGGCGACGTCGGCGGGCAGGCGGAGCTGCCGTTTCCGCCACCGCTCCCCCAGGGTCGGCAGGATGCCGCGCGGCAGCACCAGGATGATCACGACGAACAGCGCGGCGTACCCGATCAGGTAGAGCTGGTTGGCCCCGTACTGGTAGGCGAGGTACTGCTGCGCCGGGGCGACGATGAACGCACCCAGGACCGGCCCCCAGAGCGTGCCGCGCCCGCCGAGGAAGACCATCAGCACCATGGCGATGGTCACCAGCGGGTCCACCGCGAACTGCGGGTAGATGAAGGAGAGGTAGTACGCCCACACTCCCCCGGCCATGCCGGTGATCCCCACCGACAGCGCGAAGGCGCCGAGCTTGGCGGTGCCCACCGGCACGCCCACCCCGCGCGCCTTGTCCTCGTCCGCGCGGATCGCCAGCAGCGCCAGCCCCAGCCGGCTGCGCAGCACGGCGTGGGAGAGCACCAGCGCGAACACCAGCAGGGCCAGCATCGCGTAGTAGAAGGGCCGTTCGAAGGTGGCCGGGGCGAAGTTCGGGACCGGCATGGCCATCCCCTGCGCGCCGTGGGTGATCCCGCGCAGGTTGTAGGCGAGGGTCTGGGCGACGAACAGCAGGGTGATGGTGACGATGGCGAAGACGTCGGAGCGGGTCCGCATGGCGATCCAGGCGACCGGCAGGCCGGCCGCGGCGACCACCAGGCCGACCAGCGGCAGCACCGCGAAGGGGGTGAGCCCGGAGCCGATGCCGTGGTGCTCGAACCAGATCGCCTCGGTGTAGGCGCCCAGCCCGAAGAAGGCGGCATGGCCCAGCGAGGGGTAGCCGGCATAGCCGCCGACCAGGTTCCAGGCGCTGGCCAGCACCGCGTACATCAGCGTGAACAGCGCGATGGTCAGCACCCAGGGCGCGGTCACCAGGAAGGGGAACACGGCGAGCACGGCGAGGAAGGCGGCGATCGCGACGGCCGTCCTGGCACTGCCTCTCGGGGCGCTCCTCAGCGCGCCTTTCAGTACGCCGTTCAGTGCGCCCCTCACAGCCTCACTCACAGCGCCCCCCGCAGCCGCGCCCCGAACAGCCCGCGCGGACGCACCAGCAGGACCGCGAGCAGGACCACGAAGAAGCTGAAGTCCGACCACACCGGTGAGACCAGCGCACCGACCAGCGCCGAGAGCACGCCCATGGCGAGCGCCGCGACGACGGTGCCGCCCAGGCTGCCGAGTCCGCCCAGGATGACGATGGACAGCAGTCGGGAGATCAGGTCGTAGTGGCTGTTGGGGTTGAACGAGTACACCATCCCGTAGACCGCGCCGGCGGCGGCCGCGGTGACCGCCCCCAGGCCGAAGCCGAGCGCGGCCACCCGGGTGCTCTCGACGCCCAGCAGCCGGGCCGCGGTCGGGTTCTGCACGGTGGCGCGGACGGCGCGGCCGAAGCGGGTGCGGTTCAGCAGCAGGGCGAGCGCGCCCAGGGTGGCCAGCGAGAGCAGGCAGGCGGCCAGCCGCACCTCGCCGATCTGGTACCCGGCCACGGTCCAGGAGTCGTTCGCATAACTCGGCTGCATGGTGCGGTAGTCGGACTTGTAGACCAGGGCGAGCAGGCCCTCGATCCCCAGCGCCACCGCGAAGGTCACCAGCAGCGACAGCTGCGAGGCGTCCGAGCGGTGCAGCGGCCGCAGCAGGCACCACTGCACGGCCACGCCCAGCAGGAACATCACCGGCGCCACGATCGGCACGGTGAGGAACGGGTCGATGCCGAAGGAGGCGAAGAGGCTGGAGCTGAGATAGGCCGCCAGGATCACCAGCGCCCCCTGCGCCAGGTTCACCACCTTCAGCACCCCGAAGATCAGCGTCTGGCCGCTCGCCATCAGCGCGTAGACGCCGCCGGTGAGCAGCCCGAGGATGACCGCCTGGATGGTCTCGTGCACGCCGCGATCACCCGCCCCAGGGCAGTTTGCCCAGCACCGGCGTGGACTGCGCCCGGTTGGCCGGGAAGACCGGGAGCAGCTTTCCGCCGATCCACTGGACCAGCACGTACGAGGAGTTCGCCGCGCCGGCGGAGTTCCAGCTGAGATCGCCCTCCAGGGTGGGCCAACTGCCCGAGTGGAGCGTGCTGATGAGCGTGGCGTTGTCGACCTTGCCGGTCTTGGCGGCGACCTCCTGGACCAGTTGGCCGCAGGAGTACGCCTCGGCGGAGGTGCTGTCGATGCTGGTGCCCGTGCCGCCGAAGGTCGCGGTGTACGCGGCCACGAAGGCGGCGTTCCCGCTGGTGGTGGCGGTGGGGAACCAGTCGCCCGAGGAGAAGATCCCGTTGACGTGGCCGGCGCCGACGTTGGTGGGGAAGTTCAGCGGGTCGTTGGCGCCGTTGGACAGGTAGAGCATCTTGGGCGCCCACTTGAGCTGCACCATGGCCTTGACCAGGGCGTAGGCGTCGGCCGACTGGGTTCCGGCGACCACCAGGTCCGGCTTCTTCGCTGACATGGCGCTGACCACCGAGGTCAGGTCGGTCGCCTCGGCGGGGTAGATCTGCTGGTAGACCGTGCGGATCCCGGCCGCCTCCAGCCGGGTGCGCACCTCGGCGGCGATCGGCGAGGCGAAGGGGTCGTCCAGGGCCGGGTAGGCGGCGGTGGTCGGACGCTCGGACGCCGGCAGCGACAGGATGTAGTCGGCGAAGACGTCGCCCTGCTGGACGACCGGCGCCGGCTGCACGAAGAACAGGTTGTGCAGCGCCTGGCTGAACACCGCCGGGCCGCCGCCCGCAGGTTCCAGGAACGCGTACCCGTAGCGCTTGGCGACCTGCGAGGCGGGGACGGTCAGCAGGCTGGAGAAGGGACCGAAGACCAGGTCCACATGGTTCTTGGTGATCAGGTTCTGATAGTTCGTCACCACCTGGGTGGGGCTGGAGGTGTCGTCGACGATGTCCAGGACCACATGGCGGCCCAGCACCCCGCCGGCCGCGTTCACCGTCTGGGCCCAGAGCTTGTAGCCGCGCTGCGCGGCCTTGCCGGAGTCGGAGAAGTCACCGGTGAGCGACAACGATATGCCGATGGTCAGCGGTCCTTGGACGCTGGAGGATGCGGCGGGCTTGGCCGCCGAACTGCTGCTGCAACCCGCCAGTGCCAGCCCCGCCGCCGCCACCGCCGCGGCGGTGGTCCGGACGCCGCGTCTGCCTCTGCCGACGCCTCCGCTTGTGCCTGTGCTGGGATTGCTCATGGTCCGCCGTCCTTCCTAACGCGGCCAGAACACTGCGAACGATTGCGGTGGAGTCTCCCGCTCGCCTGATGGAGTGTCAATATCGTTGGGGCATCCGTAGTGCAAAGGATTGCGGCGGTTCCCGGCCACGCCTACGGTGACGCCATGGCCGGCCGACGCCCCACCCTCGATGACGTGGCACGCGCTGCCGGCGTGCACAAGGCGACGGCCTCCCGCGCCCTGAATCCGGAGACCAGGAACCAGGTCAAGTTCGAGACCGCGCGCAGGATCGCGGTCGCCGCCCGCCGCCTCGGCTATGTGCCCAACACGCTGGCGCGCGGACTGCGCACCAGCCGGTCCACCGCGGTCGGGGTGCTGGTCCCGGATCTGATGAACCCGCTGTTCCCGCCGATCGTGCGCGGCATCCAGGACCGGCTGGACACTCACGGCTACACGGCGCTGCTGGTGAACACCGACAACGACGAGGCCCGCGAGCGGGCCCAGTTCGCCGAGCTGGCCAGCCGCCGGGTGGACGGCTTCATCGTCGCCACCGCCCGCCGGGAGCACCCGCTGCTGGCCGAGGCCGCGGAACTCGGCACCGCCCTGGTGACGGTCAACCGCACCGTGGACCTCCCCGGCACCCCCGCGGTGGTCAGCGACGACGCCGACGGCATGGCCCAGGCCGTGGCCCACCTGCGCCGGCTCGGCCACACCCGCCTCGCCCATCTGGCCGGGCCGCAGTCCGTCTCCACCGGCGCGGTCCGGCTGCGGGCCTTCCAGCAGGAGGCGGGCCCGTCCCGGGGAGCCGTGGTGGAGTGCACCGGATACACCGAGCCGGCCGGCCGCGCGGCGGCCCGGCAGTTGCTGGACGCGTACCCGGAGACGACGGCCATCGTGGCCGGAAACGATCTGATCGCCCTGGGGGCACTGGCCGAGCTCGCCGCCCAGGGCCGCTCCTGCCCCCGGGACGTGTCCGTGGTGGGCTTCAACGACATGCCCTTCGCCGACCGCTTCCGGCCGCCGCTCACCACCGTGCGGGTCCCGCACCACGAGATGGGCATGCAGGCCGCCCAGCTGCTGGTGGAACTGCTGACTCAGCCGCAGGCCGTGGCCCGGACGGTGGTGCTGCCCGCCCGGCTGGTCATCCGCGGCTCCACGGCGCCGCCGGACTGACGAACGCCGCCGGGCCTGCCGCCCGGGTTCAGCGGTCCGAACCCGCCTTGCTCCGCACCGCTCGCTGGGGAGTCGGTGCAGGAACCTGCCTGACCCGGCGGTGCAGCGGCAGCCGCACCTGGGTCGCCCGGCGCAGATGCGACCGCCGGGCCTGCGCGCACCGGGACGGTACGGGAGCGGCGGTCGGGTGCTGTGCGGCCGGCCTGGGGGCGGGCAGGGCGGAGCCGAGGCCGTCCCCGGAGAACATGAGGTCCGCACCGGCGCCGACCGCGGAGCTGCGGAGGCCGGTGCGCCGACGCACGGCCGGGACGACGAGGAGGGCGGTCAGCATCACGCCGGCGAAGACGGCCGCGCCGACGACGCCCACCGTGCGCACCAGCTGCTCGACCGAGGGCCCCAGGTAGTAGCCGCCGGCGACGGAGCCCACACCCCAGATCACGGCGGCCGACGCGCTGTAGCCGAGGAAGCGGCGGTACGGCATCCCGGCGCCGCCGGCGGCGAAGGGCACGAAGGAGCGGACGAAGCCGATGAAGCGTCCGGCGAAGACGGCCGGGCCACCACGCCGCTGCAGGAAGTCACGGGCCCGCACGGTCCGCCGACGCATCCCGTCGGCGCCGGGGCGCCGCTCGAACCAGCGGCCCAGCAGGTACCCGATGCTGTCACCGATGACGGCGGCAGTCACCACCACGGCGGCCAGCGCCAACGGGTCGAGAGCGCCCTTGGCGGCCAGCGCGCCGGAGACCAGCACCAACGACTCCCCGGGCATGAAGATGCCGAAGAACGCGCTGGTCTCCGCGGCTGTCAGCAGGAAGACGACGCCGTACGACCAGAAGCCCGCGGCGTCGACGATCGCGGTGGGGTTCATCCCGCTCACCCCTCGGTCGAGGCGCCGGGCCTCCGGGGCTGGGAGCGTCGCTCGGTGAGCCGCTGCAGGGCGTACCAGGCCAGCACCGCGAGCGAGACGCTGGCGACGGCGACCGGCAGGCGGTGGTTGGTGATCAGGACGGTCGCGGCCGCGTCCCCCAGCAGGGCGACGGCCCCCGCCACCACACGGATCCAGGCGCCGGACGGCAGCGCACGCGGACGGTGGGTGCCGTGCGTCATGATGCTCATCGATTCGCCTCCAGTGCCGGCCCGGCGCGTCCGGCTGCGCGATGGCACAACCGGACGACAGCCTTGTCATCTGGGTCAACCGGAGGACTTCCTCCACCTATTCCCGAAATCTTGGATCAGGTGGACGATTATTCGGCCACAGTGGCTACCCGAGCGTCCACCGCTGGTTGCTGCCGCCGTTGCAGGTCCACAGCTCCACCAGGGCGCCGTTGCTGGTGCTCGCCCCGGTCACGTCGAGGCACAGGCCCGACTGGACGCCGGTGATGGTGCCGTTGGAGTTCAGCGTCCACAGCTGGTTGGTCCCGCCGTTGCAGGTCCAGGTCTCCACCTTGGTGCCGGCCGTGGTCTTCGCGCCGGCGGCGTCCAGGCAGAGGGGCGAGCTGCCGCTGTAGACGGTCAGCTGGCCGGCGGAGGTGTGCGTCCAGGCCTGGTTGGTTCCGCCGCTGCAGGTGTAGATCTGCAGCTGGACTCCGGCGGTGGTGCTGGAGCCCGGCACGTCCAGGCACTTGCTCGCGCCGACCGCGTGCACCGCGCCGCCGGCGGACGCCGGGGTGGTGTAGCCGACCGAGACGATGTTGGCCTGGACGGCGTTGTCGGCGGCGTCGGTCGGGTAGCCGGAGGTCATCACGCCCTCGAAGAAGGAGCCGGCCGAGGAGTTGCTGTTGTCGCCGCCGGTGCCCAGGATGATCGCGCCCTCCTGGTGCATGGGGATGTACCCGCCGGTGGTGGGCAGCGAGCCGTTGTACCAGGTGGTGAGCGAGCCGGACTGGGAGTTGCCGCCCTTGATGGCGTAGGTGCTGGTGCCGTTGTTCTTCAGCAGCGCGGTGACGAAGGCGCTGGAGTTGCCCAGGTTGCTGGCGTTGGAGCCGTTGCCGCCGGCGAACAGGCCGTTCTCCAGGTCCGCCTGCACCCAGGGGCCGGAGCCCGTGCAGGGCGAGAACCAGCACTCGGTGCCGAAGTTGATCGCGTCCATGTGGCCGTTGCCGGTGTCGGTGCCGGAGGTCTCGGCGTTGCCGTAGTCGAAGCAGCAGCCGCTGTTGACGTGGGTGCCGGAGGCGACCATGTAGGCGCCCTGGGCGGTGCTGCCGGTGGGGACGCCGGTGGTGCTGTTGTTGCGGTAGCCGACCCCGGGAGACACATAGACGCCGTAGACCGAGTGTCCGCCGGCCGTCACCGGCAGCGCGTTGGCGACGGCGCCGACGTCCTGGCCGCCGTTGCCGCCGGGACCCTGGATGGTGAGGTTGTTGTGCTCGGAGGTCTGGTCGTAGATCTCGGTGATGACGCAGGTGGTGCCGGCGCAGAAGGTGTCCTGGGCGGCGGCGTTGGCGTAGCCGCCGGCCGCGAGCGTGCCGATGTCGGTGGTGGTGGCGTCGGAGGCCCGCTTGACCTGGTAGAGCGAGCCGCTGTAGGCGGCGAAGAGCGCGCGCACGGTGCTGTGCGCGGCGACGCAGGGCGTACCCGCGGCGGCGTAGATGTCACAGGGGAGGGACGTGGCGGCCTGCGACGTCCCGGCCGTGCCGATCAGGAGGGCGACGACGAGCGCGACGGTCGTGCCCGCGGCCAGGAGTGCCTTTCTCAGGTGCCGGAGAATCACTGCGAACCTCTCATCCAGAGCGTGAAGGACCGTCGTGTTAGCGCTAACACGACGTCAGGAACTGTCACGGCATGCAAAACCCGCTGATCGGAGGCATCACGAACACGCCCAGCCGGTCCGGCGGCGGCGGAATCTTGTTAGCGCTAACAATCGCAATACTCAGAAAGCGCCCAACAACCAGGCCTCCGTGGGGTGTTGCGCCGATTGCCGACATGGGCATGTCGGGCAGCTGGGTGACTCCCCCATTGTTTACGCCTTGATCTCGGACAGGTCAACGGTTTGAAAACTATCTGTACATGACGACTCGTAAGAAAGCCCTCACCTCCGGACCGTGAAACCGACCACCATCGATCAGGTTCCACCGTTACCATGCACAGCACGACTTGCTACCACCGGAGTTGGTAACGGTTCCCAGCAGGCAGACGGAAGAGGCGAATTGATGTCAGGCATGGACCCGGTGGAGCAGAAGCCGCAGGACGACAGCTCGCCCGGCGTCGACCTGCGCATGGACGTCCCGCACTCGGCCCGGGTCTACGACTACCTCATCGGCGGGAAGACCAACTTCGAGGCCGACCGGGTCGCTGCCGAGGCATCGGTGCAGGCCTGGCCGGCCCTGCCGATCTCGATGCGCACCACCCGCACCTTCATGCAGCGGGTGATCAGGCATCTGGCCGAGGAGCACGGCGTCCGCCAGTTCCTGGACATCGGCACCGGCATCCCCACCTCGCCCAATGTGCACGAGATAGCCCAGGGCATAGCCCCCGAGTCGCGGATCGCCTACGTCGACAACGACCCGATCGTGCTGACCCACGCGCGGGCCCTGATGTCGAGCACCACCGAGGGCAGCACCTGCTACATCGACGCCGACCTGCGCGACGTCGACTCGATCATCGGAGCCCCGCGGCTGCGCGAGGTGCTGGACCTGAAGCAGCCGGTGGCCCTGTCCCTGATCGCGATCGTGCACTTCATCCTGGACGAGGACGACCCGCAGGGCATCGTGCGGCGGATCATGGACGAGCTGGCCCCGGGCAGCTTCCTGGCGCTGACCGTCTTCACCGGCGACACCGACCCGGTGGGCGTCGGCGGCGTCGGCCGCGAGTACAACGCCCGCGGCATCCCGCTGCAGATCCGGGACCGGGCGGAGTCGCTGGCCTTCTTCGACGGCTACGACCTGCTCGACCCCGGGGTCACCCTGGTCCACCACTGGCGGCCGGAACAGGACGCCCCGCAGATCCGCGACCAGGACATCGCCATGTACGGCGGAGTGGCCGTCAAGCGGGGCTGACCCCGGGGCCCGGGCGGCCTACCCCTCGACCAGCGCCGTCCGCAGGGCGCGCAGCTCCGCCTCGGCCAGCCCCTGGCGGAGCAGCCAGCCCGCACCGCCCCCTGACCCGTCCCGCAGGATCTCCAGGAACCGGTGCATCACCTCGGGGTCGGCGGACATCAGTCCGTGCTCCACGGACGGGAGCCGGCGGTACGAGGGCAGTCGCGCCAGCCGCTCGCCGATGCGGGCGGTCCGGGAGCCGCTGAGCGCGTAGTCGTCGGCGATCGCCGCGGCGGGCACCCCGACCGCGTCCAGCAGCACCGCCGCGAGCAGCCCGGTGCGGTCCTTGCCCACGGCGCAGTGGAACAGCACGGCGTGCTGCTCCGGGTCGGCGACGATCCGGGCGGCGGCCAGCAGGGAGGGGCCGCTGCCGGCGAGCATGGCCAGGTAGAAGTCGGTCAGCCGGCTGCCGCTGACGTCCGGCACCGCGTCGGCGGGCACCCCCTTGGCCTGCCGGACCGGCAGGTTGACCCGGCGTACTGCGGTCGCCTCCAGCAGCCCGTGGCCCTCACGCTCCGACTCGCGCGGACCGCGCAGATCGACGACGGTACGCAGCCCGAGCCGGTCGAGCAGCACCTCGACGTCGGCGGGCGTCGCTTCCTGCAGGGTGCTCGCCCGGAACAGCACGCCGCGGCGGGTGGAGCCGCCGCCCTGCACCGGCAGGCCGCCGAGATCCCTGACGTTGTCGACCTCGGCCAGCTCGACCCAACGGGTCGCGTCGGCGTTGCGGGCGGTGCCCGTCACTCCGCATCCGCCTCGGCGGGCTTGAGGTCTTCCGGCTGTAGGTCTTCCGGCTCTGGCTTCGCGGTCTTGGAGTCCTCGGCCTCCGGCCGGTAGCACAGCGCCAGCAGCCCGGCAGCAGCGGCACCGCCGAGTCCGGCGGCCAGCAGGGCCGGCACCAGCCCCTCGCTGCGCCGCTTCAGCAGACCGTCGACCGAGTAGCGGCCGTGGCCCAGGGCGGCCAGCGCCACCGCGGCCCCGGCGACCACTCCGGTGTACTCCCAACCGCCCTTGAAGACGAAGAAGCCCTTGCCCCGGTGGTCGGTCCGGGCCGCCACCGCCATCAGCCCGACGGCCGCCGCGGCGGGCAGCGGATTGGCCAGGCCCACCGTGAGCGCGGCCCCGGCCGCCATCTCGGTCCCGGCCGCCATCCGGGCGTGCACCGCGGCGGGCCTGAGCCCGAGCGCCTCGAACCACCCCGTGGTGCCCTTCAGGCCGCCGGGCCCGGAGACCTTGTTCCAGCCGTGGACGAAGAGCATCGGTCCGAGCGTGGCCCGCAGCGCGAGCGCGGCGGTGTCCCTGGCATGGTGCTGGGGTCCGGTCATCTGTGATTCCTCCGAGGTGCGGTGACAGTACGTCAGTGGACTGGCGGGGCATCGGGGTGCTGCCCACCAGGTTTCCGCTTCTCGGCCCCGTCCGCCACAGTCCGTCCTGGTGATCCACGCCTCAGCCGAGCCGCTGATCGACGCGCTCGGCCGGCTCGACCCGCTCCACGCCGTCGACCAGCCCCCAGTCCAGCGCCCGCTCCGCCCCGATCGGGGTGCCGGACAGCACCAGGTGGAGGGTGCGCCAGCGGCCGATCCGGCGGGGGATGCTCACCGTGCCGCCGGCCCCCGGGATCAGGCCCATGCCCAGCTCGGGCAGGAGGAACCAGGTCCCCGGGTCCGCGACGATCCGGGCGGCGAAGGCCGGCAGTTCGATGCCGGCGCCGACACAGCTGCCGTGCAGCCGCACGGTGATCCGGTCGCGGAGCCGGTGCAGCGGGGCGGCCGCGCCGGCCCGGGTCCGCACCAGGTGCGCCGTGGCCAGGTCCGGGGCCGTCCCGAACTCGGCGAGGTCGCCGCCGGAGCAGAAGCAGGGACCGTTGCCGTCCAGGACGACCGCGGCCACCGTGGGGTCCGCCTCCGCGATCGCGAGCGCGTCGACCAGCGCGTCGCGCAGTTCGCGGCCGTGGGCGTTGCGCCGCTCGGGCCGGTTCAGGGTGAGCCGCAGGGTGTCCGCGTCCCGCCGCACCAGTACGGCCTCGGCGGGCGCCGGGGGCGGGGCCGGCCTGTCCCCCCGCGCCGCCAGCCAGCGGGCGAACTCCTGGCCGCCCAGCAGGGTGGAGTAGGCCAGCGACTCGGCGTCCAGGGCCTCGCCCACGGTCAGCCGCGGGCCGACCCTGAGCAGTCGGCCCAGCACCAGGGCGGCCTGCGGATGAGCGAGGACGTTGGTGTACAGCGCACCCGCCTCGGCCCGGGGATCGTCGACGGCGACCACCCGCGCGTCACCGTCGTCACGGGTGGCCAGGGTCAGGTCCAGCGCCTCGACCAGCGGACCCGGCGTGGACGACGGCGGCCCCGCGGTGATGCCGACCAGCAGCCGATCACAGTCCTGCGCCCGCTCGACGGCCCGAGCGAGCGCTGCTCCGTTGCCGCCGTCGAGGTCGACGAGCACGAACGGGTCCACCACGGCGCCGCCCCCGGCCAGCAGCGGGGCGTGGGCCGCTCCGGCGGCCAGGTCCTCGACGGAGATCGCAACGGGCATCGGCATAGCCCCTGGCATAGCATCCCGCGACCGTCCCTGGCGAGCGCGCCGGACTTGCACGACGGATACCGCTGGACGATCGTTGGCGGGTGCCCGAAAACCCCGCGACTCCGTTGACCCGCAAGCTCGGCATCAAGCCGGAGACCAGGGTCGCCCTGCTCGCCGCCCCCGTCGGCTTCGACGCGCTCCTCGACCCGCTGCCCGGCGGTGTGAGCCTGTCCACCGGCCTCCACGGGACCGAACCCTTCGACGTCGTCGTCGCCTTCACCCTGCTCCGTGCCGAGGTGGCCGACGCCGTCAGCTCGGCACGTCCGCTGATGACACCGGCCGCCGGCCTCTGGATCGCCTGGCCCAAGCGCAGCTCGAAGGTGCCCACCGAGGTCACCGAGGACGTGGTGCGGGAGCTCGCGCTGCCGACCGGCCTGGTCGACAACAAGGTGTGCGCCATCGACGCGACCTGGACCGGCCTCCGCCTGGTGGTCCGCCGCGAGCTGCGGCCGCGCGTGACCTGATCCGCCCGGATCACTCCGGGGCTTCGGGCGAGCCCTTCGGGACGGGCGGGACGGGCGGGACGGCTGGGCTGCGTTCACGGCCCGTGAGCACCGCGATCGAGGCGATGATGCCGGTGTCCCGGTCGCCGATGAGCTCCCACGCCCGGGCGATACCGATGATCAGCAGTCCTACCAGGAGGTTGCCCAGGGTCTCGGCGGCCGCGACGCTCCCGGGATTCCGGACCAGTTCGATGCCGCTGACGAGCTCGAACCCGAAGGTGAGCAGCAGCAGGAAGACCAACCCGAACTGACGCCGTATCCGCCACAGCGACCGGGATTCGGACATCATCGACCGAACACCCGCAGCGGTGAAGAAGATGCCGCCGCAGGCGACCACGATGGCCGGATACCCGACATGGTTCCCGGGCACCAGGCCGAACAGTGAGACCGCGAGCGCATTGATGAACGCCGTGAGGGAAGCGGCGGCGCGCACCTGCTGGATGACCACCGGATGCTCGGGCGTGACGTTGCGCGGCGCAACGGACATGGCGACGAACAGCAGACCGGTGAGCCCGGCCGCGGAGCCGGCGATCGCCGTGTACAGCGCCTGGTAGTTTTCACTGATCACCGCACCGACAATAGCGTGACGCCGAGGGCATGCCGTTTGCTTGACGCCAACGCGGCCGGACCTCCAGCAGCGGCAGGATCAGTCGCATGGACGGATCATCCCACCCAGCCCTTGCAGAAAAGGCTGGAACCCTGTTCAGGGATCGGCGCCTCCCCTATGCTGACGATGCTGCCCCGGACCTCGGCCGCGCGCCCTCAGCACTTCGGCGTCGAGTCACGTAGGAGATGGCAGCATGACGCCTCGTAGGCACTGCCTCGGCAATCATCAAATCGCGTATCGCTGACCAGACTGCGCACCCCGGGGTGAGGCCGGATCTCTCCCCCTGAGGGTTGCGCTCCGTCCGCCGCCTCAGGGGAGATGGCGGCGGCACAGGTCCGCGCCGGTGGTCCCCGGCGCGGACCTGCCCCGTTCGGGCTTCGGACCGACCACGCCGTCAGGCCGGTCCGGGCTTGCGGCCGACCGCGCCGTAGGAGGAGATCTCCGCGTCGGTCAGTGCGGCGAACGGGCTGTCGGCAGGTTCCGGCCACCAGCGGGAGATGAGGTCGACGCCGGGCGCGGGTACCTCCAGGCCGTCGAAGAACTTGGCGACCTCGGCGTGGTTGCGGATCTTCGTGCGGATTCCGGCTGCGGCGTAGGTCGCCTCGACCGCGCCCCATTCGTCGGGGGCGTAGTCATGGGTGACCTGCGAGAGCGCCAGGAAGCTCCCGGCAGGGAGGGCCTGCAGCAATTCGTCGACCAGGCCGTACGGGTTCTGGTCGTCGGGGATGAAGTGCATGATCGCGATCAGCATCAGCGCCACCGGCTGGTCCAGGTCCAGGGTTTGGAGGAGCTGCGGCGAGGACAGGATGGCGGCGGGGTCGCGCAGGTCGGCGTCGATGTAGGCGGTGCGGCCCGGCTTGGCGCTGGTGAGCAGGGCGCGCGCATGGGCCAGCACCATCGGGTCGTTGTCGACGTAGACCACCCGCGCGGCCGGATCCACCGCCTGGGCGATCTCATGCGTGTTGGGGGAGGTCGGTATCCCGGTGCCGATGTCCAGGAACTGGCGGATCCCGTGCTCGGCGGCCAGCTGGCGGACGGCGCGGTGCAGGAAGCGACGGTTGGCACGGGCCGCGTGAGTCACGAACGGCGCGTTCTGGATGACCTTGTCGCCCGCCTCGCGGTCGGCGGGGAAGTTGTCCTTGCCGCCGATGAAGTAGTCGTACATCCGGGCCGTGTGCGCCACGTCCGTGCGCAGGTCGATCCTGGGCGGCGGCCCGTCCAGACCGGCTTTCATCCACTCCGTCGAATCCGCCATGTTCGCTCCCGGAGCGTCGTTCTGATGAATGATCAACGACTTTACCAGGCGCGCCTGTGGCCCAGAGGTCCCCCCGCCCCCACGCACAGTCGACCCGGGAAAATGGCGCGATCCGTATCATCCCTACTCGGGGTCGGCGAGCGAGCGCCACACCTCCGCACAGTCCAGAAGCCGGTGCAGCGGCGGACGCACCCGCACCAGACGCAGGCAGACCCCGAAGTTGGCCGCCCGCAGCTTGGCCCGGAACAGGGCCGCCACACCGCAGGCGTCGACATACGCCAACCCGGCGACGTCCACCTCGATCCGCAGAACCTGCGGGTCGATCAGGATCCCGGCCACCACCTCCGCCAGCACACCGTCCGCGGTCGCGTCCAGGTCACCCCAGAGCAGGATCTCCGCTGTGGGGCAGTCGTCCAGAACCAGCACCTTCAGCGCCGGGCTTACTGTCATCGAGACCCCCGTTGTCCCAACAATGAAGGGCCCCAAGGTAGTTGCCGGAGCTTCGATGCGAACACAAGTTCTTCACGATCCGCGCCAACCGTGTCCATCCCGTTACGACAAGCCCCCTGCTTTCCTGGCCTCCTGCTCCAGCCGGCTCCGGTACTCCTCCCAGGAGGCGCCGTGCGGCGCCAGGTTGTCGTTGTCCTCCCGGAGGCCGGCCGAGCCGTCGATGAGTTCCCGGACGATGTCGGCATGACCGACGTGCCGGTCGGTCTCGGCGATCATGTGAACCAGGGCCCGGTGCAGCGTCACCTCGCTCCGCTCGGCGGGCCACCACGGCACCTGGCCGACACCGTCGAGCGGCAGCGCGGCGAACGTCGCCTCCGCATGCTTCCACGCCTGGTGGTAGAGGCCGACGATCTCCGCGCGCGTCTCGTCGGCGGTGGCCCACATGTCGGCATTGGGTTCCGCGTCGTCCGCGGACCAGGGCGGCGGCAGCTCGAAAGGACGGTCGAACGTGTCGCCGAAGTAGCCCAGCTCCAGCCAGGCGACATGTTTGACCAGCCCCAGGAGGTTGGTGCCGGTCGGCGTCATCGGGCGCCGGGCGTCGTACTCGGAGAGCCCGTCGAGCTTCCACAGCAGGGCGTCGCGGGCGGTCTGGAGATTGCGGATCAGGTCGGCCTTGGCCTTGTCTTCGTCCATGCCGGAAAGTCTTCCACCCGGCACTGACAACGGGCGGCGTTCGACCCGCCGACCGCGAGTCAACCGGGCTGAGGCACCTCCCTCGGGCGCGGGGCCCCTCGCCGGCGGGACATCAGGTGGTCGGGCCCGGACTCCTGCTTCCTCCGGTCCGTCCACAGCAGCGGCAGGCCGACCACGGGGAGGAACCAGGTGAGCACCATCAACCGCAGCCCTTCCCCGACCAGAGGATGGCCCGCCTGGTTGAGCAGCCCGGCAGCGGCCACCGTGAACAGGACCGTCGCTACGGCCCGCCCTCCGCGCCACACGCCCCAGACCCCGGCGAGCAGCAGCATCGTGGTGAGCGGGTCGGTGAACTGCCGCCGCATCCAGTCGATCCAGAAGTTGCGGTCCAGCAGCAGCAGACCGTGCCAGGGCGAGGAGACGTCGGGAGCAGTGAAGTGCGAGGTCAGCAGATCCTGCATGCTCTCCCGCCCCGACGGCAGATGGAGTGCCAGCACCGCGAACTGCACCCCGACAACGACCGCCGCCCCCAGCAGGACCAGCACCGGGACTCCTCGCGGGGCCGGTTCCCGACGCAGCCGTTGCCGGAGCAGGAGCGCCAGAGCCACCGCCATCAGGCAGCCGGCCAGCAACAACGCCTGCGAGTACTTGGTGACGGCGGTGAGCGCGAACCCTGCGAGCGCGCACCACACCCAGCGCAGCGACCGCGCATCGTCGTGCAGCACCCGCACACAGCCCAGCGCGACCGCGGCCACCCCGACGAGCATCAGGCCCTCGGAGAGCGGACGCATGGCCTGCCCGCCGATCGGCGTCAGGAAGTACAGGACCTCCCCCGCGAGTGCGACCGGAACCGTCGCGCCCATGGTCCGCAGCAGCGCCACCACCAGGGCGGCGGCGGCCACGGTCACCGTCACCGCGGCCGCCCAGAGCCCCCAGGCGATCCCGAAGGCGGCGAGGTAGGGCATGAGAAAGAGGGCGTAGCCCGGACGTCCGACGTAGATCGCCGACATGCGGGGGGTGGAGAACAGCGACATGTAGCCGCTGACACCGCCACGACGCTCGACGGCCCGTACGGTGGCCTCCTGCTGCGCCAGGCACTGCGCGTACACCCGGCCGTTGTGCTGCGGCACGTCGAACTCCCTGACGTCCAGCCGTGCCGCCTCCGCCGCCTGGGCCTCGCGGCTCGCGCAGAAGAACCTCATCGTGTCGGCCGCCGCCTGCTCACGGCTGTCACCCGACAGCATCAGGCTGTACGACACGTACTGCGTGGTGTCGGGCGATGCCCTCGCGGTGACCTGGGAGAGCTGGATGAGGGTGAAGGCCGCCGCGAGGAGGCAGAACCACAGCGGGAGCCGTGCGCGACCGGCCAACGCGGATTGCATTCGTTGCACGGAATTGTGCAACCCCACTGCCGGCCCGGAGGTTACTGGCCGCCCCGGTGAACCACCCTTCAGGGACCGTCTTCAGGGACGCTCTTCAGGGCGCGGCCGTCTCCCCCGAGCCGCGCGGGATCAGCCGGGTCGCGAGGCGGACGGTCCTGGGCGGTCCTGTGTCGCCGTCGAGGCGGCGGAAGAGCAGGTCGGCGGCGGTCTGACCGAGAGCGGCAGGGTCCTGGGCGACCACGGTGAGACCGGGGACCAGCAGTTCGGCCAGTTCCAGGTCGTCGAAGCCGACCAGGGCCGGACGGTACGTCAGGAGCGGTAGCCGCCGCAGTACTTCGAGGGTGATCCGGTTGTTGCCGGTGAGCAGGGCGGTGACCGGCCGTGGCCCCGTGGTCAGCCGGTCCAGCGCGGCGGCGACGGTCGCCGGGTCGGTGGGTCCCATCGCCACCTGGTCGGGGTCCAGCGGCAGCCCGGCCGCGGCCATGGCCCCCCGGTAGCCGCGCAGCCGTTCGGCCGCCGTGTGGATCTGCGGCTGGTCGCCGAGGAAGCCGATCCGGCGGTGGCCCTGCCGGATCAGGTGCCAGGTGCCCTCCCGGGCGCCGCCGGCGTTGTCGCTGAGCACGGCGTCGGCCTCGATCCGCTCGGCCGGCCGGTCCACGAAGACGGCTGCCGTCCCGGCTTCCAGCTCCGGCAGCAGATAGCGGTGGTCGTCCCCGGCCGGCACGATCACCAGGCCGTCCACCCGGCGGGCGCAGAAGGCCAGGGCCAACTCCCGCTCGCGTTGCGGGTGTTCCGAGCTGGAGCCGGTGAACAGCAGCGACCCGTGCGATCGGGCGACCGCCTCCACAGCCCGGCTGAGCACGGAGTAGAAGGGGTCGCCGATGTCCTCCAGCAGCAGTCCCACACTGGCGGTGCGGCCCTTGCGGAGCATCCGGGCGCTGTCGTTACGGCGGAAGCCCAGCTCGGTGATGGCGCTGCGGACCCGGGCTGCGGTCTCCGGGGTGACGCCGGGCTCGTCGTTGACCACCCGGGAGACGGTCTTCAGCCCGACCCGTGCCCTGGCCGCGACGTCCTTCATGGTGGGACGGGTGCCGTACCGGGTGGTCATGGCAGGGAGCATACGACGACCACCCAGGACAGCGGGTGCACTATGTCTCCGCCGGTCAGCAGGCAGCCTTGTAGAAGTACTTGCTGACGGCCGGGTCGTTCATGTTCTGCTGGGTGATCGCCACCATGGTGGTGCCGATGGAGGCGGTCACCGGCTTGCCGTTGAAGGAGTCGACGAGCTGGTCGACGGCCTGGGTGCCGATGGCCGCCGGGTCCTGGGCGACGAGCACCTGGATGGTGTTGGCCTTCAGCGCGGTGACCTCGTCCGGTTCGGCGTCGAAGGCGACCACCTTCACCGTGCCCTGCTTGCCGGCCTGCTTGAGCCCGGTGGCAATGCCCTGGGCGGTGTTGGTGTTGCCGGCGAACACCCCGCCGAGGTCCGGGTGGGCGGCGAGAGTGGACTGGATCTGCGAGGCGGCGGTGGCCGGGAGGTCGTTGTCGTAGAGGGTCGGGATCACCGAGATGCCCGGGTACTTGGCCATCTCCTGGGTGAAGCCCTTGATCCGGTCGTCGGTGGTGGAGACGCCCGGCTTGACGCTGATCACGATCACCGAGCCCTTCTCCCCCATCTGCTTGGCCAGCGCGTCCGCCGCGACCTGGCCGCCCTTGACGTTGTCCGAGGAGATCCGGGTGATGCCGATGCTGGGGTCGGTCACCGAGGTGTCCACCAGGGCGACCTTCGTCCCGGCGTTCTGGATCTGCTTGAGCGAGGGGGTCAGCGCCGTGGTGTCGACCGGTGACACCAGCAGCCCGGCGGGCTTGGCCGCCGCCACCGAGTCGATCAGCGGGCGCTGCACCGAGACGTCCCACTGCGCGGAGCCGTCGGCGGTGAAGCCGACGCCCTTGGCCTTGGCCTCGGCCTGGGCGGCGCAGGTCATGGTGATGTAGAACGGGTCGCTCTTCACCCCGGTGATCAGGGTGATGCTCTTGGAGCCGCCGCCCGAGCTGCCGGAGCCGGAGCTGCAGCTCGACAGGGTCAGGGCCAGTGCGGCCGCGGCGCCCAGCGCCAGCAGGGCTCTTGTGTTGTCTCGTGCCGTCGTTCCCATCGCGTCCGATCTCCTTCTGCCGAGGGGGTGTTGACTGCTGAGGTCTGCTCAGGTCCGCTCAGATCCGTTCGCGGGTCTGTTTGCGCATCTGGTCCAGGTAGACCGCGCCGACCAGCACCGCGCCGACCGCCACGTCCTGCCAGTACTGCTGGACGCCGACGACGATCAGGCCGGTGCTGAGCACCGCGGGGATGAACACGCCGATGACGGTGCCCAGCACCGAGCCGCGCCCGCCGAAGAGGCTGGTGCCGCCCAGCACCACCGCGGTGATGACCTTGAGGTTGTCGGTCGAGTGCCCGGCGATGGAGGTGGTCCCGTAGGAGGCGAGCCACATCACCGCGCCGAGCCCGGCCAGCAGCCCCATCAACGCGTACACCTTCACCAGGTGCCGGCCGACCGGGATGCCGGCCCGGCGGGCGGCGGCCGGGTTGGAGCCGATGGCGAAGGTGTGCACGCCGAACCGGGTTCCGCCGAGCAGCAGCCCGAAGACGACGGTGACCACGGCGGCGAGGACCACCAGCCAGGGGATGCCGAGCACCTTCCCGTAACCGAGGCTGTTCTGCAGGTGCGCCGCGGCGGCGCCGGACGGGTCCTGGCCGCCGGTGGCGATCTCGGCCAGGCCGAGGGCGGCGCCGAGGCCGCCGAGGGTGACGATCAGCGCCGGGATCCTGCCCGTCGCCACCAGGGCCCCCTGCAGCGCACCCCAGGCGGCGCCCACCGCGAGCGCGATCACGATGCTGACGGCGACGGTGCCCCAGCCGGCTCCCGCCGCACCGTGGTGGATGGTGTACTCGCCGGCCGCCACCGCGGCCAGCACCAGCACCGAGCCGATGGAGAGGTCGATGCCGGCCGTGATGATCACATAAGTCATGCCGACGCCGAGCACCAGGTAGATGGCGGCGTTGACGGCGATCTGGGTGATGTCGTAGACGGTGAAGAACTTCCCCGGGGCGGAGATGGAGAAGTAGGCGACCAGGACCACCAGGATGGCGAAGGTCCAGGCCTCGTTGCGGCGCAGCGCCCGGCGGGCCCACTCGGGGAGTTGACGCTGAATCACTTCTCCGCACCCCCGCTGCCGTTACCGCTGTTCCCCGCATCCGGCTGGTCCAGCGATCCGGTCATCGCGCCGACCAGCTCCTCGATCGAGCTGTCCGCCGCCCGGAACGAGGCCACCCTGCGGCCCAGCCGCAGTACCTCGACCCGGTCCGCGACGGACAGCACCTCCGGCATGTTGTGGCTGATCAGCACCACGCCCACGCCGCGGTCACGGACCCGGCGGACGGTGTCCAGCACCCGGCCGCGCTGCACCACGCCCAGCGCGGCGGTGGGTTCGTCCATGAAGATGACCTTGCGGGCGAAGGCCACCGCGCGGGCGACGGCCACCGACTGCCGCTGCCCGCCCGAGAGTTCGCCCACCGGCGCGCCGACGTCCAGCAGGGTCACCCCGAGTTCGGAGAACGCCTGGACGGCCGCGCGACGCATCGCGGGCCGGTCCAGCGCCTTGAAGGGGCGGAGGAACCCGCCGCGCAGGATCTCCCGCCCCAGGTAGAGGTTGGCGGCGGCGTCGAGGTGCGGGGCCAGCGAGAGGTCCTGGTAGACGGTCTCGACGCCGTGCCGCTGGGCGTCCATCGGGCCGGTGAAGCTCACCGGCCTCCCCTCGACGCTGATCTCCCCGCCGTCCGGCTGGACCACTCCGGAGAGGATGTTCACCAGCGTCGACTTCCCGGCCCCGTTGTCGCCGATGAGCGCGACGACCTCGCCCGCGTAGGCGGTGAAGTCCGCGCCCTGCAGGGCCTGGACATGTCCGAACCGCTTCACCACGCCGCGTGCCGCGAGCAGGGGGTCGGGCA
The DNA here is from genome assembly GCF_041261405.1 of Streptacidiphilus sp. EB103A. NCBI lineage: Bacteria > Bacillati > Actinomycetota > Actinomycetes > Kitasatosporales > Streptomycetaceae > Streptacidiphilus > Streptacidiphilus sp. EB103A. The sequence continues at coordinate 134,662 of NZ_JBGCAQ010000016.1, read as the reverse complement.
TCGTTGCCACTCCTGTCGACATCGTTGTCAGCTTGGTATCGTTAACAGCGCTCCGATCCTCAACCTCGGTCTGATGCGACGTCAATAGCCTTGCAGGCGTTGTATCGTTACCGTTCGATCTCGCCGGAGGGGGCCGGGTCATGACGGTTCGGCCCACGATGAAGGACGTCGCCCGGCAGGCCGGTGTCAGCACCATGACGGTCTCCCGGGTGGTCAACGGGGAGCGCGGGGTGATGCCCGAGACCGCCGCCCGGGTGCACCGCGCCATCCGCTCGCTGGGCTACCAGCGCGACGACGTGGCCCGGCAGTTGCGGCGCAAGGGCCAGCTCACCCAGACCGTCGGCATCCTGCTCGACAATGTCGCCGACCCGTTCATGGCCTCGCTGGCCTCCGCGGTCGAGGACGTGGCCCGGCGGCAGGGCAGCGTGGTGCTGATCGGCTCCTCGCGGGACGACCCGGTCCGCGAGCGCGAGGTGCTCTCGGCGTTCACCTCGCGCCGGATCGACGGACTGATCCTGATCCCGGTGGCCGGAAGCCACCGCTTCCTGCGCAACGCGGTCGCCACCGGCACCCGGGTGGTCTGCGCGGACCGCTCCGCCTCCGGGCTGAAGACCGACACCGTGGTCGTGGACAACCGCGGCTCGGCGAACCAGGCGATCGCCCATCTGATCGCGCACGGCCACCGGCGGATCGCCTATCTGGGCGACCGGCTGGACATCTGGACCATCGAGGAGCGCTACGCCGGCTACCTCACCGCGCTGGCGGGCGCGGGGATCCCGGCCGATCCGTCGATCGTCCGGCACGGCCTGCGGCTCGGCCCCGACGCGGCCGCCGCGGTGACCGGGATGCTGGCCCGCCCGGACCCGCCGACGGCGGTGTTGGCCAGCAACGGCATCGTCGGACTCGGCGTCAGGGCCGCCCTGCCCGCCACCACCGCGCTGGTCTGCTTTGACGACTTCGTGCTCGCCGACCAGCTGGACCCGCCGGTCACGGTGATCGCCCAGGACCCGGTGGCCATGGGCAGCACCGCCGCGCACCTGCTCTTCGCCCGGATCCACGGCGACAGCTCACCCCCGCGCACGGTGGTCCTGCCGACCCGGCTGGTGGCCCGCGGGTCCGGCGAGATCGCCGGCCCCTACTGAGCCGCCGCCCGCGCCGGGGAGTCCCCCACCGGAGCAGGCCGGTCGCGGCGGGAGGCCTCGTCTGCGCTGTGCCAGTGGCGGTTCAGCACCTCGACGCCGTCGATGTGCACCGTGCCGGCGGCCACAGCCGCGCCCTCGGTGAGCCGCAGTTCCACCTGGACGACGATGCGCTCCCCGGTGCCCAGGCGGACGGTCGTGGTCGAGCTGCCGTGGATCCGGGCCGCGCCCGGCACGGCGGCCTCGACCGTCGCCATGAGCTCCGTTTCCAGCTCGAGGAGGTGCTCCCGCTGCGGGGTCCGGGCGGACAGGCTGCCGCCCATGGTGACCGTCGTCGCACGGTGGATCGGGTCGCGGCTGACGCTCCATCGGGGGTCGTCCCCGATCCAGAGCTCTGCCCCGTCCCCGCCGCCCGGTACCGGCAGTATCGCCGGCCGGCCCTCGGCGCCGGCGACCGCCGGGAGTTCCAGGTCCAGGCGGGTGAGCCGGAGCACCCGGTCCTCCGGCGCCGACTCGGATCCGCAGGGCCAGAGCCGCGGAAAGGCGCCGTCGGAGACCACGACGCGCAGCCGGTGCCCGGCGGCGAGGTGGTAGGCGGTGGGGTCGAGCACGACCCGGTGGGCCGTGGACGGGTCGGCGAGCACGCCACCGGTGATCAGGGTCGAGCGCCCGCGCGGATCGACGTCGGTCAGCTTGACGACCAGCCGTCCGAATCCGCAGACCTGCGCCGCCGCGAGGGCGGCCGCCGGTCGGCCGACGATCAGCAGCGACCGCTCCAGCGGCGGACCGGTGACCGTCAGACCGGCCATGTCGTCCTCGTGCTGGTCGCCCGGCAGGCCGAAGCCGCTGGTGGGGATAGCCCACAGTCCGCTCAGCGAGCCGACGGCCGGGTCGAGCCGGGCTGCGAGCGGTCCCGCCGAGGCGGCCACGGAGAACGGCTCCCCCGGCGGCGGCCAGGAGTCGAAGCTGCGCCACCGCGGCCGGTGCCCCTGCACCCGGACGGTGACGGGGGGCTCCCGGTCGACCCCGTTGTCGATCCCGGCCAGCCAGTGGTCCCACCAGCGCAGCGCCAGGGCGTGGAAGTCGACCGGGTCGAACGGCGACTCCTGCGGCATGGTGTGCATCCAGGGGCCGACCAGCAGTTTTCTCGGTCCCTGGAGCTGCTCGTAGGCGCGAAGCGATCCGTCGCAGAACAGGTCCCGCCACCCCGCGACGCAGAAGGCGGGCACGGTGACAGCGCCGGCGTCGACCACGCGCGAGCGCCACACCCGGTGTCCCGGGCGGTGCCGGTAGAGATCGAGCAGATACGGTTCGGCCTGCTCCACCCGCTCGCGCCAGCGCCGCTGCTCGGCGCTGCTCCGGTGGGCGTGCAGCGGGGGAAGGAGCTGGTCGCGCAGGGTGCCCAGACCCCACACGCCGAGCGGGGCGAGGCAGCCGGCGGCGCCGGACGGATGAATGAAGTCCCGCTCCGGGTCCGGCATGCCCAGCAGCGGGATGATCGCCCCCAGGTGTTCCGGACGACGGGCGGCGGTGCGCAGCGTGATCACCGCGCCGTAGGACAGGCCCCACATGCCGACCGCGCCGGTGCACCAGGGCTGTCGAGCGGCCCATTCGACGGCGGCGACGCCGTCGTCGGCCTCGGCGGGGTCGAACGGGGGCCGGGCCGGACCGTCCGAGGAGCCGGTGCCGCGGAAGTCGACCAGCAGGCAGGCGTAGCCGTGGGCGGCGAACCAGCGCAGCGACCCGGCCGCGCCGATGCCGGCGAGTGCGTCCTTGCGGTAGGGGGTCACCGACACCAGCGCCGGCACCGGGTGGTCGGTGACCGGAAGGTACAGGTCGGCGGACAGGGTGGCTCCGTGGCGGGAGCCCTCGGACGGGACCGGGATGCGTGCGTCGCGCACGATCCTCACGTCGTGGACGCGCTCGGCGGACATCGTGGTGCCTCCTGTCGTCAGGTGGTGTCCCGGACCACCAACTCGAGTCCGAGGGTGATGCGTTGGACGGCGGTGGACGTTCCGGCGATCAGCTGGGCGAGTAGCCTCGCGCCGATGGCGCCGGACTCCTCCAGCGGCTGGCGGACGGTGGTCAGTCCGGCCGCCTCGGCGATGCTGTTGTCGTCGAAGCCGACGATCGCCAACTCCCCCGGCACGTCGACGCCGCGGCGGCGGCACTGCAGCAGCAGGCCCGCCGCCAACAGGTCATGGTGGGCGAACACCGCGGTCGGTCGCGGGCTCTGAGCGAGGATCAGGTTCAGCGCCTCGTGTCCGCCGGCGATGTCGTTGCGCACCAGCACGGTGTGCACCCGGTCCTGGCCGAGGCCGGCCTCGGCCAGGACCCGGAGGAAGCCGGTGTTGCGCCGCTGGCCCTGGGAGACGAACGCGAACGACTGCTGCGGCTCCTGGACGAAGGCGAACGAGGTGTGGCCGCGCGACAGGAGGTGGCGGGCGATGATGGCGCCGCCCTCCTCGTCGTCCACGTCGACGGTGCTGAACTCGGGGCGCCTGCTGTCCACCAGCACCGTCGGCAGCCGACGGGTGATCAGGTGCTGTGCCAGTGCGTCGTCCAGCGGCAGCCCCATGATGAGCAGGCCGTCCAGCCGTCCGGTCACCGGGAGGGTCCGCAGCAGCGGGGACATGGTGGCCGCCGCGGAGACATGGTCGTAGATCACGATGTCCGTCGCGGTGCCGTCGGATTCCGACAGCACCCCCATCAGCCGCCGCCGGTAGGAGTCGTAGGAGGTGAACGGCGCGAAGACGCCGATACGGCCGACGCCGCGGCGGGCATGGCTGACCGCTGTCGCCTTGGGGACAAAGCCCAGCTCGTCGATGGCGTCCAGCACCCGCTCGCGGGTCGCGGCCTTGACCCGCTCCGGCCGGTTGAGCGTCTGCGAGACGGTGGAGATGCTCACCCCGGCCCGGGTGGCGACGTCATAGATGGTCACCGTACTCACCGCGGCGGCCCGTCCTCACGGCAGCGGCCTGGCATCGGCGGCATGGGGTGTCTCCTAGGGTTGGAGGGCGCTGGGCTCCGCGATCTCGGGGTAACGCAAGCAGGCCAACTGCCCACCGTCAACGCTCTCCAGCGGCGGGAGGATCCGGCGGCAGGGCTCCTCCGCATGGGGACATCTCAGCGCGAAGGGGCAGCCTGCGCCCGGCCCGCCGCTCCGGGCGTCGGCAGTGGGGGCCCGCCGGCCGTTCCTTCTGCGGGCCTGCTCCTCGGGGTCCGGCACCGGGGCTGCGGCGAGCAGGGCCTGGGAGTAGGGATGGCGCGGGCGGTCGCAGACCTGCTCGGTGGACCCGGTCTCCATGATGTGCCCGCCGTAGAGCACCACGACGCGGTGGGCGACATGGCGGATGAGCGCCAGGTCGTGGGTGATGAACAGATAGCTCACCCCCAGATCGCGCTGCACCTGGTTGAGCAGGTTGATCACCTGGGCCTGGATGGACAGGTCCAGCGCGCTGGTGGGCTCGTCGCAGACGATCAGCCGGGGACGGATGATGAGGGCGCGGGCGATGGCGATGCGCTGCCGCTGGCCACCGGAGAAGTGGGCGGGGTAGCGGCCGGCGGCGCTCGCGGGCAGGCCCACCCGCTCCAACGCGTCGGCAACCTGCTCACGCGGGGTGCCCGCACCAGGACGACGGTGCACCAGCAGCGGTTCGACCAGGCTCTGACCGATGGTGCGCACCGGGTTCAACGAGCCGTACGGGTCCTGGAAGACGGCCTGGATCTCAGCCGTCAGAGCACGTCTGCGACGCGGGTCGGCGCGGGTGATGTCCTCGCCGTCGAAGCGGATGCTGCCGGAGTCCACCGGGGTCAGCCCGAGGACGGCGTTGCCCACCGACGACTTGCCGGATCCGCTCTCCCCGACGAGCGCGACGGTCTCGCCCCGGCCCACGGTGAGGCCCAAGCCGTGCACGGCGGTCAGCGCCGGCCGGTGCCGTCCACGTCGGTAACGGACCGCCAGACCGTCTGTCTCCAGCAAGGGCACGGCACGGGTGTCGGTCATCGTGCCACCAGCCGGTCGACGTGGATGCAGCGCGCGTCGTGCCCCGCCGCCACCGTCGTCAGCGGGATCGCAGCGGCGCCGCACTCCGCGGTGGCGTAGGGGCAACGCGGCTGGAAATGGCAGCCGGTGGGCCACGCCGAGGGCGACGGCACCGTACCGGGGATCGCGGGCAACGCCCGCCCCACCGCCGCCAGATGCGGATTGGCGGCCAGCAGGGCCAGCGTGTAGGGGTGACGCGGGGCGTGGTAGAGCCCGCTGACCGACGCCTGCTCGACCACCTCGCCCGCGTACATCACCACCGCCCGCTCGCACAGGTCGGCCAGCACCCCCCAGTCGTGGGTGACCAGGACGACGGCCATCCCGGTCCGTGCCCGCAGCGCGCGCAGCAGGTTCAGGATCTCGGCCTGCACGGTCACGTCCAGGGCCGTGGTGGGTTCGTCCGCGATCAGCAGGTCGGGCTCACCGGCCAGCGCCAGCGCGATCGCCACCCGCTGCGCCATGCCGCCGGACAGTTCGTGGGGGTAGCTGCGGGCGACCGAGCCGGGATCGGGCAGATCCACCATCTCGAACAGCTCCCGTGCTCTGACCCCGGCCTGGCGACGGGTCAGCCGATGGTGCCGACGGACCACCTCGACCAGCTGGGACCCCACCCGGAAGGAGGGGTCCAGGCCGCTCATCGGCTCCTGGGAGATCAGCCCGATCCGGGATCCGCGCAGGCGTGCGACCTCGCGTCCGGCCAGATCCGCGAGGTCGCACCCGTCGAAGACCACCGACCCGGCGGTGACCCGTCCGCCGCCCGGCAGCAGCCCCACCAGACTGCGGGCGGTGACGGTCTTTCCGCAGCCCGACTCCCCGACGATCCCCACGCACTCGCCCGGCGCGACGTCGAAGCCGACCCCGCGGACGACCGCGACCTCCCCCTCCGGGGACGGGAAGGCGATGGTCAGCCCCCGGACCGAGAGCAGCGGGGCAGCGGCCCCCTCGGCCGCCGGAGTGAGCGCGTCGGGCAGCGGGTCGCGCCCGGCGGTCCGGCGGCGGCGCCCGGGCCGGACCGTGGTCCCCCGCGCCCGCCCCACCGTCAGGTCGTGGACGGCGTCGCCGAGCAGCCCCAGCGCCAGCACGGTGACCACCAGCACGCCCCCGGTGGGCACCAGCAGCCAGGGGTCCACGCTGATGACGCTCGCGGCCTCGCCGACCATGTTGCCCCAACTCGGGCCCTGGGTCTCGGGGGTGGCCAGCCCCAGGAACGACAGCGCGGTCTCGGCCAGCACCGCGCTCGCGGCGAACAGCGACACCTGGACGATGACCGGCCCGGCCAGCCTGGGCAGGATGTGCCGCCGCAGGATGGCCGGACCGCTCAGACCGGAGAGACGGGCCGCCTTCACATACAGCTCGTTGCGGACCGCCAGGGTCACCGCGCGCACCACCCGCAGCAGCGAGGGACTGCTGATCACCCCGAAGGCGATCATGGCGGCAGCGTTGTTGTCCGGGAACACCGCCAACACCATCAGCAGGGCGATGATGCCCGGCACCGCGAGCACCAGGTCGCCGAGGCGGGCGATCAGCCGGTCGGTCCGGCCGCCGACGAACCCCGCGACCATGCCGAAGGTGACCCCGAGCGCCACGAAGACCAGGACCGCCTCCGCCACTCCCAGCAGAGTCGGCCGGCTGCCGACCATCAGCCGGCTGAACACGTCGCGTCCCAGCCGGTCGGTGCCCAGCCAGTGCGCCGCGCTCGGCCCGGAGAGGGTGCGGGCCAGGTCGTCGGCCTCGGGATCCAGCGGCGTCAGCAGCGTCCCCCCGGCCGCGACCACGACCAGCGACAGCAGGTACGCCGCGGACAGCAGGCCCAGCGGCTGCCGCAGCAGGCCACGCCAGGGCCGCCGGGGGCCGGCCGTCGCCGGACCGGTCTCCTGGACCGTCTCCGCCGAGGTGACCATCGCCGTCATGAGGCACGCACCTTGGGGTTGAGCAGACGGTAGGAGACGTCCACGAGCAGATTGGTGACCACCACGACCACGGTGAAGACGAACGCGACCCCCTCGATCATCGGCAGGTCATGGCTCCCGCTCGCGGTCATCGCCTGCTGCCCCAGGCCCGGGATCGCGAACACGTCCTCGACCACCACGGTCCCGCCGAGCAGGCTGACCAGCAGCAGCCCCAGCAGGGTCACCACCGGGATCGCCGCGTTGCGCAGCGCGTGCTTCAGCACCACGGAGCGGGTCGACAGACCGCGGGCGCGCAGCATGGTGACGAACTCCTGGGAGAGCACCTCCGCCATCGCGTCCCTGGTCTGCTTGGCGATGAAGGCCACCGCTCCGGCCGACAGCGTCAGCACCGGCAGTACCAGACCGCGCAGCCACTGCGAGGGGTCCGTGCCGAAGGCGGTGTAGCCGGTCGCCGGGAAGGCGGAGAGCCTGACCGCGAACAGTTCCACCAGCACCAGGGCCAGCCAGAAGTTCGGGATCGCCAGCCCTCCCAGCGAGACCACGTCGACCAGTCGGCCCAGCACGCCGCCGCGCTGCGCGCTGACGATCCCCAGGGCCACTCCCACCAGCCCGGACACCACCAGGGTGGCGACGATGACGGACAGGCTGGGCCCGATCCGGCTGCTGAGCGCCTGGGTCACCGGCTGCCCGTTGAACAGGTCGGTGCCCATGCTGCCGTGCAGCAGGTGGTCCAGCCAGTGCCAGTACTGGACCGGCAGCGACTGGTCCAGGCCCATCAGGCGGCGCATCTCCTGGTACTGCTGCGGTGTGTAGCCGCCGCTGCGGGCGTTCAGCACCGCCTTGGCGGCGTCCCCGGGCGCCATCGCGACCAGCACGAAGGTGAGGACGGTGACCACGAAGAGCAGCACCAACGAGGAGAGCAGCCATCTGATCGCCTCACGGACCATCGGTCCACCTCACATCCTTGAACGGGACACAGCTGGGAAGAGGAACGGCCTCAACCGGCCGGCTGCACCTCGTAGAGGTCGAGCAGCGGCTCGGTGGCCGAGGTGCTGATGCCGCTGACGGTGCTGCGCGCGTAGTACGGCAGCCCGGTGGTGACGACCGGCACGAACCAGGCCTGGTGCACCAGGTAGCCCTCGATCTGCTGGTCCAGCGCGGTCTGTGCGGCTCCGGAGGAGACCGCCTCCTGGTTGTACAGCCTGGTCAGGCCGGCGTCGGCGGTGTGCAGCGGGTTGAACGCGGCCGTGGGCATGAACAGCGAGGGCCCCTCCATCCAGACCGGAATGGCACCGAACGAGGTCATGAAGGCCGGGAAGGCCCCGCCGAACGCGGCCGCGGCGTACTTGTTGGCGTCCGCGTCGTCGGTGATCTGCAGGTCCACGCCGATCTTCTGCCACTGCTGCTTCAGCGCCTGCGCCAGGATGTTCAGCTGCTGGTAGTCCGGGGTGACGACCTTCAGCTGGAATCCGCTCCCGTAACCGGCCGCGGTGAGCAGGGCCTTGGCCTTGTTCACGTCGTAGGGGTAGGTCGAGTTCAGCTGGGCGTCATAGCCGTACCCGTCCGGGACGGTCATCTGGTCGGTCGGCTGCCCGAGCCCCTTGAACAGCGCGTTGACGATCGACGTGCGGTCGGTGCCGTAGTTCAGCGCCTGCCGGACCCGGACGTCGGCCAGCGGCTTGGCCAGCTTGCCGTCCCGGTCGGCCAGCACCACGCCGGACCACAGCAGCGGCGAGGAGGCGACGGTGAGACCGGCCTGCTTGGCCGCGGCCTGGGTCTGCGGGTCACCCTGGGCGACGTCGGCCTGGCCGGTCTGCACGGTGCTGAGCACCGACTGGACGTCGGCGACCACCCGGATCACGACCTTGTGCCAGGAGACGGACTTCGCGTCGTAGTAGTGCGGGTTGGGCACGTAGGTGTAGTGGTCACCGGTGACGCTCTGGCCGGCGTCGAGCAGGTAGGGGCCGGCGCCGGCGGTGGCGGTGCCCAGGCCGGCCGGGGCCGCCAGCCCGGCCTTGCTGATCATCCCGCCGACCACGTAGTCCTGGGTCAGCAGTTGCGGGAAGTTCGGGTCGGGGGCGCCTGCCTTGATGGTGACGGTGAGCGGATCGGTCGCGGTGAAGGTGTCACCGGCGAGGAAGGGAGCCATCTGTCCCTTGGCGGCCACCACGTAGTTCAGGTCGTCGGCGACGGTCTGCGCCGTCAGGTCGCTGCCGTCGGAGAATTTCACCCCGGACCGCAGGTGCAGCACGAACGTGGTGTTGCCGGTCCCGGTGTAGGACCAGGACGCGGCGAGGCCGGGGACCAGGGTCCCGTCCGCATGACGGACGATCAGCGGCTCGTAGGCCAGTTCGGTGAACCAGGCGTCGTTCTGCACGGCCTTGGCCGGGTCCAGAGTCTGCGGGGAGACGTCGGTCACCACCGTCAGGGTGCCGCCGACCCGGCCGCCGGTACCGCCGGCGCTGCCGGTGCCGGACTGCGTCGGCGACTTGGCGCCGCTGGAGCACGCGGCCAGACCGAGCACCAGGGCAGCGGCCGCAGCGATGAAGGCCTGTCCACGGGTCGTCGTCAAGGAACGCACCATTGCCTCCTCAGTACCACGCCGGCAGATGCGGTGACTGCCGGTCGGTCGTCCATTGGTGACGTACCGTCAAAGTGCGGTGGTGCAACGCTGATTCAATCAACTGCCGCCATCGCGCCTTCGTCAAGAGGTTTTTGCGAAGCACTTCTCCGTCGTAGACTGCTCAGGGGAGGACCCATGACCCCTCTTCGGCCCACCGGCGCATCCGAGCACCCGGCCGCGTTCGCGGTCGACGTGGTGCACGACGTACGGATTCCGACCGCTGTTCCCCAGCAGACCCTGGCCGCCGACCTCTACCGGCCGGTGACCGACCGCCCGGTGCCGCTGCTGCTGACCGTGCTCCCCTACCGCAAGGACTTCGTCGCCGGGGTCGCCCACGCGGGCCCGGGCCGCTGGTTCGCCGAACGCGGCTACGCCAGTCTGCTCGTCGACCTCGCCGGGACCGGCTCCTCGGACGGGGTACGGCGTCCCGAGTTCGATCCGGGCGACGGCGACGACGCGGTCGCGGCGATCAACTGGGCGGCCGGGCAGCCCTGGTGCGACGGGTCGGTCGGCATGTGGGGCCATTCCTACGGGGCGATCACCACGCTGCGCGCCGCCAGCCTCGGTCCGCCCCAGCTGCGGGCGATCATCCCGCTGATGCACGGGCTCGATCCGGAGCTGGACACCGTCCACCCCGACGGCGCGCGCGGGGATCTGCATGCGCTGGCCAACCGCGGCACCTCGATGCTGGTCCAGCAGCTGCTGCCGCCGCTGATCAACCACAAGTCGGAGGCCGAGCAGCAGCGCTGGCAGCGCCGGCTGCACCGGACCGAGCCGGTGCTGCTGGACTTCGCCCGGCACGGCCCCGGTGATCCGGTCTGGCGCGAGCGCGCGATCGACGGCGCCGCCATCACGGTTCCGGCCCTGTGCGTGGGGGGCTGGCGCGACGCCTTCCCCGACCCCCTGATCCACGCCTACGAGCGGATCAACGGACCGAAGAAGCTGCTGATGGGGCCCTGGGGCCATGTCATGCCGCAGCACGCGACCCTCGAACCGGTCGACTTCCTCCCGCTGGCCCTGCGCTGGTGGGACCACTGGCTGCGCGGACACGACACCGGAGTGATGGACGAGCCCCCGGTGACGCTCTACCAGCAGGGGGCGCGGCCGCGGTGGCGGGCGCACGCCTGCTGGCCGCCCGCGGACGGGACACTGTCGCTGGCGACCCGGGGGGACGCCGTCCTGATGGCGGCGACCGCAGACCGGCCGGAACCGGGCCGGACGATCGCCGAGTACCGTCCCGACCCGACGGTGGGGTCACTCCGCGGCGTACCTGGACTCGGCCTCGGCGAGGCCTGCCTGACGCAGGATCAGCACGACGACGACATGCGGTCGGTGGTGGTGGAGAGCGAACCGCTGCCGGAGGAGCTGATCGTGGCGGGCCGGCCCGAGGTCGTGGTGACGCCGGCCGACGCACCGGACCCGCCCGTGCAGCGGCTCGTCGTTCGGCTGACCGAGGTCGACCCCGAGGGGCGGTCCACGCTGATCACCGTCGGCGTCCTCTGCCCCCCGGCGCCCACCGAGCGGTACCGCGTCGCGCTGCGCCCCACCGTCCACCAGGTACCGGCCGGGCACCGGCTCAGGGTGGCCCTGGGCGACTCCGACTTCCCCCGGCTGAACCCGCTGCCGGCGCCGGTGGACCTGCGGGTCACCCGGGTCGAACTGATTGTTCCCACACTGGAGTCGAGCGCCGGATCGTCGGTGGACCTGCCCATGCCTCCCGCCCCGGAGACCGGCACCGCCGAGTCCGGGCCGCCCGCCGACCTCAGCTGGACGATCACCCGCGACCTCATCCACGACGGCGTCGAGGTCGCCGTCAGCGCCGCTTCCGCCGACTCCACCACCGACCAGGGGCACCGATTCCGCTCCACCAGCAGCCTGCTGGCGAGCGTCCGGCGGAGCGAGCCGCACGCCGCCGTCACCCTGGGCAGCCACAAGGCCACGGTCACCATGAGCACCGGGGAGTCGGTGACCACCACCGCAACCGTACGCTGCTCGCTGACCGCGCTGTGGGCCGGCGGCGAGGTCACCATCGACGGGGTCACCGTCTTCGCGCAGACCTGGGAGGCGCCGCTGGGACAGTGACGGACAGCCGAACTAGGGTCTTTCCGGCGCACGCAGGAGCAGCGCGACGACCAGCGCCGCCGCGGCCAGCGCCAGCGCGCCGCCACCGAACGCGGCGTCATATCCGGCAGCCAGTGCGGCATTCCCAGCAGCGTGTGACAGAGCCGTGCGCTCGGCCGCGAGCCCGGACAGCAGCGCGAGACCGATGCCGCCGCCGAGCTGCCCGGCGGTCTGGTACACCGCCGAGGCCACCGCCTCACGACCGGGGACGGCGGTGGCCACGACGCTCACCGGGACGGACTGCACACCGAAGCCGAGGGCCAGCAGCCCCAGCCAGGGCAGCAGTTGAGGAAGTCCCGCCCCCGCCGGCAGGCGCGACAGCGGGGCCAGACCGGCCACCGCGATCACCAGCCCGCCGAACGCCACGGCCCTCAGCCCGAAACGGCGGATCAGCCCCGGTGCCATGGTGGCCCCCAGCAGGATCCCGCCGCTGAGCGGGAGGAAGGCCAGTCCGGCCTGGACCGGACCGCAGTGCAGGATGGTCTGGACCCACAGCGTGCTGGTGTAGCCGACCGCGACCAGCGCCGCCGAGGTCAGCGCCAGCACGGTGTCGGCTCCGGCCAGGCTGCGGATCGGAAGGCGGCTCGGGGTCCGGCCCGCAAGGCGGCCCGCCGACACCCCGTCGGGCAGCAGCCGCCACCCGGCCACCGCCGCCCCCACACAGAGCGGCACCGGAACCAGGAACACCGCCGACCAGCCGAAGACGCCGGTGAGCAGGCCCCCGATCATCGGCCCCAGGGCGATCGCGCCGGCGCCGGCCGCGCTCCATCCCGCCAGGGCCCGGGCGTGACCGACGGCCGTGGGGAACGCCAGGGTGACCACCGACAGCGCGGCCGGGCAGCCGAACGCGCCGCCCACCCCCTGCACCATCCTCCCGGCCACCAGCACGGTGCTCGACCCGGCCAGCCCGCACACCACCGAGCCCAGCGCGAACAACGCCATCCCCGCGGTGAACACCCTTCTGGGCCCCAGCCGGTCCGCGGCGTACCCGCCGAGCAGCAGGAACCCGCCGAACGCGAAGGTGTAGCTGTTGACCACCCAGGGCAGCCCGAGCGCCGAGAGCCGCAGCGCACTGCGGATCGTCGGCAGCGCCACGTTCACGATGGTCGCGTCGGCCAGCACCAGGAAGTTGGCCACGCACACCACGGCCAGCAGTGCCCCGTTCCGGGAGTCCGGACCACCGGGGGTACGCGCGACGGCCGCCGCGGTCGTCTGCGCCACGGCGGCTCACCTCGCCGTGTCACGGCGCCGGGCGACGGACGGCGCGGCCGTCGGCGCCGGAATCGGCTGGACGGCCTCCTCACGGGCCACCCGTACCACCGCGGCCGTGAACGACTCGGCGAGCTCGGCCGTGCGAGCGGCCGAATACAGACCGTCATGGACGCAGATCTCCCCGCGCAGCACACCGTCCCGCTGGTGCCGCAGCACATAGGTCAGCGGCAGCACCTCGGGATGGTCCTCGGTGTGGCGCGGTGCCAGCCGGGTGGGCTCGACCGGCCGGTCGGTGACGGTCAGTTCACCGCCCGGGGCGACCACCACCCCGCTCCTGGCCGCGCCGTAGGGCAGGTAGTTGTAGCGGGTGTCGTACAGGCGGCCACCACGCGGTCCAAGGTCGTCCGGCACGACCCGGCGGATCAGGCCCAGCGGCAGCTGATGGGCCATCGCCTCGCGATGGGCGCGGTGAACCCGGTGCAGCAGCTCGCGGAAGGCGGGGCGTCCGGACAGGTCGACCCGCACCGGCACATGGTCCAGCAGCGGTCCGACCACCCGCTGCAGCTCCGGACGGTCGCGACCGGCCCGGGTCATCCCGATGACCACGTCGTCACCGGTGACCGGTCGGCGCGCCGCGAGCAGCACGGCCAGCAGCACCGCGCCCACGCCGACGCCCTCGGCCTGGGCCAGCCGGACCAGGGTCACCATCGCCTCCCAGGGGACGTCCGGGATCGCCTGCGAGACGAAACGCCCGCCGACCGGCGGCAGCTGGGCCAGCGGCGGCAGCGCGGCCAACCGCTCGTGCCACCAGGCCTCCGCCTCGGGATCGCGGAAAGCGCGCTCCCACTGTGCGAAGCGGCCGGGCTGGACCCTCAGCACCGGCAGCCTGGCCGGCCTGCCGGTGGCCTGCGCCCGGTAGCAGCGCACCAGTTCGTCCCGCAGCACCCCGTGCGACCAGCCGTCGAAGACAAGATGGTGGATGAACAGCGCCAGCACATGTCGGCGCGGGCCGAGCCGGAAGAGCAGTCCATGCCACAGCGGCGGGGTGTCCAGCAGCCGGGGACGCCCCGCCTCCACGACGATCCGGTCGTCCACGGCCGCCTCCGGAGCCGGAGCTCCGGACAGGTCGACGGTGCGCAGGTCGACCCGCACCTGCGGCCACACCACCTGGTCGACGTCCGTGCCCCGACTGCGGAACGACGTCCGCAGGGCGTCGTGCCTGCGGGTGAGGTCCTCCACCGTCCGGGTCAGCGCGGCGGTGTCCAGCTCCCCCGCCAGGTTCCAGGCGACCGGGGTGCTGAACCAGGAGCGGGCGTCCCGGCAGGCCGAGAACCAGTCCCGCTGGTAGTAGGTGGACGGGTAGTGGATCGGTTGCATCTCCGCTCACCTCGTGGGCACGACGAGCGATCTGACGGTGGCCCCGGGATTCCACGCGGCCTTGGCGAGCAGCGCGCTGAAGCGCTGTCCGTGACGCGCCACCGCGTCGACGGAGTGCAGGCCGGCGTCGCCCTCGATCTCGCCGCCGAGACCGCGGCCGTCGATCCGGGGCCGGTAGGCCAGCACCGCGTCGCCCAGCCACCAGGGGTCCGGCCTGGTCTTCACGATCCCGTACGGGAACTCCACCTCGGTGGGCGGCGCCGCGTCGGCCGGGCCGTGACCGGGCGCGGACGCACCCTGCGGGCTCGGCGGATTCGGCGGATTCGGCGGGGGCAGGAAGTTCAGGTTGACGGCGAAGACGGGCGGCTGCTGCCGTCCGAGCAGCGGCAGCAGCACACCCAGCGGCAGCCGGTGGTCGTAGGCGTCCAGCAGCGCCTCGCGCACCCGCCCCAGCAGTTGGCTGAAGGTCGGGTTGCCCCCGGCGTCCACCACCAGCGGCAGTTGGTCCGTCAGACAGCCCACCGTCGAGCGGAACCGGGGCAGTTCCCGGTTGCCCATCGTCAGCCCCAGCACGACCCGGCCGCTGTCCGCGCGTCCACCCGTATGTGCGGCGACCACGGCTGCCGCCAGCACCGCAGTGAGGGTGGTCCGGTGCCGGGCCGCCAACCGCTCCAGCGACTCCAGCACCTCCCTCGGCAGCAGCGGGAGCGAGGGGCGGACGGCCAGGTGCTCGCCACCGGTCACAGCCGGCAGGCCCAGCCGGTCGTCGGCCGAACCCAGGGCGTCGGCCCAGTAGAGCTGCTGCGCCGCACTCGCCCGCACCGCGCGCTCGCGGACGGCGAAGTCGCCCATCTGGGCCCGGACCGGGGCCGGTTGTACGCCGGCCCAGAGCTGCTTGATCTCCTCGACGACGACCCGGCTCGCCGCCAGGTCGGAGACGGCATGGTGCATCCACACGATCAGCAGATGGTCCTGCGGACCAAATCCGTGCAGCTCGGCCCGCGCGAGCGGCCCGCCGTCCAGCTGGAACGGGCGCTCGGATCCGGCCAGCAGCAGGCGCGGGAACACGTACTCCAGCGTGCCCCGGTGCTGTTCGGTCTCCACCGGGATCGAGCCGCCGACCGCGATCCGCTGCTCCATCGCACCGTCAGAAGTCCTTCCCAGCACGGTCCGCAGCGCCTCATGGCGGCCGACCAGGACTCCCAGCACCTGGTACAGGTGCCCCACGTCGAGCCGTCCGCGGAACCGGAGCACCGCCGGCACATTGATGGCCGAGAGGCCCGAGGGCGACCAGAGCGACTCCTGCGGAAAGGAGACCGGGCAGGTCCTGGTGGAAGCCAGGGCCACCGTGTCGAGCCGGGCGGTCACAGCAGTTCCCTGGCGGCAGCCGGGGCGCGGTCGACCCGCGCGGCGAACGCCCGCAGGCTGGTGGTGTCCAGCAGGTCGCGGAGCCGCAGCTCCTTGCCCAGCCGCTCGGACACCTGGGCGATCACCTCCATCGCCGTCAGCGAGGAGCCGCCGGCCCGCAGGAAGTCATCGGTGGCGGAGACCCGGTCGACGTCGAGGGCGGCCGCCCAGATGTCGGCGACGGCCTCCTCGGTCCGGGTGGCCGGCGGCACATGGGCCTGCTCGCCGGACTCCTCCGTCAGCAGGGTCCGCAGCTGTCGCTTGTCGATCTTGCCGAGCATGTTCCGGGGCAGGTCGTCCATCACCACGATCCGGTGCGGCGCCGCCATCCCCTGCCGTTCGCGCACATAGGCGCCGAGCGCCTCCGTGGCCAGTCCGGGCGCGGCCCGGACCACGGCCATCACGCACTCGGTCAGCACGGGGTGCTCCACCCCGACCACGGCTGCCTCGATGACCCCGGGGTAGTCCATGATGGTGGCTTCGACGTCCAGGCTGGAGACGTTCAGGCCGCCGGTGTTGATCAGGTCCGGGTTGCGGTCCACGAGGAAGAAGTAGCCGTCCGCGTCGAGCACGCCGATGTCCCCGGTACGGGTCCACCCGTCGGCCAGAAAGACGGTGGAGGCGCCGCTTCCCGCGTCGCCCTCGCCGTCGTAGCGGCGCTGCGGCGCGTCACTGCGCAGCTGGACGTCCCCGGCCACCCCGGGCGGAACGACCCGGCCGTCGGCGCCGACGATCCGCACCTGTGATCCCGCCGAGGGGCGCCCCAGCGACTTGGGCCGGGCCGGGTCGTAGTCGGTGCCCATCCGGCGCGGCCAGGACTCCGTGGTCGAGTAGACATTGCGGATCCGCGCGGTGCCGAACAGCTCCGCGAGCTGCGCCAGGGTGGCCGGGTGGATGGGCGCACTGGTGGTGCGGACCTGACGCACCGAACCCAGCTCGTAGGAGCCCCGGGCCGCGGCGTTGACCAGCGCGATCGCCATGGCCGGCACCATCACCACATGGGTGGGCCGGTACTGCTCGACGGCCCGCAGCAGAGCCTGGGGGCTGAACCGCGGCAGCGTCAGGACGCTGTGCGGGCTCGGCCCGAGCGGCTGGACCAGCAGCCCCTGGCCCACCGTGGTCCCCGGCGGGAGGGAGTGCAGGGCGGTGCTGGCGTCCCGCGACAGCGAATGCATCAGCGGGTACAGGATGTTGGCGTGGGTGGCGACAACTCCCTTGGGAACCCCGGTGGTTCCGGAGGTGTAGATGATCTCGGCGTCGGACGCCGGGGTGAGCGCGATCCCGTCCCGGGTGGTCGCGATCCCGAAGGTCGCCGTCGACCGTCCCTCGGCCAGCTCGGCGACGCCCGCGGACCAGCCGCAGCGAAGCCCCGCGGGGACCGCGCCCACGGCGCCGACGGCACCGGACGCCCGGAGCACCATGGCCGTCTGCTCGGCCCCGGCCGCCTGCGAGACCGGCACCGCGACCGCTCCCGTCTTGAGCACGGCGACCCAGGCCACCGCGTAGTCGATCCAGTCCGCGGTGGAGCACGGGAGCAGCACCCGGTCGCCGGGGAGCACACCGCGGTCCACCAGGCCCCGGGCCACCGCGTTGGAGGACTCCTCCCAGGCCGCCAGCGTCAGCGTGGCTCCGTCGACGACCTGGTGCGCCGTCGCGTCCGGCCGCTCGGCGGCCCGCTGCCGCAGCTGCGCGGGGACGGTCCAGTCGAGCGGACAACTGGACAAGGTGATGGGGTTGGGCGTCTCGGGGTTGGGCGTCTTGGAGTTCGCAGTCACAGCACTATCCCTCCAGCGGAGCCGACAAGCCCCCTGCTGGATCCGGGAATTCGCCCGCCACGCGCCGTCGCGTATCAGTACTCACACGCTAAGCCCGTGCCCCTGGCATTGTCTTCCGGCATATGACGGAATCTTCGGCTCCCCCTGAAGACGGACGTCCTCCGGACTACGCGCGCCCCTCAGCGGGAACCCGCACCGCCACAAAGCTCACCTCACGGCGCAGCCGGAACCCCAGTGACAGATAGAGCCTGATGGCGTTGGTGTTGGTGGCCGCCGCGTGCAGGAACGGGGTCTCGCCGCGGGCCCGGATGCCGTCCGCGACGGCGAGCACCAGCCTCGTCGCCAGCCCCTGGCCGCGGTGGCTGTCGGCCGTGCAGACCGCGCTGATCTCGGTGAAGCCCGGCGGGTGCAGCCGCTCGCCGGCCATCGCCACCAGCCGGCCCTCGCGGCGGATGCCGAGGTAGGTGCCGAGTTCGACGGTCCGGGGCAGGAACGGTCCGGGCTTGGCGTGCTCCACCAGGGCCAGCATCTCCGGCACGTCCTCCGGGCCCAGCCGGACCGCCTCGCCGTCCGGGGCGGCGGCGATGCCGTCGTCGACCAGCTGCACCCCGCGGAGGTCCATCACCGTCTCCCAGTGCGGCGGCGGCGAGCTCTCGATCCCGGCCACCGGGACCACCGTGCCCGGCCCCAGCAGCGCGGCCACATCACGCCAGGTCTGCTCGTCGGGCTCGTCCGGCAGGGCCACGAACGGCGTGACGTCCGAGGGGTAGCGGAGCACCGCCCCCCGGCGTTCGGCGAAGTGCGCGTGCGGGCCGAGCAGCGCGGCACGGGCGGGGTTGTCCAGCGGGTGACGGGGGGCGGCCGTCGACGGGGCGCTCTCCCGAAGGGACTCTGCGGGCATGGCGGGGCGGGGCCTTTCTGATCGGATCTCGCGCTTACAGGACGGCGCAGCCGTCCTGTCGGGTCATCACCTGGAGCACCCCACCGCGGACGAGGGTTGCCGGCCAGCAAGCCAGGGCTCGACGCTGACACTCATGACCACAGATCACGTTAACCTCTTGGCGACCTCCGGGCAATCCCCATCCCTCCGGTAGGCATTGGCCCCGACCGGGGGGCTCACAGCCAGGTCAGCAGCCCGTAGCCGAGCGCGGCCGCGGCCAGCCCCAGGCCGAGACTGCCGACGGCGTTGAGCCCGGCCTCGGCCACCGAGCCGTCCTCCATCAGCCGCACCGTCTCGTAGGAGAAGGTGGAGAAGGTGGTGAAACCGCCGCACACCCCGGTGCCCAGCAGCAGGCTGAGATCGGGCGCGAGGTGGTGGTGCACGGTCGCGGCGCCCAGGGCGCCGAGGACGAACGAACCGGTGACGTTGATGGCGAAGGTGCCCCAGGGGAACACGCTGTCATGGCGCCGCTGCACGGCCCGGTCGGCCAGGAACCGCAGCGGCGCGCCGAGCATCCCGCCGAGGAAGACCATCAGCACGGGCATCAGGACTTCTCCTCGCTCGGGACGGCCGGTGCGGCGGGAGCGACGAGTTCGATCTCTTCGACGGTGACCAGACTGCGAGGGCTGATCTCACGCAGCTCTGGCACAAAGGCGCGGATGCGTTCGGGGGTGTCGATGATGACCACCAGCAGCGGCAGGTTGTCGGCCAGGTCCAGCAGCCGTGAGGTGTGCACGGCCCGGGAGTTCCGGCCGAAGCCCTCCATCCCCCGGAAGACGCTTGCTCCGGCCAGCCCGGCGCGGTGCGCCCGGTGCACGATCTCGGTGTAGACGGGGCGATGGTGGAACTGCTCGCCGTCGGCGAGGTGCACGGTCAACCGCAGGGCCGGCCCGGACAGTTCCTCGCGCGGCTCGGCTGCCCGGTCGTCCTCGTGGTGGCGGTGCAGCAGCGGGGTCATCGCGAGGCTCCTTCGGCGGACGGCTCTTCGGAAGGCAGGTTCGCCGGGGGCGGGGCAGCCGCGGGCCGGCCGCCCCCGCTGCGGCGGCTGGGGCCCCGCCGCACCGGGAGCCCGGTCAGCCGCCGGACCAGGGCGATCCCGGTCCAGACGGCGGCGAGTCCGGCGATCAGGCTGGTCAGCGCATAGGCGTCGGCGAGCGAGAGGTGCCCGGTGGCGATCAGTCCGCGGGTCTCGTTCATATAGGTGGAGAAGGTGGTGAAGCCGCCGAGGATGCCGACCCCGAGGAAAGGGCGGCGGTAGCGCGAGGGCGGCCAGACCTCGACGACGTAGACCATGAGCGCGCCCAGCAGCAGGCTGCCCAGCACATTGGTGGTGAACGTCGCCCAGGGGAAGCCGCCGGCCGGAGTGGCCCAGCCGCGGGCCAGCCCATAGCGGGCGACGCTGCCCAGCCCGCCGCCGAGCGCGACGACGGCCAGCACGTCCCAGTGCCGGGTCCGCCCCGGCTCGGGTTCCGATCCGGGCATCAGCCCTCCACGAAGGCGAGGTGAGCGGGGCATGCTTCTCCTACCTGAATCCAGGGTCGCCGAAAGGTCGACCGCCAGGTAGGGACCGTTGGCAGCGGAATGCTGCGGTTCTACGGCGAGCCCCTCCGCCGTGGCTACGAGGATAGCGGTCCCCCGACCGAATCCGCCCGCACCACCCCCGGCCGACGCGACATACCGCGGCAGCACGCCGTTCACAAACCGCGCTCAGGATCGAGGTATGACGATTCAGGAGATCGACCGGGAAAGCTTCGTCGAGCAGTGGGAGCAGTGGCACCGGGCGCATGAGCGGGTGCTGGCCGACCCGCACGGGTTCCTCGCCATCACCAGCCTGCACTGGCTGGACGAGCGGCCCACCCGCTTCGAGGACGCTCCGGGCGCATGGTCGACCACCGCCGACGGGGTGGTCGTGGACCTGGCCGAGGGCGAGGAGCTCACCGTCGACGGCGTTCCGGTCGTCGGGCGGCACAGCTTCGGGGTGATCGCCGAGCGGGACAGCCTCTACCTCGGGACCGGTGACGCGGTGATCGAGGTCGCCAGGCGCGGCGGGCACGACATCCTGCGCCCCCGCCACCCCGAGAACGCGCTCAGGGTCGGCTACACCATCACTCCCGCGTACCAGCCGGACCCGCGCTGGGTGCTGACCGGCCGCTACCTGCCGTTCGAGCAGCCGCGTCCGGTGACCGTGGGCGCAGCGGTCGAGGGCCTCCAGCATGTGTACGACGCCCCGGGACAGGTCGAGTTCGAGCTCGAATGGACGACGCACCGGCTGACCGCGTTCAACGGACGGGAGCCCGGCAGCCTCCACATCCTGTTCACCGACGCCACCTCGGGCGTGACCACCTACGCGGCCAACCGCTCGCTCTCGGTGCCGGCGCCGGACGCCGAGGGCGCGGTACTGATCGACTTCAACCGCGCGACCAACCTGCCCTGCGCCTACACCGATCTGGCGACCTGCCCGCTGCCGCCGACCGAGAACCGGCTGCCGGTGCCGATCGAGGCCGGCGAGAAGATCCCCTTCGAGCGCCTGGGCGGCTGAGCGCGCAGCCCCCTGACTCAGCAGCCCCGGGCTCAGCAGCCCCCGGCTCAGGCCGGACGGCGGGCCAGCACCATCCGGCAGCGCGGCCCGCCGCCGGGCAGCTCACCGAGCGCGGTCAGCGGCACCGTCGAGACGGCGAAGCCGGCCTGCTCCAGCTCGGCTCGTACGACCGCGAGTTGGAAGGTCCGGTAGTACATCACGAAGGTCGGGCGCAGCAGCGCGTTGCGGACCCGCATCGCCGCGTCGAAGCCCCACATCGCCCAGTACAGCGGCGAGCCTACCGGCGCGGGAGCGGCGATCGGGAAGGCGAACAGCCCGCCGGGCCGGAGCGCCCCGTGCACCTGCGCGAAGAGCACCGGGCGCTCCCGGGGCAGGAAGTGGCCGAAGGCGCCGAAGCTCACCGCTAGGTCGAACTCCGGCGTGAAGGGCAGCCGGCGGACATCCGCCCGGACCCAGTCCACGCTCGGCTCGGCCGCCCGCGCGACCTGCAGCATGCCGGCGCTGAAGTCCACCCCGACCACCCGCTTCTCGCACAGCTCCCGCAGCACTCCCGAGCCCGCGCCGGTGCCGCAGCAGAGGTCGACCCCGCTGCCGAACGGCCCGAGCGGCTCCAGGGCCTCGGCCACCGCGTCGAGCACCCGCTCGGGGGTACGGAAGGGCGTCCGGTCGAACCTCGGCGCCAGCAGGTCGTACCCGTGCTCGATGGAGGAGAGCGCCTGCACGGTGAGCTCGCGGAGCGTCGGGCCCTGGGGAGAGAACACCCCGGCAGCGTAGCGCGCGGCCCGGCCGGCCGGAGGGTCCAGGAGGGTCCAGAAGGGTCAGTGCCAGCCGGCGATGAGGGCGGGGCCGAGCTGGTCGAGATGGCGTTCCAGCACCTGGAGGAAGTCCTCCGGCCCCGTGCCGACGGTGGCGTCGGCACCGGCGGCCCACTGGTGCTGGGCGGTCCTTCCGACCGCGCTGAACACCGCGGCCAGCAGCCTGGGCCGCAGGTCGACAGCCGGGTCGACCCCTTCGCGCTCGGCGAGCACCTCGGCGATCAGCTGCTGCTGCTCGGCGAGCCGGTGCAGGTAGGCGGCCATCAGCGACGGGGTGCACTCGACCAGCTGGAAGATCTCCAGCGCGGCATTGGCGTAGGCGCCCTCCTGCTCGGGGATGGCGCGCTCCCAGGTCTCCCGGGTCGCGGCGCGCATCGCCTGGAGCGGGTTCTCGTCGCTCGGCCGGGCCCGCAGGTAGTCGATGAAATCGTCCGCGCCGTCCGCCATCAGGGCGAGCGCCACCTGCTCCTTGTTGGCGAAGTAGCGGAAGAAGGTGCGCTGCGAGACGTCGACGACCGCGGTGATCTCGTCCACCGTGGTGCGGGCGTAGCCCTGGCGGAGAAAGAGCTGCTGGGCGGCGTCCAGGAGTTGGTCGCGGGTGCGCTGCTTCTTGCGTTGGCGCAGTCCGGGGGCGCGCCTGCCGTCGCGGTCGGCGGGGGCCGCAACCTGCTGGACCAAGGGATGCCACCTCCTGACTGCCACCGGGTTTCTGCTGGGACTATACCTCGCTGACACATGTCATTAACACGCATAAGTCAGACTTTGCCAAGTGTCAGTAGCTGACATATTGTGGCGGCAGACGGCACCGACCAAGGAAGTCAGGCAGCATGACTGAGCGCGTGGTTGAAGCAACCGAAGACCGGTCGGACGCAATACCCGACGGCCGCAGGGGACTGCGTGGCCACCCCTGGCTGACGCTGATGACCGTCGCCGTCGGCGTGATGATGGTCGCGCTGGACGGCACGATCGTGGCCATCGCCAACCCCGCCATCCAGACCCATCTGCACGCCTCCCTGGCCAGCATCCAGTGGGTGACCAACGGCTACCTGCTGGCCCTCGCCGTCTTCCTGATCACCGCAGGGAAGATCGGCGACCGGTTCGGGCACCGCACCACCTTCCTGGTCGGCGCCGTCGGCTTCGCGGCGGCCTCGGCGGCGATCGGCTTCTCCAGCAGCATCGGGCTGGTGATCGTCTTCCGGGTGCTCCAGGGACTGTTCGGGGCGCTGCTGCAACCCGCCGCGCTGGGCCTGCTGCGGGCGACCTTCCCGCCGAACAAGCTGAACATGGCCATCGGCATCTGGGGTGGCGCCATCGGCGTCTCCACCGCGGCCGGCCCGATCGTGGGCGGGCTGCTGGTCCAGCACATCAGCTGGCAGTCGGTCTTCTTCGTCAACGTCCCGGTCGGCCTGCTCACCCTGGGTCTGGGCCTGTGGATCCTGCGCGACGCACGGCCGCAGAAGACCGGCCAGGCCTTCGACCTCCCCGGCATCGCGCTGCTCTCGGTGGCGATGTTCCTGCTGGTCTTCGGCATCATCAAGGCCCCCGCCTGGGGCTGGGGGGACGCCCGGACCCTCGGCTTCCTGGGCGGCGCGGTGCTCCTCGCCGCGGCCTTCACCTACTGGCAGACCAGGTCGTCGCACCCGCTGCTGCCGCTCAGCCTGTTCCGCTCGGTGTCGCTGTCGGCGGGCACCGTGCTGATGATCCTGATGATGTTCGGCTTCTTCGGTGCGCTGTTCTTCGTCACGTTCTACCTGCAGAACGTGCGCGGCATGTCGCCGGTCGCGGCCGGGGTGCACCTGCTGCCGATGACCGCGATGCTGATCGTCGGCTCGCCGATCGCCGGCGTGGTCATCGGCAGGATCGGCCCGCGCATCCCCATCGTCTTCGGCATGCTGTGCACCGCCGCAGCCATGTTCGGGATGTCCGCCCTGCACACCGGAACCAACACCGGACTGCTGTCGCTGTGGTTCGTGATGCTGGGCCTCGGCCTCAGCCCGGTGATCGTGGGTGCCACCGAAATCATCGTCGGCAACGCCCCGGTGGAGCTGGCCGGAGTGGCCGGCGGCCTCCAGCAGTCGGCCATGCAGGTGGGCGGCACCCTGGGGACCGCCGTTCTGGGGGCCGTGATGGCCGCCAGGGTGGACAGCGTGCTGCCCGGAAAGTGGGCGGCCGCCAAGCTGCCCGCCGTCTCGGCCCAGGACTACGCCGGGCTCAAGCAGGCCGTGCAGGTCGGCGCGGCCCCGATCGCCAAGGGCGCCCCCGCGCAGACGGCCCAGGCCATCACCCGGGTCGCCCACGACTCCTTCCTCAGCGGCATGTCCCTGGCCTTCACGGTCGCCGCCGTGGTCGCCCTGCTGGCCGCCGGCTTCGGCCTGCTGACGCGGCGCGGCACCGGCGACTCCGGCCCGGCCGTGCACATCTGAGCCGCTGTCACCGCATCCCGCCGCCTGTCGGATGCGATCAGGAACGCTGCCAGATGTAGTAGTAGTGGGTACCCGAGCTGGTGGCCCCGGGTACCTTCTCGACCAGGTGGTAGCGGCCGCCCGAACCCTTCAGTGCCGTGGTGAGCTGTGCGTCCAGCGGGGCGGTGGGGCCGAAGTCCAGCACGACGAGGTCGAAGTAGCGGTCGTTGATCGCGGCCCGGTAGGCGGGCAGCCCGGTCAGCGACTGCCCCGTCCCGTCCGTGTACTGGAAGAAGTACGTGGTCAGCCACTCGTACGGCTGGGTCTGATGGCGCAGGTAGTAGCGCGGGACCTCGTTCTCCTCGACGAGGTAGTGCTGGTGACCCTCCTGCACCAGCGGACGGATGGCCGCGACCATGCGGGACGAGTTCGGCCAGCCCCCGTACATCGGCCCGACCGCGTGGTCGGCGTAGAAGGCGAGCAGCGCACAGACGCCGATCGCAAGTCCGGGGATGGCCCCGGCCGCCGCCGTACGCGGCCGGTCGAGGCGGGCGAGGCCCGCGAGACCGGCACCGGCGACCGGGGCGGCGAACACCAGCCCGAAGCCGACATGCTTGTGCAGCGACACGGACGTGCCCAGGTGCGCCTGGTAGACCGTGGCCAGCAGTGCCGTGCCGGTCAGCGCCGCGGCGAGCAGCGCCGGCGCCGGGCGCCGGGCCTGCGGGCTGCGGCGCAGGGCGGTGTAGACGACCCCGACGACCGCGAGCACGAACACCCAGCCGCCCCAGACGGCGGACAGCCGCAGGATGTTGGTCAGCGGCTCGGTGCCGGCGGTCCGGTTGACCGTGGTCTGCGAGAGTCCGGCACGCAGGCCAGGACCGGCGGCGTAGAGCCAGGCCGCGATGAGGCCTGCCACCGCGACGGCGAGGAGCGGCCCGCGGATCGCGCCGCGCAGCCACGGTCGGCCCCTGACCGCGGCTGCGGCGGGGACGGCCAGCACCGCCACGACGATGACGGTCGGTATGTACAGCGTGGACGCGTACTTGACTCCGGCGGCGAGGACCAGTGGCGGGGCGGCCAGCAGCACCAGGAACACCGGACCCCCGGCCGTCCTGACGACGATCCAGAGCGCCAGGGCCAGCAGGAACAGCGCGGGGGCGTCGAAGGTGGCCAGCCTGCTCAGGAAGAGGGTCGGCGCGGCGACGGCGAACAGTGCGGCGCCGACGGCGGCCGCCTGCTTGTCGTAGAGGCGACGCGCGGTCATCCAGACGCATGTGGTCGCGCCGAGCATCGCGAGCAGACTGAACGCGCGGACGCCCTCAAGTCCGAGGCCGGTGTCGATGACGGCGGCCGCCACGGGGTACAGGAAGGGAGCGCCGGAGAAGTAGCTGGCGTAGGTGTCGTACGTCGGCGTTCCGTGCTGCAGGAAGGCCAGTTCGCGGTGGCCCGCGTAGACGTACAGCGCCTCGTCCTCGAAGGCGGTGTTGCTGAGCCGGTAGGCGAGGAACGCCTGCAGCAGCAGGATCAGCATCAGCGGCAGGCGGTCGACGAGGATCAGCTGCAGCCGGGCGGCGCGGGCCGGGGCCTCCGCCGGGACGTGCGGGGTCTCGACTGCGGTGGTCACTGTGCGCCCCCGGTGGCGTTGAGGGTGTGATTGACCTTCAGGATCTGGATCTGCTGGGTGCCGTAGCCGAAGCTCGCGACGACGGTGGAGTTCTTGATCGCGTCACGGACGGTGGGCAGGCCGTTGGGGTCCTGGCGAATGATCGAGGTGGAGACGACGTAGTCGAGGTCGCGCCAGCCGTGCGGCAGGGTGCTGGTGACCGCCGGGTCGAGGTCGACCTTGTAGAACCAGATCGCGCCGAGGCCGGGCTGGAAGCCGTCGTCGACCATGTCGGGCCAGAGCGCGTCGTCGACGACGATGCGGGTGTGCGCCGGGTCCTTGATGTGGGTGCGGATCCAGGCGGACGCCGCGCCGTACTCGTTGTTGGAGTACGCCGTGTCGGCGGTCTCGTCACCGGTCTCCCAGTGCGGCGCGACCAGGCCGACGAGGAGTACCGCGAGCAGGGCCACCAGGTTGCGTCCGCCGAACCAAGGGGCCAGCCGGCTGGTGACCGGACGGGCGAAGGGAACGGCGGGCAGCCGGGGCCGTCCGCTCCGGCCTCCGTCGGCCTTCGGAGCCCTGAGTATCCGTCGGACGGCGGCGTCGACGACGCCGGCGATGGCGAGCGCGAAGAAGGGCAGCGCCTGGATGATGTACATGGCGGGCAGGTAGCCACCGGGGCGGGCGGCGACCAGGACCAGCAGTGTCCCGGCGACCGCGATCTCCCGCATCCGGCGCAGGGCCAGCGCCAGCAGGCACGCGGCGGCGCCGGCGCAGACGATGATCGCGTCGTTGACCAGCCACCAGTGCAGGGTCATGTTGGTCACCGAACCGGACTGCAGGATCTGGCCGGAACCGCTTCGGGAGAGCTGGAACTGCAGCGCGCCGATCAGCGAGTTGTGGTGCGGACCCGGGAAGAACTCGCCCTTGAGCAGTGCGTACAGCACGTACTGCACGCCGATCAGCGAGAACGCGGCGAGAAAGCCGACCAGCGAGAACTTGCGGGTGACCCGGTCGCTCCCCCGCCAGACGGCGAGGATCAGGGCCGGAGCAACGATGATCATCGTCTCCTTGGACAGCACCGCGATCGCCGCGCAGAAGCCCGCCGCTATGTGGTGCCACAGGTGCCTGCGCGGGGACAGCGCCAGCGCGAAGGCCGCGAGCATCCAGACCACCGCGAAGTTGTCCAGGTAGATCTCGCGCTGCTCGGTGACCGACAGGGGTGAGAGCCCGAAGACGATCGTCGCCAGCACCGCTGCCCAGCGAGGCAGGTCGATCCGGCGGGCCACCAGGTACACCAGTGCGACGGCGACGGCCGTGACCGGCAGCATGATGACCCGCGCCTGTTCCACGACCCGGGTGCCGTGGTCGAACAGGGCCGGGATCCAGGAGAGCATCGCGATCTGGATCCAGCCCAGCGGCGGATGGTCGTACCAGTAGCTGTAGTGCGCCAGCCCGAGGCCGTGCTGGACCGCCCACGCCTGGGCGAGGTAGGTGCCCTCGTCGTCGCTGACGGTCGGGAAGTTGCCGATGTTGACGGCCTGGACCGTCACGACGAGCACGACCAGCAGGGCGACCAGTACCGCGTCCTTGTGCCCGGCGACGAATCGGGCCGTCCTCCCCGGCTGTGGCGGTTCGGGGAGCTCGCCCAGCTCCTCCGGTTCTTGTTCTGCTCGTTCCTGGATGACAACCGTCACCGTGTCCATCCCCCTCCTGGCCGGCGCCGGAGCACTGGCGAAGACATGCGCATCTACGGAACCCGACTGTCGGCGAAAACCTGTGTGTGACTCACCCTCAGGACACGGTCTCGGCCTCGATCAGGTGGGCGCCGACGTGCTGGGTGAGCTCCCAGTCGCTCTCGCCGCGGAACTCCCGCCACACCGCGCGCAGCGCTGCGGCGGTGAGGATGAGCTGGTAGAAAGGACTGCCGACGATCAGCTTCACGTAGTCG
The DNA here is from genome assembly GCF_041261405.1 of Streptacidiphilus sp. EB103A. Classification (NCBI taxonomy): domain Bacteria; kingdom Bacillati; phylum Actinomycetota; class Actinomycetes; order Kitasatosporales; family Streptomycetaceae; genus Streptacidiphilus; species Streptacidiphilus sp. EB103A. The sequence continues at coordinate 106,803 of NZ_JBGCAQ010000016.1, read as the reverse complement.
GGGAACTTCACCGGCAGGCCGTACTGCTGTCCGAAGTCGTGCAGACCGACTGCCTCGAAGGCGGCAGTGGCGGTCATCGGGATCACCGGGCTGAAGGAGATCAGCGCCACCACGATCGACACATGGGCGAAGAGGGCGGCCCCGATCCCGATGACGATCATGACGCCCGAGAGTGCCTGCATGAACGGGGTGACCAGGGTGTAGCGGGCCAGCATCCGCTGCCGCAGGTTGGGCAGCCGCTTCCAGTCCTTCTTGCGGTAGACCTGCAGGAAACCCTGGTTCCACCGGGTGCGCTGCTTCAGCAGCGCGGTGATGGAGCCGGGGGTCTCCTCCCGGGTCACCATCTGCGAGTCGTAGGCGACGACGACCCTGGCGCCCTGGCTTGACAGCCGGACGCCCAGGTCGCAGTCCTCGGCCAGGCAGTTGGGGTCCCAGCCGTCGTTCGCGCGCAGCAGCGGGGTGCGGACGAACACGGTGTTGCCGCCGAGCGGGATGAAGCCCTTCTCCGCGTGCAGGTGCAGCCGGCTGCGGAACCAGAAGAAGTACTCCAGGCAGTTGCGCAGGCTGTACCAACTGGAGTGGAAGTTGATCAGCTGGACGCCGCCCTGGACGACGTCCGCCTCGGTGTCCCTGAAGGCGTGGTCGACGTGGGCGAGCAGCTCGGGGTGGACCTGGTCCTCGGCGTCGAAGACGCCCACCACCTCGCCCCGGCAGTACGGCAGTGCGGAGTTGAGGGCCTTGGGCTTGTTCTTCTTCTCGTGGGTGTCGGTGACGACGGAGACGAGCCCGGGATGGGCGGCGGCCAGTCGGTGCGCGACCTCGGCGGTGTCGGGGTCGTCGTGGCCGACGATGACGATCACCTCGTAGTCGCGGTGGCTGGACTCCAGCAGGCGGAGCACGGTGCGTTCGAGGACTTCCTGCTCGTGGCGGGCAGGGACCAGTAAGGAGAAGGACAGCGCTCCGGCGCCGTCCGGGTCGGTGAAGCGGGTGGACGCGAGCGTCTCGGGCGTGCGCCATGCGTGGAGCATCCACCACAAGGTGGAGACAGCCACTCCGAACAGCGCCGTCGAGCACAGCACGATGACTATGGAAACCATGGAACTTCCCCCCTGAAGCGCCCGGAATTGGGCCGCGGTCAGAAAATCATTCTTTCTGTCCGCACCGGGATCCGGGGGAAAGACATGGGCTGTTGACCAGCACTTAACGTCGCCGACCCACGGTCCATACGAATCCTTTGCCCGGTAGATGCATTCCGGACAAAGGATCTCCGTATGTTACTCGTGAATTGTCGGTGATACGTCAAGGCATTCTCGGGACCGGACGGTCAGGAGGTGTAGCTGATCGTTGGCGCGGAGACCGCGAAGGTGTCGGTCGACGCCCCGGTCCCGGCCGTGAAGGCGACCAGGACCTTACTCGGCAGGGTCACCGCGACGTCCAGTACCTGGCTCCCGTCGATCTTCACCACGAGGTGGCTCGCCGCGGTGACGGTGATGTCGACCAGGTGCGTGGCCCCCTGCAGGGCCGGAACCGACGTGGTGTAGCCCAGGGTGCTGAACGTGGTGGTGCTCGCACTGGCAGTGGCGACTCCGACCACGGGTGCGCTGCCGGACCCGAAGTTGGAGAACACGCACAGCCCGGTGACGACGGCGTTCAGGCCGGTGGCGCCCAGCCCGCTGCCGTTGTGGCCCAGCGCGCTCGTGGTGCTGCTGGACGCGTCCAGCAGCGAGAGCGTCAGACCGTCGCCCTGCGCGGTGCTCGTGCCGCTGATCTGCTCGGTGAAGCTGGCATGCAGCCCGATCGGTGACACGGCCTTGCTGTTGACGATCGAGCCCTTCGCGGACTTCATACCGTCGGTGGTCAGCGCGACCACCCCGGCGTTGTCGGCCGCGACACCGTTGAGGTGCCAGGTGGAGTCGGTGAAGCCGGGCAGCGTGCCGCCGGTCGTCACCGGCTGGCCGGTACCGGTCAGCGAGACCGTGACCGTGCCGCTGGTGGTGGTGACGGCGAAGCTGCTGTTCTGGGCGCCCGCCAGCGTCGGTGCGAAGGTCACCGGAACGGTGACGCTCGCTCCGACGGCGACCGTGGTCCCGACGGCGGGAAGGGTCGCGCCGAACGGCGCGGTCGGTGCCGTGACGGCCGAGACGGTCTCGACGGCGGTGCCGTCATTGACCAGCGTCACCGACTGGGAGCCGGTGGTGCCGAGGGTCTGCGAACCGAAGGCGACGACGCTCGGCGTCGGCGTGAGCGGCTGCGGACCGGTCTTGGCAGCCGGCGGGGTGATGGTGATCCCGCTGACCGCGTGGACGTCGGTGCTCGCGCCGGTCGAGCCGGTGAAGCCGACGTACGCGTTGGACGGGATCACCCCGGCGGCCGGGACGTAGTCGAGCAGTTGGGTCCCGTCGACGGTCACCTTGACGTGCCCGCCGGCGACGGTGACCGTCACCGGGTGGGTACCGGTTCGCAAGGAGGTCGGCACGGCCGCGTAGGCGAGGTAGGTCAGGTTGTCCTTCCCGGTATTGGGGCCTGCGGCGATGCCGACGAAGTTGCCCATCCCGGTCTGCCCGTTCCAACTGCTGGAGAGCACGACCGCGAGTCCCGGCAGCCCGGAGAAGCCCATGCCGCCGCCGTTGACCCCGGTGCCGGCTGCGGTGCCCTTGGTCGAATCGACCAGGGCGAAGGTCATGCCGTCACCGCCGGTGCCGCCGTTCTGCTGGGCGGTGAAGCTGGCAGTCAGGCCGTCGGTGGCCACTGCGGTGCCGTAGAAGGCGGACCCGGTCTGCGACGCGGTCGCGGGAGTGAGCTGGATGGAGCCGCTGGCCAGAGTGGCGGAGCCGTTGGCCGTCCAGCCGGTCGGGGGCGCGGGAAGGCTGGTGACTCCGGAGCCGGTCAGCTGGACGTACATGTCGCCCTGTCCGGTGTTGCCGGTGATCTCGTAGCTGTCCGAGGCCGCGCCTGCGGTCGCCGGCGTGAACACCACCGGGACGGCCACCGACTGGCCCGGGCCGAGGACCTGGCCCTCGGGGATGGCGTTGGTGGAGCTGAAGACGCCGACCGGAGCCTTGGCCTTGTTGAGCGTCACCGGGATGTTGCCGTCATTGGTCACGGTGAAGCTCAGCGGCGCCGAGGTGGTCCCGACCGGGACCGAGCCGAAGGCGAGGCTGGTCGGACTGATCGTCAGATGGCCCTGACCGGTGACCGCCGTACCACTGAGCGGGACGGAGAAGGTGCCCGAGGTGGAGGTGACCGAGAGCGTCTCCGCACTCGAACCCGCCACGGTCGGGCTGTAGGTGACGTTCTCGATGAAGGAGCCGCCGGCGGCGACCACGGTGCCCACGGCGGGCGCGCCGGTGACGCTCCAGGGCGCGGTGAGCGTGCTGTTCGCGCTGATGGTCTCGCTGCCGGTGCCGGTGTTGGTGAACTGGACGCTGGTCGAGACCGGCACGCTGGTGGGCTGGTTGGTGATGGTCACGGTGCTCGGCGCGGTGGAGAACCCGGCCTTCAGACCGGTACCCGAGAGGGAGAACCCGATGGTGCCGACGTCGGTGGTGATGGTGACGATGCCGCTGGACGCACCTGCGGCGGTGGGCGAGTAGCTGACGGGGATCGCCAGGGTGTCGCCCGCCGCCATCGCGTGCGGCAGCGCCGGTGCGGTGACGGCGAACGGCGCGGCCGTGCTGATGCCGGTGACGTTCAGCGCCTTGGTCGCGGTCACCGTGAGCGTCCCGGTGGCCTGGGCGCCGACGTTCACCTTGCCGAGGTCGACGGGGGAACCGGTGAGCACGGAGGCGGCCGGTCGCCCGAAGGCGAGCAGATGGCCGTCCCGGGTTCCGATGTAGACGCGGCCGTTGTCGGTCGCCGGAGTGACGAACTTGGAGGAGACGCCGATCGGCCCGGACCACAGCAGCGTCAGCGAGCCGTCGGCGTTGGGCGTGCCGTTGTAGGCGTACAGCGTTCCGCTGTTCCCGTACATGTCGGCCGAGCGCTCCACCCAGACGACGGCGCTCCCTGCGGTGGTACCGGTGGAGGTGACCACAGGAGAGCCCTCGGCGAGGTAGCCGAAGTTGACGGTGCCCTGCCCGACGAGTGCCAGCGCGGGGTTCCCGGAGCCGTCGGCGCCGAGCTTGAACGCCTGCAGCGGACCGCCGTTGCCGGAGTAGTAGACATAGCCGGTACCGCCGCCCCAGAAGGCCGGGTGGCAGTAGCAGCCCTGGTACGGGCCGAGCGTCTGGACGATGGCGTCGGTGCCGCCGGTGCCCTGGGAGTGGCCGCCGAGGTTGTCGCGGTTGAGCAGGAAGATCCGGCCGTCCTTGCCCTCGGTGACGGCGAGGTGCGGCACCGACGTGGTGCCGTACGCGTCGGGTATCGCCATCACACCGCCGGAGCCCAGGTCGCGGTCGTTCTGGTCGAGGGTCGCCGCGTCGGAGGGGCTGAAGAAGTCCGTGGCGGACAGCGAGCCGTTCGATCCGACCGCGAGGCTGATCACCGACTCCGACATGCTGGCGGGCGGCGAGGTGCCGGCGCCGACGGGCGGGGAGACGCCGTTGCCGGTGGAGAACTCGATGTGGCCGGAACTGTCGGCGACCAGGCCGCCGCCGGACGCCCAGATGCCGCCGCCCTTGTTCGCCGTACCGGTCTCGTCGACCCACAGCGCGGTCTGCACGCCCGCGGTGGAGACGCCGGCGACGTAGCCGCGCCAGTTGCCGTGGTCGCAGACCGAGCCGAAGCCGGCGTACACCACGCCGTTCAGCAGGAGCAGGCCCGGCCGCTGGCCCTGGTCCACCGGGTTGAAGACCGACGAGGAGTCATTGGACGGCGAACCGCCGATGACGACCGGGAAGCCGGCCTTCTCGGCCCCGGTCGCCGGGTCGATCGCGTGCATCTTCCAGACCGGGGCCTGGTGGTAGGTGCCGCCGTCCTCCTTGGAGGTCAGGTACACATAGCCGGAGGCCTGGTCGTAGACCGGAGTGGAGGTGATCCCGATGTACGGGGCGAGGTCACCGCAGGACCAGGTCGCACCGGGGGTGGTCACCCCGGACGCGGGCCAGGGGGCGCCGTAGGCATCGGTCCACTTGACGGCACCGGTCGCCGGGTCGACCCCGTAGACGTGGTTGGTCTCCGTCGCCACGACCACGGTGCTGCCCACGACGACGGGCGTCGCATAGACCTGGCCGTCGACGGCCGTCGAGAACTGCTGGCCGAAATCCGACGAGGTGACCTGTGCGGGCGCGAGTCCCGGCTCGTTCTTGTCCCAGCCGGTGCGGTAGGTGTCCTGGGAGATGGTGGTCACATCGGCGTGCGCGACAGGCGCGCTCGCGGCGAGAAGACTGAGCGCCGTAAGTGCAAAGCTGAGCGCGGCGGACGTCAGACGTCTCTTGGCGCGGGTCATCGAACTGGGACTGGGCATGCTGTGGAACCCCCCTGGGTCGCTGGCGATGGGACACGGCCCTGGCCGTTCGCATCATCGCTGGCAGCAAGATAGCGAGCCGGAGGGACAGATGTGCACGTTCTCGGACTTTCCGCAGGATCGCGGGATCATCAGAAGGTGGCGATCCCGCTCACTCGACCTCTCACTCGACGGAGGCGGCGGGCACGGGGACGGGCTGGGCGCCGATCCCGGCCACCACGGAGCTGGGCGCGGCGCGGCGCGGGACGTAGATCATTCGCTCGGCGACCAGGAATCGCACCGCGAAGGAGGCGATCAGGGTGAGCGCCGTCGCCGCGATCACCTGCATGCCGAGACCGCTGACCAGCAGGGCCAGCAGAGGGATGCGCAGCAGCAGGTCGGCGTTGCCGAGCAGCCAGAACCGACCGATGCGACTGGCCCAGTGACGGTGCCTCCGGTCGCGGAAGAGGGTGGACTCCAGCAGCGTCAGATTCCAGAGCAGGGCGCCCTGGTTGGCGACCACCTCGGCCGGGAGATAGTGCATTCCGGCGCGGACCAGCAGATGCAGTAACCCGAGGTTGGGCAGGACGCCGGACAGCCCGATCAGGCCGAAGGCCAGGGCGCGTCCGGCCGGCGTGGACAGACGCAGGGTCAGCAGATGGCGGAGGAACCGCATCCCCTCCCTGACTGTGGACTTGGACGTGCCGGCGTAGCGCTCCCCGAAGGTGTAAGGCACCTCGGCAACCTTGCGGATACGGGAGCGCACCGCGAGCTCCAGCAGGATCTTGTAGCCGAGCGGGCGCAGCTCGGAGGGGTTCACCGCGGACCGCCGGATCGCGAAGAACCCGCTCATCGGGTCGCTGACACCGCGCAGTTCCCGTGCGAAGAGGCCCTTGGTGAGCAGCGTGGACGCGCCGGAGACCGCCGTCCGGTAACCGCCCGCCAGGCCGTCCCTGCTGCCTCCGACCGCATAGCGGCTGGCGACCACCAGGTCGGCCTGCTGCCTGCGGCCGGCCTCGACGAGTTCGGGGAGCAGCGCGGGCGGATGCTGGAGGTCGGCGTCCATGACCACCACCCATTCGCCGACGGCCTGCCGCATTCCGGCGACGACCGCGCCCCCGAGGCCGCCCTCGGGAACATCCCGGTGCAGCACCGTGATCGACAGCGGGCAACCGGCCGCGGCCGCGGCCTCGCGGAGGAGGTCCGGTGTGCGGTCGGTGCTGTCGTCGACGAAGAGCAACTGCGGCGCGGGCGATCGGCCGTCGACGGGGAGCGCCTCGACGAGCCGGCGGAGCAGCTCGGGGATGTTCTCCTGCTCGTTGAAGGTCGGGATGAGCACGGTGAACGGTGGATCGATGGAAATCGGCAGGTCGGAGAACGACATGATGGGACCTTTCTCATCCGTTCGGAACTGAGGGAGATCCAGGAGGCGGGGAAGGGCTTGCTTCCGTGGCAGTTGACATGCTCATGATAACCAAATCGCATACGAATTTATAAAGTCTTTGCCACTTCGACGCCGCGCCGCCCCCAGCCCTCGCGCCAGATCGCACACGGCTGGATGTTCGGACCCTTCCCCGGGTCGCCGGACGCGAACAGGCCGCAAGAATGCAGGAACATGACAATAGAACTGATCATTCCCCACCCCCCGGGTCGGCAGCCCTTCAACGACCGCAGGAAACAGTAGATAGCATCAGGAGGCCGTGTGGAGGACTGGTATTCAGAGTTTTACAAGCCAGCAATTGCGGCGACATTTCCAGGTAAGGGAGGGGGGCCGGGGCGGCGGGGAGGCGGGGCGACACCGCCGGTTGGCGGCAGCTGCAGGTGGCTTACATGGCGCCACCGTTGCCGCCCGCCCCCATCCGTGGCTTGTTGCTGTTGCTCGCTTCGCTCGCGGCGACAAGGACAGGGAGAGGTGCGGGCGGCCCGCCGTTGCCGGGCGGCGGGGCGGTTGGTGGCGGGGCCGAGCTGCAGAAACGTTCCCTCCATGGCTGGAGTGGTTTTCGGGTCACTGCCTATACATTCGGGTCACTCGTCCGACGGATCCCGCCCGCTATGTCCGGTTTTGGCGTCGAGGGAGTGACCCAAACGTATGGGCAGTGACCCGAAAAGCCCGGCCCGAGGGCAAACCCGGGTCACTTTCGGGACAAGGTGTCACTTGATCATGCCGTAATGCCCTATTTGCACCGATCCTGGCGTACCAAAAATGCCCCGGCGTACCAAAAGTGACCCCGGTTCGCCCGAACCCCGCCCGCAGAACCGTTTCTGCGCCCCCACCCACCACGCGGGCCCGGGAACGGCGCCCGGCCCCGACCTGGCTCCCCCGCTGCTGTTGGCCCGCGAGCGGAGCGAGCAACAGCAACAAGCCACGGACGGCGGAGGGCGGCAACGGTGGCGCCATGTAAGCCACCCACAGCTGCCGCCAACAACGGACCACGCCGGGCCCTTCTCTGACGGCCCGTTGGGTTGGAGATTGGAGGCAGGAGACAGCGCGCGCACGCTCCGGCGAAGGGACACCGAGGATGGGAAGCGTCACCGTCGGGGTGCTGCGGGAGCGGGCGGTTGGGGAGCGCAGGGTGGCCCTGGTGCCGGAGGCGGTCGGGCGGCTTGCTCCTGGCGGCGTGCGGGTGCTGGTCGAGCCGGGTGCGGGAGCGGGGGCCTGGTTCGCGGACGCCGAATACGTGGCTGCGGGGGCGGAGTTGGTGCCGGCCGGTGAACTGGTGCAGCGGGCGCAGGTCCTGCTGTGCGTGGGACCGCCGGATGCCAGGACCACGACCGCGCTGCGGCCCGGATCGCTGCTGATCGGTCTGCTCGATGTGCTCCGCACCCCCGTCGCGGCGGGGGTCTGGGCCGAGACGGGCGTCACCGCGCTGAGCCTGGACCTGTTGCCGCGCACGCTCAGCCGGGCTCAGCCGATGGACGCGCTGACCTCTCAGGCCAATATCGCCGGGTACAAGTCCGTGCTGGTGGCCGCCGATGCGTTCCGTCGCTTCTTCCCCATGCTGACCACCGCGGCCGGGACCTCGAAGCCGGCGACGGTTCTGGTCCTGGGCGCGGGCGTGGCCGGTCTGCAGGCCATCGCGACCGCCCGGCGCATGGGCGCCGTGGTCACCGGGTACGACGTGCGTCCGGAGTCCAGGGAGGAGGTGCTGTCGCTCGGGGCGCGGTTTCTGGAGACCCGCGCGTTCGCGACAACCCCCGGGCGCACCGGCGCCGACGGCTATGCGAGGCCGTTGGCCGAAGCTGAACAACTGGCCCAGCAGAGGGCTTTGGAGGAGGCCGTGGCCCGCGCCGATGTGGTGATCACCACCGCTCGGGTACCCGGAGGGCGTTCCCCGGTGCTGGTCACCGCCCGCGCCCTGGAGCGGATGCGGCCCGGTTCGGTGGTGGTCGATCTGGCGGCGAGCGAGTCCGGCGGGAACGTCGAACGGTCCGAGCCGGACGCGACCGTCGTCACGGCGCAGGGCGTCACCGTGATAGGAGCCGGACGGCTGCCCTCCGCCATGGCCACCGCCGCGTCAACGGCCTACGCCCGCAACACCGGTGCGCTGTTGACGCACCTGCTCCGGGACGGCATCCCGACCGTCGACCTCGCGGACGAGATCCAGGCCGCGGTCACGGTGACCCACTCCGGCTCCGTCGTCCATCCGGCCGTCGTCGCGCTGCTCGACGACGGCCGAGCCCGCTTGGGAGGCAACCGATGACTCTCGACCTGTCCACCGCCGTCACCGTGTTCGTCCTCGCCGTGCTCGTCGGCTTCGAGGTCATCAGCAAGGTCCCGGCGACCCTGCACACGCCGCTGATGTCGGGGGCCAACTCGATCCACGGCATCGTCGTGATCGGCGCGATGCTGATCGCCGCGCAGGCACACGGTCCCCTCGGCTACGTCCTGGTCTTCGTCGCGGCTGCCTTCGGCGCGATGAACGTGGTCGGCGGGTACGTCGTCACCGACCGCATGCTGCGGATGTTCCGCACCCGACCGGACGGCACGGGCAAGGACGGCCCCCGGTGAGCGCGGTGGAGACGGCCGTCCGGTACGTCCTGCTCGCTGCCGCGGCCTGCTTCGTCCTCGGTCTGCACCTGATGAACTCGCCCCGCTCGGCCCGGCGCGGGAACGCGCTCTCGGCCGGCGCCATGGCCGTGGCCGTCGTCGCCACCGCCGTGCTGCTGCTCGACCGGGGCTCCGTCACCGGCACCGGCTGGCTGGTGCTGATCCTGGGCGGGGCATTCGGTTCCGGTTGCGGGCTGTACGCGGCGCGGTCGGTCGAGATGACCGCCATGCCGCAGCTGGTGAGCCTGTTCAACGCGGTCGGCGGCGGGGCCGCGGTGCTGATCACGCTGCAGGACCTGCTGGGCAGCGCCCACCCGGCCGCGCTGGGGGCGCGGGTCACCGTCCCGGGCGCCCTGGATGTGGTGATCGGCAGCGTCACCTTCGCCGGCTCGCTGGTCGCCGCGGGCAAACTGCAGGGCACCGTGCCGGGACGGCCGTTGGTCTTCCCGGGGGCCCGGGCGGCCGCCGTGATCCTGCCGCTCTCCTTCGTGGCGGGAACGGTGTGGCTGGTCCTGACGCCGGCTCAGACAGCCGCACCCCTGGTACTGCTGGCGCTCGCCCTGCTCTTCGGCGTCGCCATGGTGCTGCCGATCGGCGGCGCGGACATGCCGGTGGTGATCTCGCTGCTCAATGCCTTCACCGGGACGGCGGTCGCCATGGCGGGTTTCGTCCTCGGCGAGCCGGCCCTCATCGTGGCCGGCGCGCTGGTCGGCGCGTCCGGGGCGATCCTCACCAAGCTGATGGCGGACGCCATGAACCGGTCCGTCGCCGCCGTCCTGATCGGCGGATTCGGCACGGACGGAGGCGAGTTCGCGATCGGTGCCGGCGGCGCGGCACCGGTGCGGCCGCTGTCCGCGGACGATGTGGCGATCCAGCTCGCCTACGCCCGCAAGGTGATCGTGGTCCCCGGCTACGGCCTGGCCGCGGCCCGGGCGCAGCACGAACTCGGCGACCTGGTCCAGCTGTTGGAGGCGCACGGGGTGGAGGTCAGCTACGCCGTCCATCCGGTGGCCGGACGGATGCCCGGCCATATGAACGTGCTGCTGGCGGAGGCGGACGTGCCCTATCCCCAGCTGAGGGAGATGGACGAGGTCAACCCCGAGTTCCCGCAGGCGGACGTCGCCCTGGTGGTGGGGGCCAACGACGTGACCAATCCGGCCGCCCGGCGCCCCGGCAACGCGGTCTCGGGCATGCCGATCCTGGATGTGGACCGGGCCAGGAGCGTCGTGGTCATCAAGCGGTCCATGGGGCACGGCTACGCGGGGATCGACAACGAGCTCTACACCGACTCGCGGACCGGGATGTTCTTCGCCGACGCCAAACAGGGGCTGATCGAGTTGAAGGCCGCCGTCCGAGCGTTCGTCGGCTGAGGCCGGGGGCCGAGCGATCGGCCGACTGCGCAGCGCATGCGATCCTGGTGCGGTGACGCAGGCGTTCGGAGTGCTGGAGTTCCAGTTGGTGCTGCTGCGGCGGATGGCCGACTTCCAGCCGGTGCTGGTGGAGCGGGCCCGCAGCGGGCTGGGCGTGTCGGTCGGCGAGATGCGCCAGGTCAACGCCGCCTGGCAGCGCTTCGTCCGGGCGAAGGGCGCACCGCGCGGGGTGGCCCGGCTGGTCGCGGTGCTCGGGCCGCAGCTGTCGGTCCACGAGCAGCAGACCGGCGACCTCATCTGCCGGCTGCACCACTGGCCCCTGCCGCTGTGGCCCGGGCTGCGCTTCGAGGCGGTCGCCGGTCCCGACGGCGGCGTCTGGCAGGAGTGGCTGGTCCGCTCCCCCGGCGAGGCACCGCCGCCGGCGCCGGCGAGCGGCGAGCTCGCGCCCTGGGAGTATGTGGTCGCCGATCTGGAGCGGCTGTTCCCCGAGGTCCGGCATCTGCCCGAGGACGCGCCCAGCCGCTGGACCAGCCAGTTCGCCGTCCCCGATGGAAAGGGCGGGACGATCCGTCGCCGGGCCCGCTTCGTCCACGGGCTGCTCCAGGAAGCCGCGCCGGTCGACTGACCGCTACGAGACCTGCCCGCCGGCCGCAGCCTCCCGGGCGGCCAGGACGTCCGGCACCCGGTGCTGGGCCCACGCGGCCAGCTGGACCACCAGCTCGGCGGCCTCGGCTCCGAGCGCGGTCAGGCTGTACTCCACATGCGGCGGGATCACCGGGAACGCCCGGCGCAGCACGAAGCCGTCCCGCTCCAGCGTCTGCAGGGTCTGCGCCAGCATCTTCTCGCTGACCCCGTCGACCCGGCGGCGCAGCTCGCTGAAGCGGTAGGTGCGCTCGCTGAGGGCCGCCAGCACCAGCACGCCCCAGCGGCTGGTGACATGCTCCAGCACTTCGCGCGACGGACACATCCGGCTGTAGACGTCCGCGCCCCGCTCGTCGAAGAGTTTCGAGAGCGTGTCTTCCTTGCTGCTTACCGACATAGCAGTACCTTACTTCAAAGTGGGTACTTTCAAAAGGTTAGCTTGCAGCCTAGGGTCGTTTTCGAACGGATCACCACACACCACCCCACCACCTCATCCTTGGGAGCAATCATGATCGTCGTCACCGGAGCCACCGGGCTGCTCGGCCGCCTCGTCGTCGAAGGGCTGCTGGAGCAGGTCCCGGCCGACCAGGTCGCGGTCCTGGTCCGCTCCCCCGAGAAGGCAGCCGACCTCGCCGCCCGCGGGGTCGAGGTGCGGACGGCCGACTACTCCCGGCCAGAGACGCTCGACGGGGCCTTCGCCGCGGGCGACAAGGTGCTGCTGATCTCCGGCAGCGAGATCGGGCAGCGGATCGAGCAGCACCAGGCCGTGGTCGACGCCGCCGTGAAGGCCGGGGTCGCCCTGCTCGCCTACACCAGCGTGCTCGGCGGCGACCTGGCCACCTTCCGGCTGGCCGGGGAGCACCAGGCCACCGAGGCCGCCATCCGCGCCTCGGGCCTGCCCTTCGTCCTGCTGCGCAACGGCTGGTACACCGAGAACTACACCGGCAACCTCGCCCAGGCGCTGGAGCACGGCGCCGTGCTCGCCAGCGCCGGCGAGGGCCGGGTCGCCTCCGCCACCCGCGCGGACTTCGCGGCGGCCGCCGTGGCCGTCCTCACCACCGAGGGCCACGAGAACCGGGCCTATGAGCTGAGCGGCGACACCGCCTGGAGCTTCGCCGAGTACGCCGCCGAGGTGGCGGCGCAGTCCGGCCGCCCGGTCGTCTACCGGGAGCTGACCCCGGAGCAGCACCTGCAGCTGCTGCTCGACGCGGGCCTGCCCGCGCCGCTCGCGGAGACCCTGGTCGACGTGGACGCCGGCATCTCCCGCGGCGAGCTGGCGGTCTCCACCGGCGACCTGTCCCGCCTGATCGGCCGCCCCACCACCCCGCTGGCCGACTCGGTCGGGGCCGCGCTGCCGAAGTGACGCCGGTTCGACACCGGGGTCGACACCGGGGTCGAGGCCGGGGGGCGACACCAGACACCAGGGGCCGCCGATAACTAAGGCAAGGCTGCCCTTATGATGGGCCCTATGGCGACCACCGCGACCCCGATCCAGCAGCCGCTCCGCAGCAGCGCGGAGCGGCTCGCCGACTCCCTCGTCCAGGCCGGCCTGGTGAGCGTCGGATGGTGCGCCGCGGTCGTCCTGGCCCACCGGGTGGAGCCGACCGCGGCCGTCCGTCAGCTGGCGCTCGGCATCCATCTGGCCGGCCTGGCCGTCGGATTCGGCGCCGTGCTGGCCGTCGACGCGGTCGCGCTGCGCGTCCTGCTCCGCCGGAGTTCCGGACTGGCCGGTGCGATCCGTTTCGCCGGGGCCGCCGAGGCGTGGATCTGGTCCGGTTTCGCCGCGCTGGCGGTGTCGGGCGTGTTCCTGCGCCCCCACTTCGGCTCCCCGTGGACCGTGCTGAGTCTGTTCGCGGTGCTGTTGGTCGGCCTCAACGGCGTCTACGCGCGGGATCTGCGCCGACTGCTGACGGCCCTGCCCGCGACGGCCACCGCCGGGGACGTCCCGCGCCGCCTCGCCCTGCGCGGCCTGGTCTCCGGAGCGGTCTCCCAGGCCGCCTGGTGGACCGCGATCGTCATCGGGCTGCTGGGTCGCTGACCGGCGCGAAGACCAGCACCGCCGCCGTGCCGCGCACGTCCAGGACGTGCGCGGCCGCGCCCGTGAGGCGGACCGCGTCCAGCGCTCCGAGCTCGGCGCCCTCCCCCTCCAGCCGCGCCGTGCCGTCGAGGACGACGGCGAGGGTGTCCGGCCCGCTCAACGCGGTCCGCCCAGGCCCGGCCACGATCTCCACCCGCGCCGAGGTCCGGTCCCGACGGGTCATCACATTGAAGTCCAGCAGCGGGCCTTCGAGCAGACGGCAGTCCGTTCCGGCGTCACCGGGGAAGGCGAACGGACGGTAGCGCTCGTCGATCCGGTGCTCGACGCCGTCGACGGTCAGCACCATGCCGGCGCCGCGGACCACGGTGATCACCCGGTCCACCCCGGGGAACACCGAGAACGGCCCGCCCTGCGCGACATCGGCCAGGCTGACCCGCCAGTGGAAGCCGCCCACCCCCGAGCCCTCCGGATGCGCCGCCACCTCCCGAGTGACCCCGCCGCCGTTCTTCCACGGCGAAGCCTCCCGCTCCGCCGCCCGCAGCACCGTCACACCAGCCATCGACCGCTCTCCTCGACCTCGCCCCGCTGCCCTGCCTGTCCGCGATCATCACCCTATTCGCCCGCGAGTCCGCGCAGTCCCTTCCAGGCCGGCTGCCGCAGGCTGCCGCCATCGGTGACCTCGGTGTACTGCACCTCGCCCCGGAGCAGCGGCCGGACCCAGTGGACGTCTGCCGGAGGGAGGGCCATCCGGGGCAGGTCCAAACCCGCTGTGAAGGGCGACTGCTCGGCCGCCGCCTCGGTGAGCAGCGGCAGCAGCAGCCGGCGCTGGGCGGCGGAGAGTCCGGAGCCGACGGAGCCGAGGTAGCGCAGGCCGTCCCGCTCCGGTGCGCCGACCAGCAGGGAGCGCGGTTCGCCGCGCTCGTCGGCCAGCCAGCCGCCGATCACCACGTCCGCCGTGGGCCGGAACTTCACCTTGATCCAGTCCTGGGACCGCCGGCCGGGCTGGTAGACCGATGCCAGGCGCTTCAGGATGACGCCCTCCATCCCCCGCTCCCGGGTCCACTCGATGCCGGACCGTACGTCGCCGATCCACGCGGGCGGCGCGGTGACCGACCCGTCCGCCGGCAGGTCCAGCCGGTCCAGCAGACGGCGCCGCTCCAGGTAGCTGCGGCCGGTCACCGCCGCACCGCGATGCCGCAGTACGTCGAAGGCCATCAGCGTCACCGGGGTCCGCAGCCGGGCGGCGTCGATCCGGTCCTGCTGACTCAGCGTCATCCGCTGCTGCAGCCGTCCGAAGGACGGGGTTCCGGTGGCCCGGTCCAGGGCCACCACCTCGCCGTCGAGAACCAGCGGACCCACGGCCGCGAGGCAGCCGAGCGACTGGAGTTCGGGGTAGCGCGCGGTGGCGTCGGCGCCGGACCGGGCGTAGGCCCGGACCGTACCCCGTGCGTCGACACTGACGATGACGCGCATGCCGTCCCACTTCACCTCGGCGGCCCAGCCGCCGGTGTCCGCGGGGACCGGCCCCTCACCGGCCAGCATCGGCGCGACCCAGGCCGCCGCCGCTGCCCCCGCCCGTGCCGCCGCCGCGCTCATCCGGGCAGCCGCCGGGCCGCCGAGGGGTCCAGCAGCGGCGCCTGGAGGTCGCCGAGCCGCCCGAGCCGGTCCGGGACCTCGTCCGCCGTGAACGACAGCTCCTCGGGGTCGCCGCAGTCCGCGATCTCCTCCCAGCTCACCGGCGTCGACACGGTCGGCTCGGCGAAGGCCCGCAGCGAGTAGGCGGCGACGGTGGTCTTCGCGGAGGCGTTCTGGGACCAGTCCAGCAGCACCCGGTCCCGCCGCAAATCCTTGCCCATCCGACTGACGATCAGCTGCGGGTACGCGGCCTTCAGCCGCTGGGCCAGCCGCTTGGCGTAGGCGTTCACCGCAACGGCGGGCGCGGGGATCAGCGGGACCGTCAGGTGCAGCCCCTTGGACCCGGAGGTCTTGGCCCAGGTGCCCAGTCCGTCCTCGGCGAGGACGGTCCGCACCGCCAGGGCGGCGGCGCAGCAGTGCAGCATGTCGGCGCCCTCGCCGGGGTCGAGGTCGACGATCAGCCGGTCGTGCAGCTCCGGGGCGTCCCGCCACTGCGGCACATGGAACTCGATGGTGTCCAGGTTGGCCGCCCAGATCAGCGTGGCCAGGTCGGCGACCACCACCTGGCGGGCCGGGCCGGTGCGGAGTTCGACCTCCAGCTCGGAGATCCAGCCCGGAGCCCCCGGCGGCACCCGTTTGGCCCAGAACCGCTCCCCCTCCACGCCGCCGGGACAGCGCACAAAACTGGCCGGACGCCCCTGGAGGTGCGGCAGCATCACCGGCGCCACCTGCTCGTAGTAGCTCAGCACGGCCGCCTTGGTGAAGCCGCTCGCGGGGTAGAGCGGCTTCTCCAGGTGGGACAGAGACAGCCTGCGGCCGTCCACCTGCACCACCGTGCGTTCCGTCGGCATCACGCCCCCCTGGTCCGGGCCGGCACGCGCCGGGTGCGGGTCCAGGTGAGCAGCTCGTGGGCGGTCCAGCTGGTGACGACCCGTTCGGCCGGGACGCCGGCCTCCTCGGCGCGGGCGCAGCCGTAGATCTGCCAGTCCAGCTGGCCCGGGGCGTGCGCGTCGCTGTCGATCGCGAAGAGCACTCCGGCGTCGAGGGCCTGCCGCAGCAGTCGTCGGGGCGGGTCCAGCCGGTCGGGGCGGCAGTTGATCTCAACCGCCGTCCCCCGTTCGGCGCAGGCCGCGAAGACCGCCTCGGCGTCGAAGTCCGATTCGGGCCGGCTTCTGGCGCCCACCAGCCGGCCGGTGCAGTGGCCCAGGATGTCCACCCGGGGGTCCGACACGGCCCTGATCAGCCGTCGGGTCATCGCCTCGCGGCCCATCCGCAGCTCGGAGTGGACCGAGGCGACCACCACGTCCAGCCGCTCCAGCAGGTCGTCCTCCTGGTCCAGCGCCCCGCCGGTGAGGATGTCGCACTCGATACCGGTCAGCAGCCGGAACGGGGCCGCCCTGCTGTTGAGCTGCGTCCTCTCGTTGAGCTGGGCAACGATGTCCAGCTGCTCCCGCAGCCGTTCCGCGCTGAGCCCTCGGGCGATCCGCAGGCGGGGCGAGTGGTCGGTGAGCACCGCCCAGCTGTGTCCGAGTCCGCGCGCCGCCCGGACCATCGCCTCGATCGGGCTGCCGCCGTCCGACCAGTCGGAGTGCAGATGGCAGTCCCCGCGCAGCGCGGCCCGCAGTTCCAGGCCGCCTTCGGTGAGCGCCGCCGAGGCGCGCTGCTCCAGGTCGGCGAGATAGTCCGGGGTGCGTCCTGCGGCGGCCTCGGCGATGACCCTGGCGGTCGTCGGGCCGATGCCCTCCAGCTCGGTGAGCCGCCCGCTCACCGCCCGCTGCAGTACCTCCAGCTGCGACATCCCGGACACCAGCTGGGCCGCGTGACGGAACGCCTGCACCGGGTAGGTGGGCGCCTGCTCGCGCTCCAGCAGGAACGCGATCCGTTCCAGGGCTTCCCTCGGTTCCATGCCGGGCGTATCCCCGGCTCCCGGCTCGTTCAACCGATTCCGTCATAAAGGGACAAAATGGTCAGACGACCATGAGGCGGCAATGCGGCGGCGATGGGCTGAAGGAGGTACCGGCGTGGACTTCGACGAGGTCGCCGACCAGCTCTACGCCCTGCCCCCGCCGCAGTTCACCGCGGCCCGCGACACCGCCGCGGCGCAGGCCGACGCCGCTGCGGCCGAGCGGATCCGCAGCCTGCGCCGTCCCACCCTCGGTGCCTGGCTGGCGAATCTGCTGGTACGCGAGCACCGCACCGAGTCACAGGCGCTGCTGGAACTCGGCGCCGATCTGCGGGCCGCCCAGGACGGGCTCGCGGGCGAGCGGCTGCGCGAACTCACCGCCGGTCGCCGCGCCGTGGTCGGCGCGCTGGTCCAGCAGGCCAAAGCGGCGGCCGTACGGGCCGGACTCCCGGTCGGCGAGGGCCCGCTGGCGGATCTGGAGCAGACCCTCACCACCGTGCTGGCCGACCGACAGGCCGCCGAGGCCTTCGCGGCCGGCCGGCTGACCAAGCCGCTGACCGTGCACACCACTGCGGACCTCGCACCGCCGCACGGCGGCCTCAAGGCCGGCACCAACACCGGCACCGATCCGGATGTGCTGGCCCGGGCCCGCCAGAACCTCAAGGAGGCCGAACGGCAGGCCGCCGCAGCGGCCACGGCTGCCGCCTCGGCCCGCCGCGCGCTGGACCGCGCCTCCACCCGTCACCAGCGCGCCCGCGGCACCGCGGAGCAGCTCTCGGCCCGCCTGGACCAGGCCCGCGCGGACGAGCGCACGGCAGCGGAGGAGGAACGCACACTGCTGGCCCGGGTGGAGACCACCGACCGCGACGCCCGCAGAGCCGCGGGCCGCGCCAGGGACGCCGGCGTCCGCGTGCGGCATCTCGACAACCGGCGTATGAGGGATGCAAAGGAACAGACCCGCGAAGACCGACCCACGAGGACCTGAGGAGCAGAGCGATGGCGCGAGCGACCTGGACCGGGGCGCTGACATTCGGCCTGGTCACCGTCCCGGTGTCGATGTTCTCGGCGACGGAGGACCACACCACGCGGTTCCGCCAGATCCAGCGCGGCACCGCCGACCGGGTCAGGATCCGGCGCACCAACGAGCGCACCGGCGACGAGGTCGCCTTCACCGAGATCGTCAAGGGCTACGACCTCGGCGACGACCAGTACGTGGTCATCGAGCCCAGCGAGCTGGACGAGATCGCCCCGGGACGCTCGCGGCTGATCGAGGTCTCCGGCTTTGTCGACCTGGCGGCCGTCGACCCGGTCTACTTCGTCTCCGGCTACTTCCTGGCGCCGCGCGGGGAGGAGTTCACCCAGGTCTACTCGCTGCTGGTGGAGGCCCTGGAGGAGTCCGGCCGGGCGGCCGTCGCGACCATGGTGATGCGCGGCAGGCAGTACCTCACCGCCATCCGCGCCACCGGCGACGTGCTCGAACTGCACACCCTGCACTGGGCCGACGAGGTCCGCGACCCGGCCGAGGAACTGCCCAGCCCGCCGGTGCGCACCCGGGTCTCGGCCGAACAGCTGAGCGCCGCAAAGCAGTTGATCGAGGCCATGAGTGTGGAGTGGAGCCCGACGGACTACCGCGACGACTACGAGGACCGGGTGCGCGAGCTGATCGACGCCAAACGCGCCGGCCAGGAGATCGTCACCGCCGAGGCCGCCCCCGAGGCCACCAATGTCATCGACCTGATGGAGGCGCTGCGGCGCAGCCTGGACCGGTCCGGCGCCACGCCGCCCCGACGGTCGAAGTCCACCACGACCAAGCCCAAGGCAGGCTCCAGGGCCGGCACGGAGGACGACCTGGGCGCGCTGAGCAAGGCCGAGCTCTACCAGCGGGCCACCGGGCTCGCGGTGCCGGGGCGCTCGAAGATGACCCGCGCCCAACTGGAGCGGGCCATCGCCAAGGCCGCAGCGCCGTCGAAGCGGCCGCACGCGGTGGCCTGACCCGGTCGCGCGATGGGACCGGATTGGGACCGCCCGCTGCGGGGAGGAGACTTCCCGGACCGCGCACGCACGGCACGCGGAAGGACACACGGTGGAGTTCCATCTGCTGACCGGGGGCGTGGACGCGCCACAGCTGCGCCTCGACCTGGACGGCGGCAGCGGGACGGCGGCGAGGGCCAGGGAGGCCGTCGCCGGCTTCCTCACCGCCCTGGCCCGGACCTGCCGTCCGAGCCGCCGGGGCGCTCCCGGGGACATCCTGATCGTGGTCTCGGAACTCGTCACCAACGCGGTGCGCCACGCCCCCGGCGCGCTGACCGTCAGCCTGGCCCATCTGCCCGGCGAGGTACGGATAACGGTGCGTGACAGCAGCCCCGCCGCGCCCCGGGCCCGCCCGCCCGACCTGAGAGCCGGCACCGGCGGCTTCGGCTGGCCCACCGTCCAGCGCCTCGCCCGGGAGGTCCGGGTGGTCCCCCGCCAGGGCGGCAAGGAGATCCACGCCTTCGTGCCCTGGGACCGGTGAATCCGACGAGTAGGGTAGGGCGCGCAACAGAACATCCACTCAAGGAACTCACCTGGCCACCAGCCCCAGCCGGCTACGTCGGTTGACCCTCCTGCTGGCACTGGTGGCGTGTGCTGCCTTGGTGCTGCTGTCCCCGCCCTCGACGACACCGGCCTCCACACGACCGCCCTCGCCGTCCCTGCGCCTGGGCATCGCCTACGGCGACACCCTCGTTCGGATGTCCCATGCGGATCTGGCCGCATCGCTCGATGACGCGGTCGCGGTGGGCGCTCGGTGGGTGCGGGCGGACCTGTCGTGGGACGACATCCAGAGTGACGCACCGAACAGGTACGACTGGCAGCTGTTCGACCGGGTCGTCGACGCCGCCGCCGCACGTGACCTCTCCGTCCTGCCGGTGCTCGCCTACACGCCGACATGGGCACGGTCCCCGGGCTGCACGAGCGACAAGTGCCGGCCCGCCGACCCGGCAGCGTTCGCCGCGTTCGCCGCCGCTGCGGCACAGCGGTACGCGCCGCGCGGTGTTCACACCTGGGAGGTCTGGAACGAGCCCAACCTCAGCGGCTTCTGGCAGCCCGCGCCCGACCCGGCTGCGTACACGACGCTGCTGCGGGCGACGAGCCGGGCGCTTCGGAGTGCGGATCCGTCGGCGTACGTGATCCTCGGCGGCCTCGCTGCGACGCGTACCGGCGGCGGGGCGATCTCGCAGACGGAATTCCTGGCTGCCGTGTCGGCGCTCGGTGGGAACCGGCTCGTCGACGCCGTCGGTTACCACCCGTACACCTACCCGTACCTCGCCGGCGCCGCGACGTCGTGGGGAACCGCATGGGAGAGGATCGACCGTACCCGGACCAGCTTGCGCAGCGTGCTGTCGGCGAACGGCACCCCCGATCTGCCGGTGTGGGTCACCGAGACCGGGGCGCCGACCGGCGGCCCCGGCGAACCGTCCGACGGGCGGCCCTCGACGATCGGGCCGACGACGACGCATGTGACCGAGGCCCGGCAGGCCGCGATCGCGGCGGACGCGGTGCGGACGGCGGCTGCCGACCCGGGCGTGGGCGCACTCTTCTGGTACTCCGACCGCGATCTGGGAACGGACCCGTCGTCGAACGAGAACTTCTACGGCCTGCGCCGCGCCGACGGAAGCGCCAAGCCCGCCTTCGGCGCCCTGCGCGGCGCCGTTGCCGCGCTCGGCGGCTGACGGACGCTCAGCGGAGCAGCGACCGGAACAGCCGGAGGTAACGGTCGGTCAGCGCCGGCCAGGCGTAGCACTCGACCGCCTCCTTGTGGCCGGCCGCTCCCAGGCGGTCGGCCAGATCGGCGTCCTGGAGCAGTCGGCGGCAGGCCCCGGACAACGCGTCGGCGTCATCGGGCGGGACGAGCAGACCGGTGACGTCATGCGTGATGACATGCGGGATGCCGCCCACGTCGGAGCCGACCACGGGCGTTCCGCAGGCCATCGCCTCGGCGAGTGCCATGCCGAAGGACTCCGCCTCCGTACGCGAGGGCAGCACCAGCACGGCCGCGGTCTGCAACTCGGCGACGAGCGCGTCCCCGGTGAGTTCGCCGGTGAACACCACGCGGGCGGCGATGCCGAGCTGCTCGGCGAGTGCGGCATGATCAGTGACCGCGTCCCCGCCCCCCACGAGTCGCAGCCGTGCGTCGGGCAGATCGGCCAGGGACGCGAACGCCCGGAGCAGGACGTCGACGCCCTTCCACGCCGACGAGCGGTCCATGCGCCCGACATAGACGAGAGTCCTCGGACGCGTCGAGGCCGGCGCACCGGGAGTGAACCGGTTGATGTCGACGCCCGGCGTGATCTGCACCGCGCCGGCGCGGCCGAAGGCGAGCGAGACCGGCGAGACGGCGACCAGCGCGCGGGCACGCGAGAACACCCTCGGCAGGGCATGCCGCTCGTAGGCGGCGATCAGCCGGTCGGCGTTCCTGCTCCCCTTGCTCCCCTTGACCATCGAACCGGCGTGGTAGGTGAGCACGGTCGGACGCCGCCCGGCCACGGCGATCGCCAGATCCCCCAGGCCGGGCACCGGTGCGTGGGCGTTGACGAGGTCGACGTCGAAACGACGCAGCCACCGCCGCAGCTGAAACGGCCACAGCGGGCTGACCGGCGTATTCGACAGACGCGCCCAGGTTCCGAGCCGGACGACCGGCACGCCGCAGTCGTCTCCGACCGAGGTCCGCCGCCCCGCCGTGTTCGTCGTGAGGACGACGGCGCGCAGCGTGGGATCGTCGGCGACGGCGTGGGCGACGCGGGCGACGTAGTTCTCGACTCCACCGACCTTCGGCGGATAGTAGGGCGCGACGAGGGCGACCGTGCGTATCCGGCGGTCACCGCCGTCCATGGCACGGTCGAAGATCTCTGCGGTGCGGTCGGACTGGCGCTCCCAGGACAGATCGGCGGCCACGCGTCTGCGGCCGGCCTCGCCGAGGCGCCGCGCGAGCGCGTCGTCACCGAGCACCGAGCCGAGTGCCTCGGTGAAGGCCGTGCTGTCCCCCGGTGCGACCAGCAGGCCGTTGCCGCCGTCCTCGACCAGCGACGGGATTCCGCCGACCCGGGTCGTGACGACCGGGCGCCCGCAGGCCATCGCCTCGACCAGCACGCTGGGGAAGCTGTCGTAGTACGTCGGCAGGGCCAGGACGCGTGCGCGCCGATACGCCGCGGCCAGCTCGTCACCCTCCAGCCGACCGGTGAAGGTCACCTGGCGGGTGAGCCCGAGTCTGGCTGCGAGCGCCTCGTGGTCGGCGGCGGCCGACCCCGAGCCCACCACCTCAAGGTGCACGTCCGGAACCGTCCGCCTGAGCACCGCGACCGATCGAAGCAGGTCGGACAGCCCCTTGTAGGAAGCGCTGCGCTCCAGTGACCCGGCGAAGACGATGCGCGGCTCGACCGGAACCGGACTCACCGTGAAGCGGTCGAGGTCGACGCCGGGTGAGATCGTCGTCGAGCGTCCCGCGAAGAGGTCGGGCAGGTCGGCGGCGACGTAGTCCGACGAGCACACGATCGCGCGCGCCCGACGCGCGGTCCCGGCCAGCAGGGTTCGCTCGTACGCCGCGCACACCAGGTCCGGCAGCATCCGTCCCTTGCGCATCCGGCCGGTGTGGTAGGTGAGCACGAACGGCAGTTCCCCGCAGGCGCGCGCGGCCGCGTCGGCGAAGAGCGGCACCGGCGCGTGCGCGTTGACGAGGTCGACCCGCTCGTCGCCGATGATCCTGCGGAGGCGGCGGCGCCAGTGCAGGCCGAGCGGTGTGTTGGAGGTCTTCACGGGCGCCGCGATTCGGTACACCGGCATGCCGTCGGGGCCGTCGAACCGCCCGGTTTCGGCCCCCCTCGCGGCGGTCGTCGCAATCACGACCCGGTAGCCGTGCCGCGACTGCAGCAGTCGCGCGAGGTGCCAGACGTACTGCTGCACGCCACCGAGGTCGGGGGGGAAGTACGGCGTGGCCAGCAGAACCGTGGCGGTCATGACGCCACCCCGGCCCGGTCCGGTACCTGCTTCGGCAGCAACTCACCGAGCAGCTCCGACAGTTGCTCCGCCTGCGTGATGTACTCCGGCAGCCGCTGACGGAGCGCGGCGGCGTAGTCCTCACGGTCTGCTTCGAGTTGCTCCACCAGCGACCAGAGGCGCTGGTACGTCACGTCGGCGATGGGCAGGACCCACTCCTCCAGGCCGAGGTCGCGCATGATGCCGCGGGTCTTGTGCTCGTACTCGATCGCGACGCAGGGGACACCACTGGTGAGCGAGAAGATCACCGAGTGGAAGCGGGTGCCGATCAGCAGGGCGCACTCACCGTAGAGGCTCTTCAGATCGCGGTAGTCGACGCGTTCGTCGATCCACAGCGGCGGGGTGGTGCAGTAGCCGGCGATGCGGCCCCCGACGACGCGGTCGTCGTCGCCGAGATAGTCCGTGCTCACCTGCGGAATGAGCACGACGCGGGCCCCGTTCGCCTGGATCGAGTCGATCGTCGCGGCGACAGCGCGCTCGTAGCGCTCCTGGGCGGCAGGAGCGAGCCAGCGCCGCGCGGTGACGCCCACCAGGCGCGTTGTGGCGTCGACGCCGAGACGGGCGCGCCATTCCGGGGTCTTCGCGGGGGCGAAGGCGAAACCGGAGTCGACCCCACGACGGATCTGTGCGGCAGGCACACCGCACTCCTCAAGGATGTCGGCGCTGACGTCCTCCCGGACCAGGACGAGCGCAGCGCGACGCAGCACATGGGCGACCAGGCGCCGCTGCGGGGCGGCCGGGAACGGTCCGTACGACTGCGGCGCGAACACGACGGGGACGTCGCGCCGCAGCGCCATCAGGGCCGGGAGCAGAACGAAGAAGACGTTCTGGTAACCGTCGAGACCGGGCCGCGCGTTGAGGTAGCCACCGCCCATCGACACGACCAGGTCCGCTGCGGACACGGCGTCGGTCTCGCGCCGTACCTCGGCGGGCAGGACCGGCCGCAACGCACGGGACAGGAACTGCGGCAGCAACAGGTGCGCCGTGGCGAAAGCGAGCGCCACGAGTCTGCGCGATATTCGCTGCAGCCTGGAGATCGCGGACGCGGAGACATAGCGGCGGATCGACCCGATGTTCTCGGCGGTCTCGAACGAGGGGTGGGTGGCGGCGTCCTCCATCCCCGCGATCTGCACCTGGGCGTCCGGGAACGCATCGCGGATCTGGCGCAGGCAGACCGAGAGCAGCGCTGCGTCACCGGCGTTCTCCCGTACATAGGCGTTGATGACGACAACTTTCATCGGTGGTCCTCCTCCATCAGAACGGGCTCGGGCTCGGGCAGTCGGCCCGTGGACGGGGTTGCGGCGCGCCCGCCGAACAGCGCCAGGGCGGCGTAGGCACCGGACGCGAGGTTGCCGATGTCCCAGGCCCAGCCCATCCAGACGAGTCCGCGGGACGCCCACAGGACGGCGAGGCCGATGGTGACCACGGCGTAGACGACGTTGCTGACGATGAGATGCGTCATCCGTCGGGCCAGCTTGAGCGCGAAGCTCGCCCAGGTGTTCAGCGCGACGGCGAGCGCACCGAGGGACAGCACCACGAGCAGCGGTTGCGCTCGGACCCCGTAACTGCCCCCGAACAGTTGCAGCAGGAGACCGCTGCCGGCCGCCATCACTGCCGCGGCGGGTGCCTGGACCGCTGCGACGACCGCTGCCGACCGTCGCAGCAGCTCCCCGAAACGTGACTCGTCGTACGACACCTCGGCGAACACCGCCTCCCCGATGGCATACGAGACCGAGTTGAGCAGGTTCGCCATCTGGAACGCGATGAAGTAGTAGCCGGCCGCGTCCGCTCCGAGCCGCTGCAGCACGACCATCGGGATCGCCATGATCGGTGCGAGGTTGAGGATGCTGGAGACATGGCTCGCGGCGGAGTAGCCCATCTGCTCGACCAGCGGAGTGCGACGAGGACGGAAGTCGAAGCGGAAGCCGAGCTTGCGCCACATGAAGAACAACGACGCGAGCACCGCCACGACGTAGCCGCCCCCGGTCGCTCCGAGGATGCCGAACGCCCCCAGATCCAGCAGGGCGAGCGGCAGCGCCAGCTTGGTCAGTCCCTGGATGAATCCGTCGACGAGCACGTTGTACTGCGGCACGCGTTCGCCGACGAAGACGGCGTCGGTCAGCAGGTTGAGAGCCGCGAACACGCAGATCCCGACGAACGCCACCGATGTCAGCGGGTCGTCCCGGACGAACAGCAGCTTCTGCCCGTACCACGGCAGGCCGAGGAGGTAGAGCGACCCGACGGCGCAAGCGGCCACGGCGACCAGGCCGATCGCCTGCGTGATCTGCGCGTTGCGGGCACCCGGAGCCGCAGGGAAGCGGATGAGTGTGCTGTTGAGCCCGAAGAGGCTGAGGTACGCGATCAGGGACGTGGCGGAGATCAGCGATGTCGCCACGCCCACCTGCGCAGGCGTGTAGAACCGGGCGACCACGACCCAGAAGAGGAAACCCAGGGCAGCCATCGTCGCCGTCGACGACATCAGGAAGAACGAGTTGCGTACCACCTGGTCCTGGGGCCGGGCGTGGTGGACGCCCGCCGAGCTGCGGGGGACGCGCTCGACGCCCCGGGCACGCCGCACCCCCCTGATACCGCTACCCATGAGGCAGCGCTCCGGTCGCCCGGCCGGCCGTCGCCGCACGGGTTCGCAGCGCGAGCAGGGCGGCGGCGGACGCCGCGAAGCACCAGACCGCTGTCGTGCCCTCGGTCGGAAAGTCGGTGAAGTGGGTCAGCTGCCGCGCGGTGGTCACCGGGTGCGTGATCGAGTTGGCGCAGAGATACGCCCACACCAGCAGGGTGTAGACGACGATCGTCCGCAGCGCCGCGTCGACCGGACCGCGACGGCGTTCCCGGCGCACCCACATCGTGCCGGTGCCGAGCTGCAGTGCGAACGACGCCAGCGCGGACACCAGGAAGCAGCAGGCTCCGAAGGTGTCACGGCGCAGCGGCAGCGGCGAGGCGATCGACAGGGCGAGGTCCTGCAACCGGAAGACCGCCACGGCCGCGACGTACAGCCAGCCGAGCAGGCCATGGACCAGCGCCACTTCGAGCGCCGACCGGCGAAGCCCCCTCACCTCGCCTCCGCCGGGGTACGCTCCCGGTCGCCCGGTCCTGCCGGGGTTGTCTGCGGGACCCCACCCAGGACATCGCCGTAGAGCCGGAGCAGAGCGTTCGCGTGCTCCTCCCAGGCGAAGCCCGCGACGGCGTACCGCCGCGAGTAGTCGCCCGCGCGTCCACGTGCCCGCAGGTCTCCGGCGAGTGCCGTCAGTGCCCCGCGCACTGCCTCGACGTCCCGCGGCAGCAGCGTGACGTGGTCCCGGTCCAGCTCGTACGGGGCGTAGCCGGGGTCGTCGGTGGTGACGACGGGAAGCCCCGACGCCATGGCTTCCTGGACGGTCAGCGGAAAGCCCTCGGCCGTGGACGGCAGCGCGAACACATCGCAGGCGCGGTACACCTCGGCCAGCGCGTCGGGCGGCAGCGCGCCCAGGTGGTGCACGCCGGGGCGGTCCTCCTCGGCGCGGCCCTCGTGGCCGTCCCCGACGAACACGACGTCGAACCCGGGGCCGGCCGCGGTTCCGGCTGCGGACTCAGCCGCCGCGAGGAGCAGGTCGTAGCCCTTCTTCGGCACCAGTCTGCCGACGAAGAGGACGAGGACGCGGTCCTTCGGCAGCGCGAAGCGCTCCCGCGCGCGATCGCGGTCCGCGCCGGAACCCGCGGGGTGGAACAGCTCGGTGTCCACCCCGTTCGCGAAGTGGCACACGGTCTCCGGGCGCGCGCCCTGCTCGACCGCGAAGGCCGCCACCGCGCTGTTGAGCACCAGGACCCGGCCGGCGCGACGCAGGAGCCCGCGCCCCGCCACGGCGTAGACGGCCCGCTGCACCCCGCGAACCAGCGCGGACGGATGCTCCACCAGGGCGATGTGCTGCGTGAGGACGTGCGGCGTGCGGGTGGCCGCGCCGGCGAGTCCGGCGGCCCATGACGTCATGTACAGGCAGTCGTGCACATGCACGACGTCCGCCCAGCGCGCCCAGCGCAGTGCGGCGAACAGCAGCCGCGGCGACAGGACGGGAAAGGGAACGCTCGCACGCTCCTCCGCGCCGTTCCACGCCGCGACGCGGACGACGCGCACACCGGGCGCGTCCGACCCGTCGTCCGTCCCGCTACGCGACCCGCTGGTCAGCACCGTGACCTCGGCGCCCCGGCGCGCGAGGTGGAGGGCCTCGTGCCGCACGACGTTCTCGATCCCACCCACGTGCGGTGGGTAGTAGTGACAGACGAGCAGCACGCGCAGGGGACGCTCTGGCGGTGTCCTCATCGGTAGATCTCCGCTCCCTCACTGCTGTAGAGCTCGTTCTTGGTCGCATCCAGGAATGCGACAGGATAGCGATAGGTCACCAGGTCGCCCTGGTAGAAGGTGGTCGCCTCGCCCTTCTGCACCGTCGTCGTGCCGAGGAAGACGTACGAGCGCGCCCCGACCAGCGTCGGGTAGATGTCGTCCTGCGCGCGTCCGCGGATCAGTGTCTGCAGCCGGCCGAAGGTGTAGCGGTCGGTCTGGACCTCCGAGTGGACGTTCGCGAGCTCGTCGGCCGACGTACGGCTGTCCAGCCACGCGATCGCCGTGCGCTCCTCGGGGTGGACGTAGTAGATGTCGTAGTACTGCCCGGAGTTGTCGAGATTCAGCTGCGCCGGGTAACCCCCGAGCACCTGCGGGACCGCACCGGTGAGGTCGAGGAAGAACGCCAGCGCCAGCGAGCACGCGACCGGCGCCGCGAGTCGCCCGGCCCACCGGCACACCCACATCGACCCGGCCACGACGAACGGGGCGAAGACGAACAGTCCCTGCTGGAACGCCCGCAGCACGCCGTAGTCGACCGAGAGCTGCGGCAGGACCGTGAGCAGTCCGATGACGACCAGCATCCCGACGGTCAGTGTCACCTGGTCACGTGACGGCCGGAACGCCCGGCGCCGGCCCAGGACCGTCGTGGCGACGCCGAGCAGCAGCAGCAGCTGCAGCAGTCGCGCGGCGGTCTGGCGGACGAAGCCGTTGGCCGCCGTCACATCGATGCCGTGCCGCTGCAGCGTACGGCCGATCAGCGTGAGCGGAAGGTCCTGCTGCTGCACGACCGGCGTGGCATAGGCGTCGATGACGTTCAGCGACGCATAGCCACCGGCCGCCCGTGCTGTCGTGGTCTGGCTCACGGTATCGGCGCGGTACTCGCTCAACCGCTGCGCCGGACTGACCGCCGTCCCGCCGAACAGGCTGTACGACGTGTCGGACGACCCGCTCACCGACTGTCCGCCCAGAAGTCCCTGCACCGTCTTGGAGAGGGTGCTGTGCAACTGACCGGTCGTATGGGTGACGGGGCCGGTCCAGAGGACGGCCGCAGCCGCCGTCGCCGCCAGCATCCACCAGGTCACGAAACCCCGCACCGCCGGGCGTTCTCCGCTCCCCGCCGCGCGGGACCGGGCCCTGCGCCGGGGCATCAGCGAAGCCTGCCGTCGGAGCAGCCGCCAGCCGAGATCTGTGCAGAACGCCAGCCCGAGGACCGCCATGACGACGTAGGTGGTCGAGTAGTGCGAGAGCACGATGCCGGCGAGCAGGACCGTGACCATGACCTGACGGCTTCTCAGCGGGCGGGCGGTGTCGGTGATGACGACCATCGTGCAACCGAGCAGGACGAAGGCGATCTCCTGGCGTCCCAGGAAGGTCATGTCGGTGAAGAAGGTCGGGAACGCCATGAAGTAGACCGCCGACAGCAGCGCCACCAACTGGGGCGCCACATTGCGCACCGAGCGGTAGACGAGCACCGGGGCGAGTGCGAAGAACAGCGGGAGCAGCACCTTGAAGACGTACGTGCCGGGGATGCCGGTGAGCCGGGCCAGCGACGTCGGCAGCAGGGTGATGCTCAGGCAGGCGTTGTACGGGTCCTGGAAGGCCGCGATGGACCAGTGGTCGGCCGTGGCCGTCAACTGGAAGACCTCGTACTCCCGTTGGATGTCGTGCCCGGTGATGTACCAACCACGCAGCGAGGTGAGCAGCAGCAGCGCCGCTGCCGCGCAGAACAGGCCGAGTTCCAGCACGGCCGTCGGGTAGTGGCGGCGACGCGCCACCAGGAGCGCGAGCAGTGCCGCGTTGCTGACGAGAGCCACGACGCCGACGGCCGAGCCCAGTTGGTTGTTCAGCCGGATCGCGCCCGCGACCGACAGAGCGAGCGTGACAGCACCGGAGGCCGACACCGCGACCAGGCCCGGGGGCGCGGAGAGGAAGGCAGCGGAGAAGAAGGCATCAGCGCGCCACCGCGCGGGACCGGGCAGGCTTTCGGACGAGCGAGACGGCAGGGGAGCCACAAGGGCGAGAACCAGAAGGGCCAGTACCGAGGCGCCCAGGAGCGGCCCCCGGGCGAGCGGGTGGGCCACCCCGGCGAGCGGCAGGACGGTGTTCACGACCAGCGCGACGACGATGTCGGTGATGATGCCCAGACCGACGGCGAGCAGCACGCACCCGTCCCGCGTGGACACCGCGCGGGAAGCGGCTCCGAACCACAACACCGTCGGCGCACCGACGAGGAGCCAGAGGCCGGCGAGCGCAACCAGTGCGGCGGGGACCCCGGGCAGCAACTCGATCACACCGGCGAGCACAACGGCGCCGAGGACCGCGCGACGGCTCTCCAGCCGGCTGCGGGCGGTCATGCGAGAGCCTCGGCGTAGACGTCCTCGACCCGACGGACGACCGCGTCCCAGGAGTAGGCACGTGCGGCCTCAGCGCTACGCCGCCCCAGGCGCAGGCGCAGTTCGGGATCGCCGGCGACCGCGTCGATCGCGGCCGCGAGCGCGGCGGGATCGGGCGCGGCGAGCAGCCCGACATCGCCGAGCAGTTCGGTGTTGCCCGGTACGTCCGTCGCCACGATCGGGAGGGCGGCCGCCATCGCCTCCAGAGCGACCAGCGGCATGCCCTCCTTCTCCGACGGCAGCACGAACGCGTCGGCCTCGGCATACGCACGGACGAGATCCGGACCGAGACGCTGTCCGGCGAAGGTGACCCCGGTGAGGCCGAGCTGGGCCGCCCGCGCCTGCAACAGCGCTCGTTGCTCGCCGTCGCCGACGATGGTCAGGTGGACGGGTTGGCGCACCAGTCCCATCGCCTCCAGGAGCCGTCCGACGTTCTTCTGCGGGCTGAGCCGTCCGACGTAGAGCAGGCGCAGCGGACGGTCCGTCACCTCCCGTACCGGCATGAAGTAGGCGGGACCGACCCCGTTGGGCACGATGAAGGTGCGGTCGGCGCGGACGCCGTACGTCTCCTGCACGAAGACGGCCTGAGCCTCGGTCAGCACGACGACTGCGGCGGCATCCCGCAGCACGCGCCCGAAGACGTGCTTCTTGTAGGACGGCAGCAGCCAGCCGAGCCGGCCGGAGGCGTCGACGTCGAGATGGAAGTGCAGCACGAAGCGCTGCCCCCGGGCCCGTGCCGCGAGGGCGACGAGCTCGGGCAGCAGGGCGTGCGCACAGTGCAGGTGCAGCACCGAGGTCCGCGGTGACCGCAGCAGCGACATCAGCAGCCCGGGGGCGAGCGGTGTGTGCGCGAGCTCCACCGCGCGGTGCCGCCGGACGGTCACCCCATCGGCTCGCGAGCACCGCGGTTCCGTGCCCGAGCCGATGGTCGTCGTGACGACCCGGACGTCGTGGCGGTCGCCGAGCCCGGCCGCCAGACTCTCCACGACGCGCTCCAGTCCCCCGAGATGCGGCGGGTAGTACGGCGTGATCTGCAGGATCGTGCTCATCGGACCGCCAGGTCGAGGAGGTCGCGGTTGGGGACGTAGGCGACGTCGGGCCGGCCTGAGACATGGTCGAGGACCCGCTCCAGCCGGTACCAGTCGCGCCTCGCGTCAACCTCCCAGCTGTGACCCCAGAGATGGAACACCCCGCCGTTCTTGAGGCACAACTCGAACCACCTGAACGCGAGTTCGTCCCAGCGCAGAAACAGCTTGGCGGCGGCCCACGGCCGCAGCCGCGCCAGGCGCAGGGCGAGCGGTCCGTCCACCCGGTGGGCGTAGGCATTGACCGTCGTGTCCGTCTCCAGCGGCGCCCCGGGGACGAGCGTGCTGCGTCGGACCGTGCGCGCGAGCGTGAAGCCGACCTCACCGGCGAGTCCGACATGGGTCGGCGTGTACTCGCCGCGGGGGTAGCAGAAGCTGGTCACCTCCGTTCCGACGATCTCTTCGAGCTCCGCCTTGCCGGCGCGCATCTCCTCACGGGCCTCCGCGTCGGACAGCAACGGCAGCCGCTGGTGGGTCAGTGTGTGGCCGCCGATCTCGAAGCGCTCGGCCAGCTCGCGGATCCCGCTGGAGGGGAGGCGGTCCGCGGGGTCCAGCTCAAGGTTGCGTGGCGCGATGTAGAACGTTCCGGCGATGCCGTACTTGTCGAGCAGCGCGGCAAGGCGGGGGTCGAGCCGGTGCCCGTCGTCCCAACTCGTCGTGACGACGGTGCGCGGACGCCCGTCGGGAGCTGCCGGAGTCGGTGTGGCGGTCATGGTGTGCCCTTGCTCGTGGGGAGCGACGAACTCCCGAGGCGGAAGTGCAGCTTCTGGGTGTGGCCGAGCAGTTCGACGTGGACGACGAAGGCCCCCCGGGGCGGCGCGAGGCGCACGACGGTCGACACCGGCACGTCGGGCTGCGGGACCAGCGTGGTGGTGGTCGACGCTGTGACGCGACCGTCGGAACCCTCCAGCCACACCTTGACCGAGTACGTCCCGGTGCCGGTGCCGTGGTCGACGAGCGAGACCGGAACCACCGCGAGGGCGTGCTCGATGCTCGGCGCACGGGTGAAGTACAGCTCGGTGTAAGGGCTCGGCAGCCGCGTGAACGACGCGCGCAACTGCTGCCGCACGGCCGGTGTCGACCACGCGGCAATCGCGACGACCACCGCGGTCAGCAGCACCGCGATCATCCGGACACCGACCGACGCACGGCTGTGCCCGCCGCGCCGGAGGCGCGGTGGCACGTTGTCGGTCGGCCCCGACGGCTGCTCCGTGTTCGTCCCGAGGTCGTCGTCGAGCATCGGGCTCATACGGCGCCGATCTCCTCGGCCTGCAACGGACCGACCCCCTCGGCGAAGCCGACGACGATGGACGGCACCACAGGTCTCGTCGGCCGGAGGCGGTGCTCGAAGAGCTGGCGAAGGTTCCGTATCCCGTCGGACACCGCGTTCAACTTCACCTCCCCGCCGCGCTTGCGGTACTCGATCGGTGCCTCCAGGTATCGGTAGCCCGCCGTCGTCGCCGCGTTCTTGATCTCCTGCGAGAAGGCCATGCCGGTCGAGCGGACGTCGAGGCGCTCCCAGACATGGCGCTGGAAGATCCACATGCCTGACTGCGAGTCACGCAGCCCGTTGCGGAACAGCGTACGGCTGACCGCGCTGAGGATGTGGTTGGCGAGCGAATGCGAGGGCTTCATCGCCTTGTTGCTGCGGGAGAGGCGGTTCGTCGTCATGAACTCGACGTTGCTGGCAACCAGGGTTCTCAACAGCTGCGGCAGCGCGTCGAAGGGGTACGTGCAGTCGGCGTCACCGGTGGCGATCACGTCGCCGGTCGCCGCCGCGAACCCCGCGTGGTAGGCGTTGCCGTAGCCGCGCTCGGGCTGCTGGACCACCCGGGCGCCGAGCGAGCGGGCGACGTCTCCGGTGCCGTCGGTCGACCCGTTGTCGACGATGATGACCTCGGCCTCCCAGCCCTCGGCCGCGAGTTCGGCCACGGGGATGGCCGCCATGACCGGCGGCAGGTTGGGTGCTTCGTTGAGTGCGGGAATGACGATCGACAGCGTGTTCATCTTGAACCCCCTCTATGGCTTGTAAAAACGACGTCCTGAGAAACAGCTCCGTAACACGGAGCCGTTCTGGCCGTGCCTGAGATGCAGCCCTACGTAAAGGCTTCATTTCGCAGTAATTACATGACCTTCACTCGCCACCTAGGGGCGTAACAGCGATGCACATAGGCGAAATACCCAGGAAACAATTCGGCCGTACCCCCGCCCCCCAGGCGTTCGAGCTGTATTCCGGTCCGCACAACGATGCAGATCGGGCGCAGGACCGATGCTGGCGGCTCATGCGGATGGAGATAACGTCTTTTTGGTTAGCGTTACTCATCCGTTATTGCACAGAGGGCCAGACTCGCATCGGATTGACCATTGTCATGGACACCCTTTACCATCCGGAAAGGGGCGGTCGGCTCCCATCGCCGTCCCATCCCCCGGCGTCCACACAGGGGGGTTCGGCGCAGAGATGCAAATTTCGCACTGCCGACCGCAAAACAGACGAATGCCAGGGCGAATGAGGTCGCCCTGGCAAGCCGGTGGGTCGGCTTTCGAATGTGACGGACCAGCCGTTACCGCGCCGGCCGACGGTGGTGCCGTGCCCAGCGCATCGCGCCCCAGACCAGGTCGGCGGCCAGCAGCAGGCAGCCGATGACCAGCAGGTAGAGCAGCCCCTTCACGGCGAAGCCGATGATGCCCAGCACGATCGCGATGATCACGACCAACAGGAAGAATGCCATGTCCGCGTGCCTCCTCAGCCGCGGGCGAGCTGCCGCTCGCCGTCCGTGCCGGGCTGGTAGGTGAGTTCGTAGTGGTCGAAGATCGCCTTCTCGTCCTCGGCGGCCAGGACGTCGTCGGTCCCCATCGAGGGCGCGCTCTTCACCAGGCTCTTGGTGTAGGGGACCCTGACGTACTCGGGGCCCACCACGGCCTCGGCCAGCGGGACGAAGACCAGCCGGCGCCGGGACGGCAGCCCGATCAGCACCGTCGCCATGGCCGGCTGGTCCGTACGGGTGTCGACATAGACCGCCTCCAGCGAGCCGATGCGGTGCCCTGTCGCGTCGACCACGTCATGGGTGCGCCACTCTCGGATGTCCCCGACCTCGATCACTGGACTTCCTCTCCGAACTCTCGGTGCCGCCGCGTCCGATGTACTGGTCCGACGTAGTCTGTGTCTGCTCTGTATCTGCCCCCGGTCCGCCCCGCGCACGCCCCGAGGGCGCGACCGGCCGTCGCTTCGAGAGGACCACTCGATCATGGCTGTGACAAGCACCGATGTGCTCACCGACGCCTTCGACCGGATCAGCGGGCTGGTGGGCGACGTGCTCCAGGACCTCAGCGGAGACGACCTGGTCGCGCGGGTCGGCCCGGACGCCAACTCGATCGGCTGGCTGGTCTGGCACCTGACCCGGGTCCAGGACGACCACATCGCCGCGGCGGCCGGTCTGGAGCAGGTCTGGATCGCCGACGGCTGGCAGCAGCGCTTCGGCCTCCCCTACCCGCCGAAGGCCATCGGCTACGGCCAGTCCAGCGCGGAGGTGGGCACGTTCCAGGGCGTGTCGGCGAGCCTGCTGCAGCAGTACCACCGCGCGGTCCACGAGCAGACCCTGGGCTTCCTCAAGGGCCTGTCCGAGGGCGACCTGGACCGGGTGGTGGACCCCTCGTACCGTCCGCCGGTCACCCTGGCGGTCCGGCTGGTCAGCATCGTCTCCGACGATCTGCAGCACGTGGGCCAGGCAGCCTTCGTCCGGGGACTGCTGCGGCGGCGCTGACGCCGCTCCGGGTGACGTACCGTCGGATGTGTCACGCCGTTCGCGGCGGGCAGGGGCCTTGGGGGCCTCGGCGAAGCCGAAGCCGAATCCGTCCGGCAGGGGCCGACACCGTCCGGCAGGGGGTAGTGGAACATGCACGCAGGGAAGCTCTGGCGATTCCGGTCACGAACGGCGCGGAGGGAACCGGAGCCGGCCGTGCGCTACGGGATCCCCCAGGTGACGCCGGCGCACCCGGTGGCGGGCCTGGACCATGCCCTGGCGCAGGCGACCGCGCTGCTGTCCCGGGCCCGCTCGGCCCGGGACTGGGCCGAGGTGCAGCGACTGCTGGGGTGGATAGACACACACCTGGACCAACGGCTCCGGCTCACCAGACCGCCGGCGCCCACGCCCTGAGTGACGACTCCCTCACCCCGAGTTGCGGGTCCGGAGGGTCGGGGGCACCGTCGAGGCGTGGCGTCCGTCTGTCGCTGTCCGCTTTCCGGCGTGGCCGCCGCACCACCCCCCTCACCCCTCCGTGGAGGTAGTTGTGAGTACGACGCTCGACCCGGCCCGTGTGATCGGGCACAAGGTCCTCGACGCCGACGGCCACAAGATCGGGCAGGCGGACGAGGTGTACCTGGACGACAGCACCGGCACCCCGCAGTGGGTCACCGTCAAGGGCGGACGCTTCGGCGGCAAGGGCCACTTCGCCCCGCTGGGCGGCGCCGTCCTGGTGAACGACGATGTGCGGCTCGCCTACGCCAAGGCACAGGTCGACAGCGCACCGGAGCTGGAGACCGGACGGCATCTCTCGGTGGAGGAGGAGCTCACCCTCTACCAGCACTACGGGCTGGGACAGCCGGAGCACAGCATGACGGGCATGAACAACATGACCGGCATGAACCGCGTGACCGTCATGGACGGGCCGACCGGCATGGACCGGACGACCGGCATGACTGGCGCCATGGACGCCGCCGCCGCCCCGATGGGCACCGGCGAGCGCGACGGCAGGGTGATGACCCGGTACG
The DNA here is from genome assembly GCF_041261405.1 of Streptacidiphilus sp. EB103A. Taxonomy (NCBI): domain Bacteria; kingdom Bacillati; phylum Actinomycetota; class Actinomycetes; order Kitasatosporales; family Streptomycetaceae; genus Streptacidiphilus; species Streptacidiphilus sp. EB103A. Next base: position 71,175 of record NZ_JBGCAQ010000016.1, on the reverse strand, counting down.
AGGAGCGCCTGCACGTGGGCACCGAGCGGGTCGAGGCCGGCCAGGCCCGGCTCCGCAAGACCGTGACCACCGAACAGGTCCAGCGGATCGTGCCGCTCGCCCACCAGGAGATCCGGGTCGAGCGGGAGCCGATCCCCGAGGGCGAGCACGGCACCACGACGAGCACCGCCGACTTCACCGAGGCCGACCTGGACGTGACGCTCTACGAGGAGCGCGCCGTGGTCACCAAGGAGATCGTCGCCGTCGAACGGGTGCGGCTGACGGTCGAGGAGGTCACCGAGCAGGTGACCGTGCACGAGGAGGTCCGCACCGAGCGGATCGACCTCGTCGGCGACTCCCGGGAGGACCCGAAGAACCGCATGTGACCGGGACGACCACCGCTCCCGCCCGCGTGCGACCCGTCGCACCGGCGCGGGAGCGGCGTCTGCGCGAGGCCGGGCCGATGCCGGGCTCAGGCTGGGGCCAAGGAGAGACATGGACGACTTCGCCGTACCGACCCCGCAGGACCAGGTCTCGCTCTACCTGGAGGCCCTCGAACTGCAGATGGACCCCGACCAGTTCCGGGTTCTCGGCGCCCTGCTGGAGGGCGCCGGGCAGCTGTACAAGTTCGGCCTCGAGCAGGTCGACACCGCCGTCGACGACGCGGACGAGGAGTTCCTCACCGAGGACGTGATGGAGGAGTTCCTGGTCATCGTGGGCATGCTCACCACCGGGCGGATGGACCAGCAGGTCGTGGACATCGGCGGCGGCATCGTCACGGTGGTGACCCAGGACGTCGCCACCGACCCGGCGCGGATGCATGAGCTCCGCACCTGGGCCGCCCAGCAGCGGGCACTGCGCGACGCCGACGGCTCGGCCCCGGACGCCTGACGGCGGGCGCGGCGGGGCTCAGCGGGGCTCAGCCGGTCGGTTCGGGGCTGATCCGCAGGGTCTCCCGGTCGACGTGCTCTCCGCAGTGGTGGCAGACGCTGTCCACCTCCAGCGGGTGGCCGCAGTCATGGGCGAACTCGGCTGTGCCGCCCGGACCCCACTTCTGCCCCCACTGGGCCAGTGCCAGCAGGATCGGCCCGACCTCCGCGCCCGCCGCGGTGAGGTGGTACTCGTGACGCGGCGGATGCTCGGAGTACTGGCGGCGTTCGACCACGCCGGCCGCCTCCAGCTTGCGCAGCCGGTCGGCCAGGATGTCGCGCGAGGCCCCGGTGAACCTGGTGATCTGCTCGAAACGGTGCAGCCCGTAGCGCATCTCGCGGATCGCCAGCAGCGTCCAGCGCTCCCCCAGCAGCTCCAGCGACGCAGCGACGGGGCAGGGGCGCGGCCTGGGCGTCCGGTCGGCCATGGTGTCCATCCCGACCATCGTGTCGATGTCCATACGACCCACTCTAGTCAGTTGTGGTTTCCAACGCACGGGGCTAGGGTCAGGAGTCCGTAGGAAATCCAAACTGACTCCATGGAGCCGCCATGTCCGCCACCGATCCGACCGCGCGCGGACTGGCGGAACCACCGCCCGGGGCCGAACACGGGGCCGAACCCGATGCCCCCGAGGACCCTGCGGCCCGTAGACACGCCCTGCGGGTGCTGGCGCTCGGCAGTCTGGGGGTGTTCGTGGTCTTCCTCGACACCACGATCGTCAACATCGCCTTCCCGACCATCAGCCGCAGCTTCCACACCGGCTCCGCGCAGCTGTCCTGGGTGCTGAACGCCTACAGCCTGGTCTTCGCCGCGGTGCTGATACCGGCAGGACGTCTGGCCGACCGCTACGGGCGCAAGCGGGTGTTCCTGACCGGGATGCTCGGATTCGCCCTGATGAGCGGGGTCTGCGGGCTGGCGCCCGGCATCGGCCTGCTGATCGCGGCCCGGGCCCTGCAGGCCGTGTTCGCCGCCCTGGTGGTACCGACCTCGCTGGCGCTGATCCTGCCCGAGTTCAGCGCCGCCCGGCGCCATGTCGCCGTCGGCACCTGGGGCGCCATGGGAGCCGCAGCCGCGGCGCTCGGACCCACCCTCGGCGCGCTGCTCACCGAGTACGCCTCCTGGCGCTGGATCTTCCTGGTCAACGTGCCGATCTGCGTGCTCGTCGCGGTCCTCGGCCGTCGGCTGCTGCCGGAGAGCCGCGATCCCGCCGCCAGCGGCATCCCCGACCCGCTCGGCGTGCTCCTCGTCGCCGGCGCACCGGCGATGCTGAGCCTGGCCATCGTCGAGGGCCCGGACTGGGGCTGGTCCGACCCCCGGGTGCTGGGCGCCTTCGCGCTGTCCGCCGTGCTGCTCGCGGCGTTCCTGCGGCGCTCGGCCACCGCCGCCCAGCCGGTCCTGGACCTGTCGCTGTTCCGGGAGCACCAGTTCCGGGTGGTCAATGCCGCCACCCTGCTCTTCGCGACCGCCTTCTACGGGATGCTGCTGGCCAATGTGATCTTCCTGCAGACCGTCTGGCACTACTCCGTGCTGCGCTCCGCGCTCGCCAGCGCCCTCGGACCGATGCTGGTCACCCTGATCGCGCGGACCTCCAGCCGGATCGCGGCGCGCAGCGGACACCGCCCGGTGCTGCTGGCCGGGTCGGTCGCCTGGGTGCTCGCCGCCGCCGGATTCGCCACGGCCGCCGGGGGTTCGCCGCACTGGCTCACCCACTGGCTGCCGTGGACGCTGCTGATGGGGCTGGCGATCGGGCTGACCCTGCCGGTCCAGTCGGGCGCCGCGGTCAAGCATCTGCCGCCGGAGCGCTTCGCCATCGGATCGGCCGTCAACTCCAGCTTCCGGCAGCTCGGCGCCGTGCTCGGGATCAGCATCTTCGTCGCCGTCCTCGGCACCCCGGCGCCGGCCGCCGCCGTCAGCGCGTTCGACCACGTCTGGTGGGTCTTCGCCGGCCTCGGACTGGCCGCCGGACTGGTCCAACTCCTGCCCGCGCGAACGCCGGTGACCCTGCCTGAAGTGCCGTCCTCCGCCCCTACACTGGAGGCCACACCCCCGCGGAGCGCCTGAAGGATGCGATGACCGACCAGACCTGGATCCCGGTGGACGTGGACACCGGGCGGCCCAGCATCGCGCGCATCTACGACTTCCATCTCGGCGGGAGCCACAACCTTCCGGTCGACCGCGCGGCCGCCCGCGAGGTGGTCGCGATGATGCCGGAACTGCCCGCCATCCTGCGGGCGAACCGGGCCTTTCTGATCCGGTGCGTGGAGTACCTGGCCGGACGGGGCGTCAGGAGCTTCCTGGACCTGGGCTCCGGCATCCCGACCGAGGGGAACGTCCATGAGATCGCCCAGGCGGTCAACCCGCAGGCCCAGGTGGTCTACGTGGACAACGACCCGGTCGCGGTGGAGCACAGCCGTCGGATACTGCTGGGCAACGACCTCGCCGTGGCCGTCGACGGGGACCTCCGCGACGCGGTGTCGATCCTGACCGACCCCGAGGTCGACCGGCTGATGCTGGGCCCCGGCGAGCCTGTCGCGGTGCTGATGAGCGCCGTGCTGCACTTCGTCCCCGACGACGCCGAGGCGGCCGACCTGGTCGCGGCCTACCGCGACGCGATCCCGTCCGGCAGCTACCTGACGGTGTCGCACGCGAGCCTCCACGAGGAGTCCGCCGCCCGGATCGGACGGGCGGCGGAGAAGTACTCCCGCCAGGTCGCGCCGATGAAGGTGCGGTCCCGGGAACAGGTCGCCGACCTGCTGAAAGGCTTCGAGATCTTGGCGCCCGGCGTGGTCTACTGCGAGCAGTGGCGACCCGGCCCCGACGACGACCCCGCGCCGGTCTACCCGCTGCCCCAGGCCTGCGCGGTGGCCCGCAAGCCCTGACCGGCCCTGCTCACGCGGCTTCTCCTCGGGATGTCCAGGTGCAAAGGCTCACCGACACGGGTTCACGCGGGGGTACGGGGAGTCGCCCCCCGGAGAATCGGAGTACAGCTCCAGTTCCACCTGGATCCGCTTGCCGCCGGCCTGGCGCTCGACCTCGAAGCGGCGGCACAGCGCCAGTACGATCTCCAGTCCGTGCCGCCCGATCCGGACCGGGTCGGTCTCGCTGGGGACGGGCAGGGCCGGCTGGGTGTCCCACAGGGTGACCCGCAGGCTCCCCTGATCCAGGACGCCGTCGTCGAGTTCCAGGTCCAGCAGGCAGGGCCCCGGCGCGTACTTGGCGGCGTTGGTCACCAGCTCGCTGACCACCAGCCGGGCGTCCTCCAGCAGCACGGCGGTGACGGCGACCCCGTGCTCCGACTGCGCGCGGGCCAGGAAGTCCGTGACGAAACCGCGGGCCGCGCCGACGGTGCCGGGCCTGCCGTCGTAGGTCGCGCCCGCGGTGAGCCCGGCCCGGCGCGGCCACGCCCCGCCCCGGGCCTGCCGCACCTCGCGCGCCCGCTGCCGTTCCCACGCCTGCTGGGCTTCCATCGGCCGCCTGCCTCTCCGTACCACCCGCCGGTCCGCCCGTGAGCGGCGGGCGACAGCCGCACGTCTACCCGCGTCATCCCCGTCCAATCCGGTCCGCCGGCCCTTTCCCGGGGTAGGAGCCCGGCATGCGGTCGGAGACGAGCGGGGACACGGACGGGACGACCATGGGCGCAATCCCCCGGCAGGCGCCGGACTTCGGGCTGTTCGGCCCGCAGTCGGTGACCTGGCGCGTGCACGCCGACCCGATGATGCTGCCCGCCGGGCTGCGCGCGCTGCTGCTCCAGGCGCTGCACCCGCTGGCGATGGCCGGCGTGGCCGAGCACTCCCGGTACCGGGAGGACCCCTGGGGGCGGCTGATCCGGACCGCGCAGTACGTCGGCGCGGTCACCTACGGCAGCACCGAGCAGGCGGAGCAGGCGCTGGCCCGGGTCCGGGCCGTGCACCTGCGGGTGCGCGGGACCGATCCGGAGACCGGCGCGAGCTACCGCGCCGACGACCCGGAGCTGCTGACCTGGGTGCACTGCTGCGAGACGGACAGCTTCCTGCGGGTCACCCGGGCCGGCGGGCTGCGGCTGACCGCCGCCGAGGCCGACCGCTATGTCGCCGAGCAGCGGGAGACGGCCTGGCGGCTCGGGGTCCCCCGGACGGCTCCGCTGCCGGCGACGGTGCGCGGGCTGGCCGACTACTTCGACCGGATCCGTCCGGAACTGCGGGCCGGCCCGGCGGCCCGGGAGGCCGCCCGCTTCGCCCTGCTGCCGCCGATGCCGCTCTGGGTCGAGCTGGCCACGCCCGCGCGGCCGGCCTGGACCGGGATAATGGCCCTGGGCGTGGCCTCGCTGCCGCGCTGGGCCAGGCGCCTGTACGGGCTCCCGGGCTGGCCGGTGGCGGATCTGGGCGCGCGGGTGGCGACCCGCTCGCTGCGCACCTCGCTGCTGGTCCTGCCCGCAGGGCTGCGCGAGGGCCCGCACCTCAGGGAGGCCCGGGCCAGGCTCGCCGCCCACGCGTAGTCGAAGCCGGAGCAGGAGAGACCGGGAGAGGAAGGCAGCCATGCCCGAGGGCGACTCGGTCTTCCGCACCGCCCGCATGCTGCACTCCGCGCTGGCCGGACGGGAGTTGACCACCGCCGAGCTGCGCGTGCCCGCCCACGCGACCGCGGAGCTGACCGGGCGGCAGGTGCTGGAGGTGCTGCCGCGCGGCAAGCACCTGCTGACCAGGATCGAGGGCGGGCTGACCCTGCACACCCATCTGCGGATGGACGGCCGCTGGCAGACCTACGGCAGCTCCGAGCGCTGGGGCGGCGGCCCCGCCTGGCAGATCCGGGCGGTGCTGGGCAACGCCCAGCACACGGCCGTCGGCTACCGGCTGCCCGTGGTCGAACTGCTGCGGACCGGGGAGGAGCAGCGCGCGGTCGGCCATCTGGGCCCGGACCTGCTGGGCCCGGACTGGGACGCCGACCGGGCCCTGCAGCGGCTGTCCGCGGATCCGGGGCGGCCGCTCGCCCTCGCCCTGCTGGACCAGCGCAACCTGGCCGGAATCGGCAATGTCTACGCCAATGAGCTGTGCTTCCTGGCCGGGGCCGGCCCGTGGACCCCGTTCGGCGAGGTGGCGCGCCCGGACCGGGTGGTGGCCCTGGCCCACCGGCTGCTGGGGCTGAACCGGCTGCGCTCCGGCCACATCACCACCGGTGACGCCCGTGCCGACCGCCGGCACTGGGTCTACCGGCGCGCCGGACAGCCCTGCCGCCGCTGCGGCACCCGGATCGCCCGCTCCACCATCGGCGCCCCGCCGCAGGACCGGATCGTCTTCTGGTGCCCGCGCTGCCAGCCCGGGGATGCGCTGTCGCGCCGAACGGAGCATTCGCCCGAAACGGTCTAAAGTCGTCGCGATGGGCCATGTGCACAGATTCGCCGATGTGCACAGCAGCACAGTCCAGGAGGAAGCGATGACGGCACCACCGGCCGAGAATCGGACCACCCCCCGGGTCCCCTGCATCCCGGGCGCCCCCAGCTGGGTCAGTCTGCTCGCCCGCGACCCGGCCGCCCAGCAGGCGTACTACGGCGCGCTGCTCGGCTGGCACTACGAGCAGGTCGAGGAGGAGTGGTGGGGCGCCTACGCCTTCGCCGTGGCCCAGGGCCAGCGAGTGGCCGGCATCGGCTCGCAGCCCCAGGGCTGGGCCACCGCGCCGACGACCTGGACGGTCTTCTTCGGCGTCGAGGACATCGACGGGGCCGCCGCGCGGGTGCGCGAGCGCGTCGGCACGGTCGGGATCGGCCCGGTCGACGTCAGCGCGGGGCGCGTCGCCATCGCGGTGGACCCGTCCGGCGCGGTGTTCGGGCTGTGGCAGGGCCGGCCCGGGCCCACCCGGATCCTGGAGATGTCCGGCGCGCCGTCCTGGATGGAACTGCGCACCGACCCGTTCGCCGCCGCCCTGTTCTACGGCGAGGTGCTGGACTGGGCCGGTCAGGACCGCAAGCACCTGGACGTGCAGTGGGAGAACGAGCGGGTGGTGCTGCGGGCCGGCGGCCACCGGATCGCCGCCCTGCGCGAGGCGGACCCGCTGCTGGCCGGCGGTACCGCCCGGGCGGAACGCCCGTACTGGCATGTCTCCTTCGCGGTGGACGACGCCGACACCGCGGCCGAACGGGCGATCCGGCTGGGCGGCACCGCGGTGCTGCCGGTCGCCGACTCGCCCTACGGGCGCATCGCCGAACTGCGCGACCCCGAGGGCGCCCGGTTCGCGCTGATCAGCAACGACTGAACCGGCCGCCCGGAAAACGGTCGGAAGCCGTCCGGAAGAAGGCCGGAAGCCGCGCCGATCCGGGCCGCTTGTGGCACTGTCGAGACCGTGGCGAGCACTACCGCGCTCCCTGTGCGACCCATCCGTCTCCTGATTACCTGGAGTGAGCATGCGACAGGACACCCACCCCGACTACCACCCCGTCGTGTTCCGGGACCGGTCGGCCGGCTACGCCTTCCTCACCCGGTCCACGGCGACCAGCGAACAGACCATCGAGTGGGACGACGGCGCTACGTATCCGGTGGTGGACGTCGAGATCTCCGCCGAGAGCCACCCGTTCCACACCGGCCGGGCCAGGACCGTCGACCCGCAGGGCGAGATCGCCAAGTTCCAGCGCCGCTACGGCGGCGGTGGTGTCGGTGGCGGCGGCGTTGGTGATGGCGGTGACGACGCGGTGCGCACCCCCACCCCGGGCGAGGTCACCCCGGACGCGCTGCTGCACACCGGCAGCGACGGCGAGGTGTCCCCCGAGGACCTGGTCCAGGCCAGCGGACGGGACGTCACCCCGCAGACGCTGGAGTGGGCCCGCCGGCGGCTGGCCGAGGAGGGCCGGGCGGCCGTGGACAAGCAGCTGCCCTGACGGACCTGACCCAGGACGCGAACGGAAAGGGCCCGGTGACGGTTGGTCACCGAGCCCTTTCCGGCTTCAGGACTTGTAGCCCTCGACCTCGGACGCCGGCCGGATCGCCGCGGCGTCCTCGGCCTGTCCGAACTCGCGCAGGGCCCGGCGCTGCCGCAGCAGGTCCCAGCACTGGTCGAGCTGCACCTCGATCTCGGCGAGCTGCTTGTGCGCCAGCTCCGGATCCGCCTCCCCCGAGGCGACCTTGGCCCTCAACTCGTGCTCGGCGGTGACCATGCTGTTGATGGCCTCCAGAATGTCGGGATCAGCCATGCGCTCCTCCTGGTACTGCGGACTTGTCCTCCGGAAACGGCCGGATCGGGGGCTGCCCCCGCTCCCATCCTGCCCGCACGGCCCGCGCCGTGCACGGCGATCAGGCCGCGTGCCCCCAGCCGCGCTCGGGTCCGGGCCGACGGGCCCGGTGGCGTTCGACGCCCAGCAGGGGGACCAGCACGGTGGCGGCAAGGAGCAGCAGCACCACGACCGTGATCACCACGACCGGCCCGGGGCGTCCGGGGACCTCGGCGGCCAGCAGCACCCCGGCCGCGACCACCAGCAGCAGGCCGACCGCGCCGCGCGAACCGCGCAGGAACAGCCACAGGTGCCAGATCCGGTGCAGCCGCATGGTGCTCAGTCTCCGGTCGAGCTCGGCGTCGGCCTTCAGCCGCTCCTCGATCCCGTCCAGGATCCGCTGTTCCCGCAAGGTCAGTGCCGGTCCGTCAGTCATCGCCATCCCCGCAACCCCCACCGTCGACCATGGAGTGCGGCTTCCCGACCTGAGCGGGTTTCTAACCTCCGGACGCGACCCGGTTCTCCTGGGACCGGTCCGCGGAGGCCGACACCGAGGGCGAGGAGGAGGCCACCAGCACCGACCGGCCGACGGCCCGCCGTGGGCGGACCAGGCCGACCAGGGCGAGGGCGGCCAGGGCCATCACCGCCAGGCCGTACTCGCGGGTGGTGGGGAGCAGGCCGCCGCCGTGCACCACCAGCACGCCGCCGATCACCGCGGGCAGGCCCATGGCCAGGTAGGAGACCACGTAGAGGGTGGACAGCAGGCCGGACCGCTCGTGCGGGGCGGCCAGCGGGACGGTGGTCCTGATCGCGCCCTGGAAGCCGCCGCCGAAACCGGCCCCGGCCAGCGCGGTGCCGAGGAAGAAGCCGGCAGTGGAGCGGTGGTCGACCGAGAGCAGGGTGACGCCCACGCCGACGACCAGGGCGGCGATGCCGAGCAGCATCACCACGCGCGGCCGGACGTCGCGCAGCAGCAGCACGGTCAGCGCCCCGCTGCCGGCCAGCACGAACAGGGCCAGTCCGCCGAGCAGGGAGGAGTCGGAGCCGACGACCACCCGGACCACGGCGGGCGCCACCGAGCCGTAGAAGCCGGCCAGGGCCCACACCGCCACCAGCACCGGCACGGCGGTCAGCACCGGGCCCAGGGCGGTCCTGGGGATGCCCAGCCGGGGCCGCAGCGAGGCCAGCGCGCCGGGCTTGGGCGCGGAGGTCTCCGCCATCAGCCACACGCCCACGCCCTGCAGCACGAAGACGCCGAGCAGCGCCAGGTAGACCAAGTGGACCGGCCAGGGCAGGAACTGGACCAGCAGCCCGGAGGCGATGGAGCCGGTCGCGGTGCCGGTCATCGGCGCCACGGCGTTGGTGATGGTGCCCTTGGCCTTGTCGATGTCGAGCATCCCCGCCCCGACGGCGCCGACGGCCGCTCCGGTGGCGAGGCCCTGGACCACGCGGGCCAGCAGCAGTTCGGGCACGCCTCCGGCGGTGGTCAGCACCACCATGGTGACGGCCTGCAGGGTGATGCCGGCCAGCAGCACCGGACGGCGTCCGACATGGTCCGACAGCGAGCCGACGACCAGCAGCGCGGCGAGCACCGCGAGGGCGTAGACGCCGAAGACCACGGTGGTCGTGATCGGGGAGAAGCCCCATTCGCGCTGGTAGACGGCGTAGAGCGGGGTCGGCGCGCTGGAGGCGGCGAGGAAGGAGACAACGATCGACGCCTGGAGGTAGAAGGCGACGCCGCGCGGTAGGTAGCGCCGTCGGGGCTGGCTGGTCATGACTGCTCCCCAGAGAGATTGGTCAGACAGGTCTGTCTAAGTAGAGGCTTACATTAGACAGACCTGTCTGTTAAAGTCAACCCATGGCTACCTCGGCACGGGAGCGGCTCCTGAAGGCCGCCACTGAACTGTTCTACGAAGAGGGCGTGCACACGGTCGGCATCGACCGGGTGATCGAGCGGGCCGGTGTGGCCAAGGCGACCCTCTACAACACCTTCGGCAGCAAGGACGAGCTGATCCGCGCCTACCTGGCCGACCGCCACGAGTCGCGCCGGCTGCGGATCACCGCCAAGGTCGAGCAGCAGCAGGACCCCAGGGAGCGGCTGCTCGCGGTCTTCGACGCACAGAGCGACTCCATCGCCGCGCCCAACTACCACGGCTGCGCCTTCGTCAACGCCAGCGCCGAGGCGAGCCCGGACAGCGCGATCCAGGTGGTCGCCGCCGAGTACCGGGCCTGGATCCGGGGCCTGTTCACCGACCTGGCCCGGGCCGCCGGCGCGGCCGACCCCGAACAGCTGGCACGCCGGCTCGTCCTGCTCTACGACGGCGCCTCCATCTCGGCCCGGATGGACCACGACCTGACCGCCGCGGACCTCGCCAGGAGCACCGCCGCCGAGCTGCTGGACGCGGCCGCACCCCGCTGAGCCCGAACTTTTACCCGGCCTTTACGTGCCCTCCGCAACCGCCTGCGTAGAGTTCCGAGTCTTTGCACTCGGATATCCAATGTCATGACGTGAGTGGAGCGAGTACGTGCGGCGGATCATGAACACCATCGGGATAACCCTGGTGGCCGGGGCGGTGCTGGGCAGCGCGAGCGCCTGCGGCGGGAACGCGTCGGCGAAGAGCGCGGGGTCGTCACAGGTGAGCGTCGCCCCCGGGACCAGCGCCGGGGCCAGTGCCGGGTCCGGCACCAGCAGCAGCGCCTCCCCCAGCGCCAGCCCCTCACCCACGCACCCGGCCGGGCCGGCCATGCTGCTGGACTCGCTCACCCCGGCGGAGGGCGGCAACGTCGGCGTCGCGATGCCGATCTCGATCGTCTTCACCAAGGCGGTCGCCGAGTCCGCGCGCAAGGCGATCGAGCAGCACCTCACCGTCTCCGCCTCGGTCCCGACCACCGGCGCCTGGCACTGGTACAGCAGCAGGCGGGTCGACTGGCGGCCGCAGAGCTACTGGAAGTCCGGCACCAAGGTCTCGGTCAGCGCCGACCTCACCGACGTGGGCGACGGCAACGGCGACTACGGCACCCACTCCTACAAGCACACCTTCACCATCGGCAGCGACGTCGAGACCACGGTGTCGGTGACCGGCCACTCGATGACGGTCAGCAACGGCGGCAAGGTCGTCCGCACCATGCCCATCGACGCCGGCAGCTCGACCTGGCCGTCCTGGGACGGCACCATGGCCGTGATCGACAAGCAGAAGGAGGTGCGGATGACCTCCTGCAGCGTCGGCATCAGCTGTGACAAGACCAGCCCCAACTACTACGACCTGACCCTGCCCTGGGACGTGCACCTCACCGACTCCGGCACCTACGTCCACTACTCCACCGGCGACCCCGACCCGGGCCACAGCGTCGGCTCGCACGGCTGCATACACCTCTCGCTGAGCAACGCCGAGTGGTTCTACAACTACGTCAAGCAGGGCGACCCGGTCACCGTCACCGGCTCCCCCCGCGGCAAGGCCGCCGGCGACAACGGCTTCGCCGCCTTCAACCTGACCTGGTCCCAGTGGCTGTCAGGCAGCGCCGCGGGCGCCCAGCAGACCGCCACGCTGTAAGCAAAAAAAGCCGCGCGCCCCTCCTCGGGCCACGGCGACGGAACTGCGTGCTGGTGGATCAGGCGAACCAGTCCAGGGATTGGCCGTGGGGACCGGTGAAGGCCACCGGCTGCCTGTCCAGGGCCAGGACGAACACGTCATGGTCCTGCGGTGCGGGCCGGGGCAAGCGGTCTTGCACGGATGGCAGGACGTGGGGGCCTCGTTGGAGATCCAGTGGCAGGGGAGGGATCGCACGGTCTCGGCGAAGGACTCCCGGGCCTCGGTCGGCAGATAGGCCAGCACGGCGCTGTGGAAGACCACCGCAGTGGCACCGTCGGGGACCTGGGCGATCAGGTCCCCGACGGCTTCGTTGAGGTCGCCGCGCACCAGGTACGCGGGCTCTGTCTGGGCGACGCGGACTGCATCCCGCAGGCGGCGCAACCGCTCGTGCTGTTCGGGCCAGACCAGGCTCTCCAGCCAGTGGACGTCGTTGGTGTTGTTCACGTCGAGGGGGTTGAGGTCGATGCCGGCACGCCAGGCCACGGTGGGCAGTTGCTCCGGCAGCGGGGCTGTGCCGTCCGTGCGGCAGTCCAGGAGGACTTGACCGTCGGTGGGGCCGAGCACTGGGCCACCGTCGTAGCGGTAGCGGTAGCGGTCCGGATACAGGCACAACCCGGCCGAGGCACCCACCTCGATCAGCGCGAGCGGCTGGGGCAAGGAGGCGAGGAGCGGCAGCAGGGTGGCACACCGGCCCGGCTCGTTCGTCTGGGTGAACCGTCCACGCATGGTCTGCTCGACCCGGTCCCATGCGGCCACCGTCCAAGCTCGGAAGGCCCGGTACTCGGTGACGGGACCGCCGAGGAATCGCACTGCTCCCAGCAGCAGATTCGGCTGCCGCCTGGATGCGGGAAGCCGGTCGATCAAGGCCAGTAGCTCGGCGTCCACGGCGATCTGAGCCGCCAACGTCTCGTAGCTCGCGGAATGTCCGCGTACCTCCATGGTCGCGAAGCGCCGGTACCGCTCTGCTGTGTCCATCGACCACTCCTCCGTCGTGACGATCTTGACGGCTGAGGGTGTTCGGGAGAGGAGCTGCCGCTGGAGAGTCACCGACATCACCCAGCGGCCCGGAGTCCACGTGCCCCGGTCCAGTTGGGACCGCTCCCAGAGGCCGTCTCAGCAGTCCTGACGCACGGAGACCCAACCAGGAGGTCTCTTGCCGTCAAAAGTTAGATTCCAACGAAGATGTGTCTAGATATTGCGCTGAGTTGTCGACACCGTTACGGTCCAGCGTGCACCCGTCAACCCTCTCCTGTGTTCCCAGCTCTCCACCCCACCTGACTGCGGAGCCGCTTCGGGTCCGGCCCTCCGCGTCGAAGGGAGCAGAAGGTGTCCCATTCCATCCACCAGCTGAGGCGAGCGCTCGCCCTGGCGGTCGGCACCGCGATGCTGGCTGCGCTCAGCCTGGTCGCGTTGGCGGTTCAGCCCGCCTGGGCCGCCGCCACCGGCGGCAGCGGCGCGAGCCTGCCCTACGTAGAGGTCCAGGCGGAGAACTCCGCCACCAACGGGACGGTCATCGGCCCGAGTTACGCCCAGGGCCAGCTGGCCGACGAGGCCGCGTACCGCAAGGCCGTGACCCTGCAGGGCAGCGGACAGTACGTCAGTTTCACCACGCCGGTGGCCACCAACTCCATCGACTTCCGCTACAGCATCCCCGACACCTCGAGCGGTTCGGTCTACACCGCACCGCTGTCGCTCTACATCAACGGGGTCAAGCAGTCGGACTTCACCCTGACCAACGCCTACAGCTGGTACTACGGCAGCTACCCCTTCACCAACTCCCCCGGCAGCAACCCGCACCACTTCTTCGACGAGGTGCACCGCCTGTTCAGCACCACCTATCCGCAGGGGACGACCTTCAAGCTGCAGGTCGACTCCGAGGACACCGCCTCCTCCTACACCGTCGACTTCGCCGACTTCGAGCAGGTCGGCGCGGCGCTGACGCAGCCGGCCGGATCGGTGTCGGTGACCAGTGAGGGCGCCGACGCGACCGGCGCGGCCGACGCCACCAGCGCCTTCAACGCCGCGATCAGCGCGGCCGGTTCGGGCGGAACGGTGTGGATCCCGCCGGGGACGTACAACGTCCCGGGCCACATCAGCGTCAACAACGTCACGGTCGCCGGCGCCGGCATGTGGTACTCCACCGTCGCCGGGACGGCGCCCGGCTTCTACGGCAACTCCGCGCCGTCGCCGAGCACCAACGTGCACCTGCAGAACTTCGCGATCTTCGGCAACGTCCAGGAACGCAACGACAGCGCGCAGGTCAACGGCATCGGCGGCGCGCTGAGCAACTCCTCGGTGTCCAACCTGTGGATCGACCACATGAAGGTCGGCGCCTGGATGGACGGGCCGATGGACAAGCTGACCTTCAGCGGGATGCGGATCCGGGACACCACCGCCGACGGCATCAACTTCCACGGCGGCGTCACCAACTCCACCGTCACCAACAGCGACATCCGCAACACCGGTGACGACGGTGTGGCCACCTGGGCGGACTCCTCCCTCGGGGCGGACGCCAACGACACCATCTCCAACAACACCGTCGAGTTGCAGATCCTCGCCAACGGCATCGCGATCTACGGCGGCCACGACAACACCGTCACCGGGAACCTGGTGCAGGACACCGGTCTAGCCCAGGGCGGCGGCATCCACGTGGGGCAGCGCTTCACCTCCACCCCGGTGGGCACCACCACCATCTCCAACAACACCATGGTCCGCGACGGCAGCCTCGACCCCAACTGGCAGTTCGGCGTCGGCGCGCTGTGGTTCGACGGCAGCCAGGGCGCCATCACCGGACCGATCAACGTCACCAACGCGCTGATCCAGCAGAGTCCGTACGAGGCGGTCCAGTGGGTCGAGGGCACCATCAGCGGGGTCTCGCTGAACAATGTGACCATCGCCGGCACCGGGACCTTCGCCCTGCAGGAGCAGACCGGCGGCGCGGCGACCTTCACCAACGTCAACGCGACCGGCGTCAACGGCCCCTCCCCCGTGTACAACTGCGAGGGCGGCAACTTCGTGGTGACCGACGGCGGGGGCAACTCCGGTATCAGCGGCACCCCGTACTGCAGCGGCTGGCCGACCCCGGTCTTCCCGCCCTACCCGGCCACCGGGGTGACCGCCACCCCGAGCGCGCTCAACTTCGGTTCGGTGGCCACCGGCGCGACCAGCGCCGCGCAGACGGTGACGGTCGCCAACCCGACCGGCTCGGCGGCGGCGGTCTCGTCCATCGCGACCAGCGGTGACTTCGCCCAGACCAACACCTGCGGTTCGTCGATCGCGGCGAACGGCTCCTGCACGGTCAGCGTGACCTTCAAGCCGACCGCGACGGGCAGCCGCACCGGCAGCCTGACCGTCAACGCGGGCGGGGTCACCAACACCGTCAGTCTCTCCGGCACCGGCACCGCGCCGGGTCCGGTGCTGAACGCCTCACCGGCGAGCCTCAGCTTCGCCGGGACGGTGGTCGGTTCCTCGGCCGCCGCGCAGAGCATCACCGTCACCAACTCCGGCACCACCTCGGCGACCGTCTCCGGCGTCGCGGTGACCGGTGACTTCAGCCAGACCAACAACTGCTCCAGCATCGCGGTCGGCGCCTCCTGCACGGTCAACGTCGGCTTCAAGCCCACCGCGGGCGGTTCCCGCACCGGCACCCTGACCGTCACCAGCGACGCCAACAACAGCCCCACCACCGCCGCCCTGACCGGGACCGGCATCGACAGCAGCACCAACATCGCGGCCGGCCGCCCGGCCACCGCGAGCTCCAGCAACGGCGTCTACGTCCCCGCCAACCTCACCGACGCCGACGCCTCGACCTACTGGGAGAGCGCCAACGGCAGCTTCCCGCAGTGGGCCCAGGTCGACCTCGGCCAGAGCTACAGCGTCGGCAAGGTCGTCCTCAAGCTCCCGCCGGCGACGGCCTGGAGCGCCCGCACCGAGACTCTGTCGGTGCAGGGGTCGACGGACGGATCCACCTTCTCCACCATCGTGGCCTCGGCCGGGTACACCTTCGATCCCAACGCCAACAGCAACACGGTGACCATCACCTTCAACGCCGCCACCGCGCGGTACGTACGGGTGAACATCACCGCCAACACCGGCTGGAGCGCCGGCCAGCTGTCGGACTTCGAGGTGTTCCCCAGCGGCAGCGGCGGCTCCACACCGTCGGCGACGCTGTCCACCAACCCGAGCTCGCTGACCTTCGCCAGCCAGGCGCTGAACACCAGCAGCAGCGCGCAGTCGGTGACGGTGAGCAACACCGGCACCGCGGCCGCGACCGTCTCCGGCGTCGCCACCACCGGTGACTTCGCGCAGACCAACACCTGCGGTTCGTCCATCGCGGCGGGCGCCTCCTGCACGGTCAGCGTCACCTTCACGCCGACCGCGTCCGGAACCCGCACCGGCGGCCTCACCGTCACCGGCAACGCCTCCAACAGCCCGACCACGGTCGCGCTGACGGGCACCGGGGCCGGCACGGTGAGCACCAACCTGGCGGCAGGAAAGGCCACCAGCGAGTCCAGCCACACCGATGTCTACGCCTCCTCCAATGTCACCGACGGCAACCAGAGCAGCTACTGGGAGAGCGCCAACAACGCCTTCCCGCAGTGGGTGCAGGTGGACCTCGGGTCCGCGCAGAGCGCGAGCCGCGTCGTGCTCCAGCTCCCCGCGGGCTGGGGCGCCCGCGACCAGACGCTGTCGCTGACCGGCAGCACCGACGGCAGCACCTTCAGCACCGTCAAGTCGTCGGCCACCTACACCTTCGACCCGTCCGCCAACAACACGGTCACCATCACGTTCCCCGCGACCACCCAGCGGTACTTCCGGGTGACCGTCACGGCGAACACCGGATGGCCGGCCGGACAGATCTCGGAGTTCCAGATCTGGAACAGCTGAGCTGAACCGCGACGGTGCCGCCGAGTACGTACGTATTTCGGCGGCACCGTCTCGGCGGCACCGTCACGCCCAGCTGAGGTGGAGCACCGCCAGGTCGTCCGCGTGACGGCCGGCGTTGAGTGTCTGGGCGGTGCCGACCAGGTGGTCCAGCAGCCGGTCGGCGGCCTGTTCCGGTGCGCTGGTGATCAGTTCGACCAGGCCGGCGGTCTCCAGCCGGTCCTTGCCGGGGCCGCGGTAGCCCTCGATCAGGCCGTCGGTGTAGAGCAGCAGCGCGCCCTTGTCCGGCAGCGACACCTCGGTGGGCCGCCAGCGGCCGCCCCCGGGCACGATCCCCAGTGCGGGGCCGTGGGCCGCCTCGACCTCCCTGGCCCCCCCGTCGGCGCACAGCAGCGGCTCGTGGTGCCCGGCGAGGTAGACGGTGGCGGTACGCTCCCCGGGGTCCAGGGTGACCGTACTGCAGGTCGCGAACATGTCCTCGCGCGGGCGTTCGGCGACCAGCACCTGTTCCAGCAGGCCCAGCAGTTCGCTGCCGCGGTGTCCGGCCAGCACCAGGGCGCGCCAGGTGATCCGCAGGCAGACGCCGAGCGCGGCCTCGTCCGGGCCGTGGCCGCTGACATCGCCGATGACGGCGTGCACGACGCCCTCGCCGGCGTCGTCACCGCCGCCGGTCTGCACCACGTCCAGGAAGTCGCCGCCCAGCAGCGCCCGCTGACGACCCGGCAGATAGCGCATGGTGGCGCCGACCCGTTCGTCGCGCAGCAGCGGGGCGGGCAGCAGCCCGCGTTCGAGCCGGGTGTTCTCCTGGGCGTGGATCCGGTTCTCGCGCAGCTCCGCGTTGGCGCGCTCGGCCTGCTTGCGGTGCACCGCGTAGCGCACCACCCGGTCCAGCAGGTCCGCGGTCACCTGCCCCTTGACCAGGTAGTCCTGGGCGCCGTTGGCCACCGCCTGCACCCCGGTCCGGGATTCGGCCAGCCCGGTCAGGACGATCACGGCGGTATGCGGGCAGGCCGCCTCCAGGGTCTGGATGGCGCCCACACCGCTGGCGTCGGGCAGGTGCAGGTCCAGCAGCACGCAGTCCGGCGTCTGCCCGGCGAGGTCGGCCAGGGCGCCCGCCATGGTCTGGGTCCAGCTCAGGGTGTGCGTCAGTCCGGTGTCCGCGAGCAGCTCCTCGACCAGGAGCGCGTCGCCGGCGTCGTCCTCGACCAGCAGGATGCGGTAGCTCTCGGTCGGAGCCGGGGCCAAAGCGGCGGCCTGGGCCGGGATTCCGGCGCCGGCCAGTGCGGCCCATACCGGGGTGCTCATACGACCACCCCGGCCCGCTCGGGCTCGCCGGGATCGGCGACCGGGACGGCGGGCGCGAGCGGCAGGGTGAAGCTGATCCTGGTGCCGATCGCGCTGTCCGGGTCGATGGAGATGGTGCCGCCGTGGAACTCGACCACCTTCTTGCACATGGCCAGGCCGATCCCGTTGCCCGGATAGGCCTCCTTGGTGTGCAGCCGCTGGAAGATCACGAACACCCGGTCGGCGAACTCGGCGCCGATGCCGATGCCGTTGTCCTGCACCGCGAACTGCCACCGGTCCCCCTCCTCCGCGGCCGACAGATGGATCTCCGGGGCGCGGTCCGGGGACCGGAACTTGATGGCGTTACCGATCAGGTTCTGGAACAGCATGCCGATCTGGGTGCTGTCGGCGACCAGCACCGGCAGTGGATCATGGGTGATGACGGCCCCGGACTCCTCGATCGCAATGCCCAGTGCGTCCACCGTGGCCGTGAACACGTCCTCCAGGTCCACCGGCGCGTACTCCTTGTGCGTCCGGCCGACCCGGGAGAACGCCAGCAGGTCGTTGATCAGGGTCTGCATCCGGTTGGCGCCGTCCACGGCGAAGCCGATGTACTGGTCCGCGCGATCGTCCAGCTTGTCCGCGTAGCGGCGCTGGAGCAGCTGGCAGAAGCTGGCGATCTTGCGCAGCGGCTCCTGCAGGTCGTGCGAAGCGACATAGGCGAACTGCTCCAACTCGCCGTTGGAGCGCCGCAGTTCGCCGGCCTGCTCGTCCAGTCTGGCCCTGGCCTGGTCGGAGAAGGCCAGTTCGTCGGCCAGCCGCCGGCGCATGCCCTCCACCTCCTCGGCGAGCCTGCGCAGGTCCGCGGGACCGGTGGCGGTGACGGCACGGGCGAAGTCGCCGGCGCCGACCTCGCGGACGTCGCGCGAGAGCCGCTCCAGTGGTGCGGTCACTCCCCGGCGCAGACCGGACACGACCAGGGCGGCCAGCAGCAGGATCACCAGGGCGGCGGCGGAGAAGACCCAGTTGCGCTGCCGCTGCGCCGACAGGAGCTGCGCGTAGGCCGTGGCCCGCGCGGCCTGCAGATGGGTCTGCTGCACGGCCGCCGCTGCCCGGATCGCGTCGAACTCGGTCTTGCCCAGGTCCGAGCGCTGGGCGGCCAGGGCGACCGGGGCGCCCGGCGGCGCGGCCGCGACCGGGCTCGCGATGTCGTCCTGCCAGGTCTTGATCCGTCCCAGGACCGTGTCCAGGTCCGCCGTCGCCGGGGCGTCCTTGGCGAACAGGCCGCGGAGCCTGGTGACCGCCGTCTGCTGGTCGGCCAGTCCCTCGGTGTAGGGCTGCAGGAACGCGGTCCGGCCGGAGAGCGCGTAGCCGCGGATCCCGGTCTCCTGGTCGAGCACGGCCGCCTCCAGCCGCACCGAGCTGGTCAGCGCCGGCGAACTGTGGTTCACCAGGGTGTCCGTCACCGAGGAGGCCCGGTTCAGCGCCCAGGCCCCGAGCAGCCCGAGCACCAGCAGGACCGTCAGCGCCACGGCCATGCCGACGGAGAGCCACCTCCGGGTGGTCCACCGGCTCCAGACCGATTCCGCCCCGTCTGCTGACTGTTTCGCAGTTCCTCGCGCCACCACGTGGGTTCCCTCCCTGAAGCAGCCGCGCCACAGCTCGCGGCACTCACCCTACAGCGAGCGAGGACAACAGTTGTTGTCCACGGCTGAGCCGGGACCCTGGGTGGCCTGGGTCCACGCCGTGCGGTCAGCCGTACCGGACCGTCAGCCGTACCAGACCGTCGTCACATTGCAGAACTCCCTGATCCCCTGCGCCGACAGCTCGCGTCCGTAGCCGGAGCGCTTGACCCCGCCGAAGGGCAGCGCCGGGTGCGAGGCCGTCATGCCGTTGAAGAACACGGCGCCGGCCTGGAGGTCGCGTTCCAGCACCGCCTGCTCCTGCGGGTCGGTGGTCCAGGCGTTGGAGCTGAGGCCGAAGGAGCTGTCGTTGGCCAGCGCCACGGCCTGCTCCAGGCTGTCGACCCGGTAGAGGGTGGCGACCGGGCCGAAGCACTCCTCGCGGTGGATCCGCATCTCCGGGGTGATCTCGGTGAGCACCGTCGGCTCGTAGAACCAGCCCGCCGGGCGGTCCTGCGGCCTGCGCCCGCCGCACTGCGCCTTGGCGCCGTGCCGGAGCGCGTCGTCGACCAGCTCCTCCAGGTCGGCCCGGCCGCTCTCGGTGGCCAGCGGGCCGACGTCGGTGCCGGCCGCCATCGGGTCGCCCACCCGCAGCGCGGACATCCCGGCCACGAAGGCGGCGGCGAACTCCTCGTAGACGTCGGCGTGGACGATGAAGCGCTTGGCGGCGATGCAGGACTGCCCGTTGTTCTGCACCCGCGCGGTGACCGCGACCTTCGCCGCCCGCTGGACGTCCGCCGAGGGCAGCACCAGGAAGGGGTCGCTGCCGCCCAGCTCCAGCACGCTCTTCTTGATCTCGTCCCCGGCGATCGCGGCGACCGAGCGGCCGGCCCCCTCGCTGCCGGTCAGCGTCACCGCGGCGACCCTGGGATCGCGCAGCACCGCCTCGATCGCGCCGGAGCCCACCAGCAGCGTCTGGAAACAGCCGACGGGATAGCCCGCACGGGTGAAGAGGTCCTCCAGCAGCAGTGCCGTCCGGGGGACGTTGGACGCGTGCTTGAGCAGCGCGGTGTTCCCGGCCATCAGCGCCGGGGCGGCGAACCTGACCACCTGCCAGAGCGGGAAGTTCCACGGCATCACGGCCAGGACCGGGCCCAGCGGCCGGTAGCGGACATGCACCGCCGAGGCGCCGGAGTCGGCGACGTCGGCCGGGGCGGGATGCTCGTCGGCGAGCAGCGCCTCGGCGTGCTCGGCGTACCAGCGCATCGCCCTGGCGCACTTGTCGACCTCGGCCAGGGCCTGGGCCAGCGGCTTGCCCATCTCCAGGGTGAGCAGCGCGGCATCGGCCTCCCGCTCGGCCGACAGCAGGTCGGCGGCGGCCCGCAGCAGCACCGCGCGCTCGCCGAAGCTGGTGCGGCGGTGCACCTCGAAGGCGCTCGCGGCCCTGGCCAGCCGGGTCTCGACGGCGTCCGCGTCCAGCGCCTCGAAGGTCTCCAGGGTCTCGCCGGTGGCGGGGTTGATCGTGGCTATCGCCATGGGGTCACCACTCCCCGTCGGGGACCACGTGCACCGCGGCCTCCTCGGCGGAGGCCCCGGCCCCGTCGATGCCCTGGTCGAAGGCGATCAGCCCGTCGGTCTCCAGGTGCGAGCCCTCGCCCGGGGCGACCAGCCGGCCGGCCCGCACGTCGCCGACCTCGTCGTCGATCTCCTCGCCGTCGGTGTCCCAGGCGTCGCCGACGCCGTCTCCGGGCTCCACCCCGACCTCCGGCACCTCCCCGGCGAGGCGCTCGTCCAGGCTCCCGTCGCCCTCGTAGCGGTTGGCCGCCAGCGGCCTGTCGGGCGGCGAGTAGCCCTCGTCCAGGGCGTCGGCCAGACCGCGGTCGATCAGGGTGTCCTCGGAGTCCAGCAGCCCGTTGTCGTCGTGCTCGTCCTCGCCGGGATCGGGCTGGTAGACCCCGTCGCCGGTCATGTCGTCACTCACGGTCGCTCCTCCTCGTTCGGTACGGCTGCTCCATCCAATCGTGCCCCCGCCGACCCCGCTCGGTCAGCCGGTCTCAAAGGCGGTGAACCACGAGGCCGGCTCCTCCAGCGCCGGGGATATGGCCTCGTAGCGCAGCAGCACGTCGGCGTGGCGGAAGAAGGTGGAGCGGCAGCCGCTCCAGTCGTAGTCGTAGACGCTGACCGGGAGGCCCGCCACATCGGTCTCCACACCCTCGGGCACGTCGGAAAGCGCTTCCTCCGCATCCAGCAGGGCCAGGTGCAGTGCCATCTCCTCCGCCGGGCAGCGTGGGCGCGGCCACTCCCCCGCGGCCAGGTCCGCGGCCAGGGCGCAGAAGGAGGAGATGAAGCGGATCCGCCAGTCGGCGTCCTGGCCCCAGGTGGGCTTGGGCAGCGCGGCGAAGACCACGCCGCTGCGGGTCTCCGGGCGCACCGGGGCGCCGCCGAGCTCGTCCAGCTCGTTGCGGGCGCAGTCGGCGAGGATCCGCAGCTGGCCGTGGAGCACCGCCGCGGTGCGCGGGGTGAGCAGCCAGGACGTCTCCGCCCCGGACGGCGGGGTCAGCGGGAACAGCGCGCCGAAGTCCGGGGCCCGCCCGGCGCCGAAGCTGCCCGGCGCCCCGACCGCGACGACCGAGGTGACCGCCTCGACGCTGTCGATCCCCGCCAGCAGCCGGTCCGGGTCGATGAGAACGGCGAGCGCTCCATAGGGTCCGGACGCGACCTGTTCGGCCCTGGCCCGTACCTCCTCGGCCCCGGCTCCCCGGGACACCGCACCGAGACCGGCCGCCCGCAGGCCGTCCCAGTCGGTCAGCCGCACCCGCAGGGTCAGGCTGACTTCAATCTCCTCCGACATGACCACAGGATAGGTCGACCTGCGGCCACTGCATCCGTCGCAGCTGTAATGGTCACGCAAAAGCTGCGCGGTTCCTGGGCGTCTTCTCCCTTTCTTCCCTTTGTTCTCCCGATTTTTGTTCTTTCTATTCGTCGATCAGCAGTCTGCTCCGCAGCCGCCCCAGCGCCCGGGAGAGCAGCCGGGAGACATGCATCTGCGAGATGCCGAGCTGGTCGCCGATCTGGGACTGCGTCATGTCGGAGACGAAACGCATCGAGAGGATCAGCCGCTCCCGGTCGGTGAGCTCGGCGATCAGCGGCTTGAGCGACTCCAGGTTCTCGATGCCCTCCAGCCCCGGATCCGGTTCGCCCAGCCGTTCCGCGAACGAGGAGCCGTCGTTGCTGTCCTCGGCGGAGGCCACTCCGGCGTCGATGGAGCTGACGGAGTACCCGTTGGCGGCGACCAGGCCCTCGCGTATCTCGTCCTCGGTCAGTTCGAGGTGCGCCGCCAGCTCGGCGGGGCTGGGCGCGCGGTCCAGCGACTGGGACAGCTCGTCGGCGGCCCGGGCCAGCCGCAGCCGCAGCTCCTGCAGCCGGCGCGGCACATGCACGGCCCAACTGGTGTCCCGGAAGAAGCGCTTGATCTCACCGACGATGGTGGGCATGGCGAAGGTGGGGAACTCCACCCCGTGCCCCAGGTCGAACCGGTCGATGGCCTTGATCAGGCCGATCGTGCCGACCTGGACGATGTCCTCCATCGGCTCGCTGCGGGTGCGGAACCGCCCGGCGGCGAACTTCACCAGCGCCAGGTTGAGTTCGACCAGGGTGTTGCGCACGTACTGGTACTCGTGGGTGCCCTCCTCCAGCTCGGCCAGCCGGGCGAACATCACCTTGGACATGGCCCGGGCGTCGGTGGGACTGACGGAGCCCGGGTCGGACAGGTCGAAGTCCGGAAAGAGCGCTGGTCCGGCCGGGGCCGCTGCCGTCTGACGTGCGGACGCCGCGATACCGGCCGCTGCGATGCCGGCCGCTGCGATGCCGGTCGCTGCGATGCCGGTCGCTGCCTGCCGCGTACCGTCCTGCCGGAGCATGGTCTGCGAGCTGGCGTTCATGGGTCCCTCCCGGGGTTCGTCGTGCGAAACGGGTCGAACCGTGTCAGTGCGCGTCTGCGATGTCGCCTACCCCGGGTCCCGGTTCCCATACCTGTTCGCCGCCCGGCATCGGCGAACAGCGCGGAGTCCGGTCCTGGGGACGGGCGCTGGGGCATGATGGGCAGCGACGGATCCGGGCCGACCGGCCTGCGGGCGAGGAGCGAGCTGTATGGACCAGGGAGTCGCGGAAGCGACCAACGAGGACGCCGACGGCGCGCGCTTCACCGTCTCCGTCGGCCGCGCTCCGGACGCCACGGTCCTGCGGCTGGTCGGCGAATTGGACCACGACACCGCCGAGGCGCTCAGCACCGCCTTCGGGACGGCCTTCGGCGCGAGCACGTCCCGGGTGCTGGTGGACTGCGAGGGGCTGGAGTTCTGCGACTCCACCGGCCTGAACGTGCTGCTGCGGGCCCGGTTGGCGGCAGTCGACGCCGACACCGCCGTGGAACTGACCGGCCTGCGCACGGCTGTCGCCCGGCTGTTTGAGATCACCGGCGTCGCCGAGGTGTTCCGGACCTACCCCACGCTCACCGACGCGCTCAGCCGGAGCACCGCGGCCGGGGTGGAGGACACATGACGGACGGTCGGCCAGGGCTGCCCTCGGGCGGGCAGACCCGGCGGCTGGCGCTCTCCGGTGGCAAGGGCCTGATCGGGCGCTGCCGCGACTTCACCCGCGCCGCTCTGACGGACTGGCAGTGGATCCCCGCCGACCCCGCCGACGCATCGACGGAGGCGGGCCAGGAGCAGCTGCTCGTGGTCGAGGACGTCCTCCTACTGGTGTCGGAGCTGGTCACCAACGCCTGCCTGCACGCCGGCGGCCCCGAGGAGCTGACCCTGCACTGCACCGACGAGCGGCTGCGGGTCGAGGTCGCCGACCCCAGCCCGACCGCGCCGTCCCCGCGCCGGGCCCGCCCCGCGCTCCCCGGCGGCCATGGTCTGCACGTGGTGGAGCGGCTCAGCCGCGACTGGGGTTCGTCCTCGCGGGGCTCCGGCAAGACGGTCTGGCTGGAGGTCGCCTCCCCGCTGCGGGCATCGGTCGCCAGCGAGGACTGACGGCGGGTCAGAGCAGCCCGTCACGGTCCGGGGACTGTCCGGTCGTTCAGGACTCA
Organism: Streptacidiphilus sp. EB103A; assembly: GCF_041261405.1. Classification (NCBI taxonomy): domain Bacteria; kingdom Bacillati; phylum Actinomycetota; class Actinomycetes; order Kitasatosporales; family Streptomycetaceae; genus Streptacidiphilus; species Streptacidiphilus sp. EB103A. The sequence continues at coordinate 46,623 of NZ_JBGCAQ010000016.1, read as the reverse complement.
CGCATTCATCGCGGTCCTGCGGTCAGACGACACTCATGACCGATCCCAGCGCACCCGTCGGAATCCCCGAGTACATCGGCACCCGCCCCCGCATCGACGTCGAGCACGCCTTCGGCGACCTGGAGGCCGTCGCGTCCGCTCCGCAGCGGCAGACGCAGTACTCCCGAGGCGCCCTCGCCGCCTACCTCTGGGCCCTGGGCCGGGGCAGCCGCGCCCCCGTCACCGGCGCCCGGCCCGACTACGCCTTCCCTGACCTGCCCCACATCACCGCCGAGATCGACGCCTCGGTGGCGCAACTGGACGACCGGCTGCACCGGATGGCCCCGCGCGACTACCTCCAGGGCGCCCACGACGCCCTGGCCTGGCTCTGCGGACTGCGCGACGACGTCCCTTCCTCGGGCGACGGAGCCGTGTGAGCTTCGTCGCACACGACCCAACGAAACGGAACTGTCATTCCTGATGGCGTAGGGTCAGCCTCAGCGGAATGACCATTCCGTTTTGATTGGCGAATGAGGAGTTCCATGGCGTCCGAGTCCCGGCGCGCGCATCACCAGGTGACCTTCGCGGTCCTCGCGGCGGGCGTGGCCGCCTATGCCCTGCTGCAGTCGCTGGTCACCCCCGTCCTACCGACGATCCAGGCCAATCTGCACACCACCCAGTCCACCGTCACCTGGGTGCTGACGGCCTATCTGCTCTCCGCCTCGATATTCACCCCGATCATGGGCCGGCTCGGCGACATGATCGGCAAGGAACGCGTCTTCGTGGCGACGCTGATAGCCCTGTCCCTCGGATCGCTGCTGGCCGCGCTGGCGGGCAGCGTCACCGTGATGATCGTGGCCCGGGTGATCCAGGGCATCGGCGGCGGCGTGCTGCCGCTGGCCTTCGGCATCATCAGGGACGAGTTCCCGCGCGAGAAGCTCAACGGCGCCATCGGCGCGATCGCCTCGCTGAGCGCCGTCGGCGCGGGCCTGGGCATCGTGCTGGCCGGACCGATCGTGGACGCGCTGGACTACCACTGGCTGTTCTGGCTGCCGATGATCCTGACCATCGCCGCCGCCGTGGCCGCGCACTTCCTGGTGCCGGAGTCGCCGGTGCGCACCCCGGGCCGGATCAGCTGGGCGCCCGCGCTGCTGCTCTCCGCCTGGCTGGTCGCCCTGCTGGTGGCCCTCAGCGAGGCGCCGACCTGGGGCTGGGGCTCCGGAAAGGTCATCGGCCTGCTGGTCGCCGCCGTGCTGCTGGCCGTCGGCTGGGTCATGGTCGAACTCCGCGCGGCCACCCCGCTGATCGACATGAACATGATGCGCCGCAAGGCCGTGTGGACCAACAACCTGGTCGCGCTGCTGATCGGCGTCGGCATGTACGCGGTGTTCGCGTTCCTGCCCGAGTTCGTGCAGACGCCCAGGGCCGCCGGGTACGGATTCGGCGCGAGCATCACCCAGTCAGGGCTGATCCTGCTGCCGTCCACGGTCACCATGTTCCTGGTCGGCATGGCGGCCGGCCGCCTGGCCGGCCGTGTCGGCGCCAAGGTCGTGGTGCTGCTCGGCTGCCTGGTCGGGGTCGTGCCGATGCTGCTGCTGGCCTTCGCACACACCCACACCTGGGAGCTCTACCTGGCGACCGGGATCATGGGTGTCGGCTTCGGCCTGGCCTTCGCGGCCATGTCCGGCCTGATCGTCTCCGCCGTCCCGCCGGAGCAGACCGGCGTGGCCAGCGGAATGAACGCCAACATCCGCACCATCGGCGGATCGATCGGCGCCGCGCTGATGGCCAGCGTCGTCACCGCCAACGCGCAGCCGAGCGGGCTGCCCCGGGAGGCCGGCTACACCCACGGTTTCGCCATGCTGGCCGGCGCCATGCTCATCGCCGCGCTCGCGGCCCTGGTGATCCCGGCCTCCCGCGCCGGGCGCACCGCGGCCGCCGGACTGCCCGCGGACGAGCCCGCCCATCCGGAGCTCGGCGTCGTCGCCGGCGGCACGCTGATCGGCGACAAGCCGGAGTAGCAGCCCGGGTCCCTAAACTGCACTCCAGCAGCACCCCACGACCAGGAGGACGGATCCGATGGACCAGCCGGACGGGCGACCCATGCGACGCGACGCCGCCCGCAACCACCGGCTGGTCCTGGACGCCGCCCTCGCCGTCGTCTCCGAGCACGGCACCGAGGCCAGCATGGAGCTGATCGCCTCCCGCGCGGGGGTCGGCGTAGGCACGGTCTACCGCCGCTTCCCCAACAAGGAGGCGCTGATCGACGCCCTGGTGGTGACCCTGCTGGAACAGCTCATCCACGCCGCCGAGCAGGAGCTGGCCCGGGACGAGGGCAGCGGTCTGGAGACCTTCCTGCGGATCCTCGGCAACCACTTCACCCGGCACCGCGGCTACATCGACAAACTGGTCCGCCACACCAGGGCGGAGTGCGCCGAACATCTGCGGGACCTGATCGGCGAGTTGCTGGCACAGGCGCAGCGGCACGGCCGGATCCGCCCGGAGATCACCCTCGGCGACATCCAGGCCACCATCTGGGGGGTGCGCGGCGTGGTCGAGTCCGCCGGGGCGGTCGCCCCGGACGCCTGGGAGCGCCACCTCGACATCCATCTCGCCGGGCTGCGCGCCCCCGAGCCGCCCAGCACCCGGCCCTCCGTCAGCCGGGCCGACCTGGCCCGGATCAGCAGTGGGGTCCCCCTCCGTCCCTGAACCCGCCGTCCCTCGGCTCACTGCCTCTCGGCTCACTGCCCCTGAACGCGGCCAGGATCTGCTCCGCCGCCAGCGTCGCCGTCAGCCTGCCGTCCCGCACCCGCTGTTCCAGACCCGGCGTCAGTTCCCGTACCGCGGCGTCCTCGCGCAGCTGGGTCAGCAGCTGGTCGCGGACCATCGCCCAGACCCACTCCACCTGCTGCTCGCTGCGCCGCGCGGCCAGCGACCCGGTACTGTCCAGGATCCGGCGGTGCTGCTCGACCCGCTCCCAGAGCTCGTCCAGCTCCAGGCCCTCGCGGCCGCTGCAGGTCAGCACCGGCGTGGTCCAGGCCGCGTCGGGGGACCGCATCAGCCGCAGCGCGCCGGCCAGCTCGCGGGCGGCCGAGCGGGCGGCGACGATGTGCTCGCCGTCGGCCTTGTTGACGGCGACCAGGTCCGCCAGCTCCAGCACGCCCTTCTTGATGCCCTGCAGCTGGTCGCCGGTCCTGGCGAGGGTGAGCAGGACGAAGGTGTCGACCATGTTGGCGACGGTGGTCTCCGACTGCCCCACCCCGACGGTCTCCACCAGCACCACGTCGTAGCCGGCCGCCTCCATCACCACCATGCTCTCCCGGGTCGCCCGGGCCACCCCGCCCAGGGTGCCTGAGGTCGGCGAGGGGCGTACGAAGGCGTTCGGGTCGACGGCCAGCCGCTCCATCCGGGTCTTGTCGCCCAGGATCGAGCCGCCGGTGCGGGTCGAGGACGGGTCGACGGCGAGCACCGCGACCCGGTGGCCCCGGCCGGTGAGCAGGGTGCCCAGCGCGTCGATGAAGGTCGACTTGCCGACGCCGGGGACGCCGGTGATGCCCACCCGGACCGCCTTGCCGGAGTGCGGCAGCAGCTCCACCAGCAGCCGCTGCGCCGCCTCCCGGTGGTCGGCTCGGGTGGACTCGACCAGGGTGACCGCCCGGGCGATCCAGGCCCGCGAGCCGGCCAGCACTCCGGCCGTGTAGGCCCCGACGTCGACCGGGCGGCGCCCCGGGATGTGCCGATCCGTCACGTCAGCTCGTGGCCGAGCGATTCGGCCAGCGTCCTGAGCAGGTCGATGGCCGCCTCCGGGATCACCGTGCCGGGCGGGAACACCGCCGCGGCGCCGGCCGCGTAGAGGGCGTCGAAGTCCCGCGGGGGGATCACCCCGCCGACCACGATGGTGATGTCCTCGCGTCCGGCCTCGGCCAGCGCAGCGCGCAGCGCGGGCACCAGGGTGAGGTGCCCCGCTGCCAGCGAGGAGACGCCGACCACGTGCACATCCGCCTCCACCGCCTGCCGGGCCACCTCCTCGGGCGTCTGGAACAGCGCGCCGACGTCCACGTCGAAGCCCAGGTCGGCGAAGGCCGTGGCGATCACCTTCTGGCCCCGGTCGTGGCCGTCCTGGCCCATCTTGGCGACCAGGATGCGCGGCCGGCGGCCCTCGGCCTCCTGGAACGCGCGCACCAGCGCACGGCTCTGCTCCACGGCCCCGGTCGCTCCTGCCTCCTCGCGGTACACACCGGTGATGGTACGTATCTGGCCGGCGTGGCGTCCGTAGACCGCCTCCAGCGCGTCGGAGATCTCCCCGACCGTGGCCATCGCCCGGGCCGCGTCCACGGCCAGCGCCAGCAGGTTGCCGTCCAGGGTGCCGTCGTGGCGGGCCCCGGCCCGGGCCGACTCGGTCAGCGCCCCCAGCGCCGCCTGGCATGCCTGCTCGTCGCGCTCGGCGCGCAGCCGGCGCAGCTTCTCGATCTGCTGGGTCCGGACCGAGGAGTTGTCGACGGCTCGCACGTCGATCTTCTCGTCGGTGGCGACCCGGTACTTGTTGACCCCGATCACCGGCTGCCGGCCGGAGTCGATGCGGGCCTGGGTGCGGGCCGCGGCCTCCTCGATGCGCAGCTTGGGGATGCCCGCGTCGATGGCCTTGGCCATGCCGCCGGCCGCCTCGACCTCCTGGATGTGCTGCCAGGCCCGCTCGGCCAGGTCCTGGGTCAGCTTCTCGACGTAGGCACTGCCGCCCCAGGGGTCGATCACCCGGCAGGTGCCGGACTCCTGCTGGAGCATCAGCTGGGTGTTGCGGGCGATCCGCGCGGAGAAGTCGGTGGGCAGCGCCAGCGCCTCGTCCAGGGCGTTGGTGTGCAGCGACTGGGTGTGGCCCTGGGTGGCGGCCATCGCCTCCACACAGGTCCTGGTGACGTTGTTGAAGACGTCCTGCGCGGTCAGCGACCAGCCCGAGGTCTGCGAATGGGTGCGCAGCGAGAGCGACTTGGGGTTCTTGGGGTCGAACTGCTGGACCAGCTTGGCCCAGAGCAGCCGGGCGGCGCGCAGCTTGGCGATCTCCATGAAGAAGTTCATGCCGATGGCCCAGAAGAACGACAGCCGCGGCGCGAAGGAGTCCACGTCCATGCCGGCCGCGAGCCCGGCGCGCAGGTACTCGACCCCGTCGGCCAGGGTGTAGGCCAGCTCCAGGTCGGCCGTGGCCCCGGCCTCCTGGATGTGGTAGCCGGAGATGGAGATGGAGTTGTAGCGCGGCATCTTCTGCGAGGTGTAGGCGAAGATGTCGGAGATGATCCGCATCGAGGGCTGCGGCGGGTAGATGTAGGTGTTGCGGACCATGAACTCCTTGAGGATGTCGTTCTGGATGGTCCCCGCCAGCTTCTCGGGCGGCACCCCCTGCTCCTCGGCCGCCACGATGTACAGCGCCAGCACCGGCAGCACCGCGCCGTTCATGGTCATCGAGACCGACATCTTGTCCAGCGGAATCCCGTCGAACAGCTGGCGCATGTCGTAGATGGAGTCGATGGCCACCCCGGCCATGCCGACGTCACCGGTCACCCGGGGGTGGTCGCTGTCGTAGCCGCGGTGGGTGGGCAGGTCGAAGGCGACGGACAGGCCCTTCTGACCGGCCGCCAGATTGCGCCGGTAGAAGGCGTTGGATTCCTCGGCGGTGGAGAACCCGGCGTACTGACGGATCGTCCAGGGCTGGTTGACGTACATGGTGGGGTACGGGCCGCGCAGGAACGGCGCGATGCCCGGGTAGGTGCCCAGGAAATCCACCCCGGCCAGGTCCGCACCGGTGTAGAGCGGCTTGACGGCGATGCCCTCCGGGGTCTCCCAGACCAGCTCATCCACATCCTTGCCGGCCGCCTGCTCCCAGGCCACGCGCCAGTCCGCCTCGGTGGCGGCCGGGAGCGACTGCTCGCCGTCGAGCGGCACACCGGTGAAGTCGGGGATCATCGCACCGCTCCGATCAGGTCCAGGGTCGAAGTAAGGACGGCAACCGCGTCGCAGCCGGTGAACACATACTCGTCCACCCCACTGACAGTCCCGGGCCTGCCCGCGAGCAGCACCCGCTCGGCGCCCGCCTGCCGCAGCTCCGCCACCGCCTGCTCGCCCTGCTCGGCGTAGAGCCGGTCGCTGGAGCACAGCACCGCCACGGTCGCACCGGCGGCCCGGAAGGCCTCCGCGCCCTCGCCTGACACCGTCTCGATGCCGCCCGCCTGGAACAGGTTGGCGGCGAAGGAGGACCGGCCTGTGTGCACGGCCACCGGGCCGAGCGTGGCCAGGAATACCCGGGGCCGGGCCCCGGTCGCGGCCAGCTGCTCGTCCGAGCGCGACCGCAGCGCCTCGAACGCCTGCGCGCTGCGTACCCTGGGCAGACCGCCGCCCGGCTGCTCCGGCGCGGGCTCGCGCCGCACCGCGGGTTCGGCCAGGTTGGGGAACTCGCTGACCCCGGTCACCGGCTCGCGCCGGTGCGCCAGCTCCTCGCTGCGGGCCGCCCAGGTCCGCGCGATCCGCTCCCCCACCAGCCCGGACGACAGTGCGGCGGCCTGGCCGCCGGCCCGCTCGATCTCCTGGAACCAGGCCCAGGCCGCCCGCGCCAGCTCGTCGGTCAGGCTCTCCACGTACCAGGAGCCACCGGCCGGGTCGATCACCCGGGCCAGATGCGACTCCTCCACCAGGATCGCCTGGGTGTTGCGGGCGATCCGGCGGGCGAAGGCGTCCGGCAGGCCCAGCGCGCTGTCGAAGGGCTGCACGGTCACCGCGTCCGCTCCGCCGACCCCGGCGGCCAGACAGGCGACGGTGCCCCGCAGCATGTTCACCCAGGGATCGCGCTCGGTGGCCATCACCGACGAGGTGACCGCGTGCTGGCGCTGCGCCGCCCCCTCCCCGGTGACGCCGCTGACCTCGGCGACCCGGGACCAGAGCCGACGGGCGGCCCGGAGCTTGGCGATGGTGGTGAACTGGTCGGCGGTGGCGGCGTAGCGGAACTCCAGCTGCGCGGCCGCCTGACCAGTGGTCAGCCCGGCTGCCGTCAGCGCCCGCAGATAGGCCACCCCGGTGGCCAGCGAGCAGCCCAGCTCCTCGGCGGTCGAAGCGCCGGCGTCGTGGTAGGCGAGGGCGTCGACGGTCAGCGCGCGCAGACCGGGGTGGTCCCGGACACAGCGCACCGCCAGCGCGGCCGCCTCCTCGGTCGCGGCGACCCGCTGGTCGCCGGTGCGGGCCAGCAGCCCCAGCGGGTCGGCGCCCAGACTGCCCCAGGGGGCGTCCGCGGGAATGCCGCGCTCCTGGTACACCCGAAAGAGTTGTTCCGCGGCGGCGGTCGTCTCACTGCCCGCGTCCAGGACCACGCCCGCGAGGTCGAGGTAGACCCCCTCCAGCGCGGTCGCCAGCCCGGCCACCGGCAGCCCGGCCGCGCCGACCGTGAGCCACAGCGAGCCCACGCCGTTCTCCAGGTCGGCGAGCACCGCCTCGTTGGCCAGACGCGGGTCCGGCTGCGCGTGCCGCTGCCGTACCTCCCACCCCCCGGCCACCGACCCCTGCGCCCGTCCGCCGCGCACAAAGGGCGCGAATCCGGGATAACCACTGCTGCTCGCGGCGGGGGCGTCGGCGGAGGTGTAGAGCGGCCGGACCGTGATGCCGTCCTGGAGCTGGGTGCTGAGCCTGTCCTCGGCCTGCACGCCCGAGACATCCTCCGCACCCGACTTGCGGAGGACGCCTTCGACGAGACGCTGCCAATGCTCCCGGCTCGCTTCCGGGAACTCGGCGGCCAGGGAGAGCCCTTGGGGCGAGACCGTCATGCTCGTAGGTTAGAGGTGGCCAACTGCTGATTGCAGATCAGCCAACTGTGACCTTGACCTCTTGCACTCCCGGCACTACGGAGTGCCACCGAACCCCAACGCCGACCCCGGCTACCGGGGCCATTCCCTCGGACGGTCGGTCCAGAACACCTGCTCGGGATCGTCGAGATCGATGTCGGGAAAGACCTGCCGTACCCTCAGCTCGAACTCGTCCTCCGCGAGTGGTTCCCAACCGATGCCCTTGAACCTGACAAGCCGAAAACGGGTGTCGGCGTGATAGCCGGCCACCTCGATCAAGTGGTGCTCCGACGGTGACGAGAGGGGTGCGGTGTCGTCGCTCATACCCCCAGCGTGCCCCTCCCGCGCCGCTTCAGGCACCCGGTGTGGGCCGGTCGGGCGTGTCATGTTCTTCGCCGTGCCGGCTCGCCCCGCTCGCCGGCCCCTACCACCGCGAGTAGCGGGGACTCGGAGTGGAAGCCCAGCAGGGCCTGGGCCACGGCCAGCAGACAATCTCGGGATCGCTCAGCAACGGGAGTCTTCCCACGCTTCGAGTTCCCCTGATCTCGTCGTCGTGACGTTAAGCGCAGTCACGAGGGTGTCCAGATCAGCGTGCACGTGGCCTCCGTCGTCGTTGCTCAGCAGCGCGGATGCTGGACATCCTCGTCACGTTCGCGCAGGCGAACGCAGGGATAGCAGGGGGCCAAGGGTCGTTTAGCGGCGGTGGGTGGTGAACCTGCGTACTGCGAGTGGGACGAATACGGCCAGGAGCAGTGTGGACCAGCCCAGTGTTGCGAGGACCGGGTGGTGCAGTGGCCACGGTGTGCCGTCGGTGACCTGCTGCGGGTTGCCGAACAGGTCGCGGGTTGCGGCGGCCACGGCGCTGATCGGGTTCCATTCGGCAATGACGCGCAGCCAGTCCGGCAGGCCGTCGGTGGGGACGAAGACGTTGGTCACCATGCCGATTGGGAACACGAGGACGGACAGTTGTCCGGCGATGTCCTCCTTGCCGACCAGGAGGCCCAGGTAGATGCCAGTCCAGTTCATGACGAAGCGAAAGAGCAGCAGCAGTGCGAGTGCGGCGAGTGCGCGGGCGGGGCCGTCATGGGTGCGCCAGCCGGTGGTGAGGCCGACGCCGACCATCATTGCCAGGACGACCGCGCTGACCATCAGGTCAGCGAGGGTCTGGCCGAACAGGGCTGCGGGGCGGGAGATGGGCATGGAGCGCAGCCGGTCGGTGACACCGCGTCCGATGTCGCGGGCGGCGCCGACCATGCTGGGCATGACGCCGTTCACGGCGACCAGGACGAACAGTCCGGGCATCAGGTACTCGCGGTAGCTGCCGCCGCCGGGCACCTGCATGGCGCTGCCGAAGATGTAGCCGAACACGACCAGCATCGCCAGCGGTGCCGCGAGCGAGGCGGCGATCAGGCCGGGTGAGTGGCGGTAGTAGAGCAGGACGCGCAGGGTGAGTGTTCCGGTGTCGGAAAGAGCATGGCGGACGCGGCCCGGCCGCGCGGCCGGGCCGACGCGCGCGGGGGCAGCGGTGGTGGTGGTCATCAGGCTGTCCTCTCCAGGACGTTGTCGTCCTGCGTGTGTGTGTTCTGACCGGTCAGGGTGAGGAAGACATCGTCCAGGGAGGGGCGGCCGAGGGCTGCGTCGAGGGCGGACACTCCAGCGGTGTCGAGTTCACGGATCAGCTGGGGCAGGGTGATCTTGCGGCCCGGGTCGGTCACTGCGGCGATTCGGCGGTCGGCGTGGTCGCTGATCGGCTCGCCGCCGGTGAGCGCGGCGAGGACGGTCGCCGCGGCGGCCAGCTGGGCGGCGTCCTCCAGGGTTACCTCGACCCTGGTACCGATCATGGACTTGAGCTGCTCGGGCGGCCCGGAGGCGATGAGGCGGCCGTGGTCGACGACGGCGATGTCGTCGGCGAGCCGGTCGGCCTCGTCGAGGTACTGGGTGGTGAGCAGCACGGTGGTGCCGCTGGCCGAGAGTTCCCTGATGGTGGTCCAGATGGCGTTGCGGCTGCGCGGGTCCAGGCCGGTGGTGGGTTCGTCCAGGAACAGCACGGCGGGCTGGGTGACCAGGCTGGCGATCAGGTCCAGGCGTCGGCGCATGCCGCCGGAGTAGGTGCGCACCAGCCGGTCGGCGGCCTCGGTGAGCCCGAAGCGCTCCAGCAGTTCGTCGGCCCGGTGCCGGGCTCCGCGGGCACCGAGGTGGTGCAGTCGGCCGACGAGGTGGAGGTTGTCCCGGCCGGTGATGCCCTCCTCGACGGCGGCGTGCTGCCCGGCCAGGCCGATGCTGCGGCGCACCTGGTCGGCTTGGTGGACGACGTCGAACCCGGCGACGCGGACGCGTCCCGCATCGGGCGCGGCGAGCGTGGCCAGGATGCGCACGGCGGTGGTCTTGCCCGCGCCGTTGGGCCCGAGGAGTCCGCAGACCGTTCCTGCGGGGACAGTCAGGTCCAGCCCGCGCAGGGCGTGGGTCTTGCCGAAGCGCTTGTAGAGGCCCTCGACGGCGATGGCCGGGCCGTCGCGTGAGGTGTCGTACACGGGCAGGCTCATGGAGACCTTTCTAAGTACGGTGTACGTAGAGGTGCGATGTGGTCAGACTACTACTACGTACGGCGTACGTGTCTAGACTTGCGATTCGAGGTGATCAGCAATGCCGTCCAGCCGACCCGCACCCACCAACCCCGTACCCGCGAAGGGTGCCCCGGGGATGATCTGGCTGCGCCCCGAACGCAGCGGCCGGGGCCCGGAACCGGCGCACAGCCGCGCCGCGATCGCCTCAGCGGCGATCGCCCTCGCAGACGCGGAAGGCCTGGACGCGGTCTCCATGCGCAAGGTCGCCACCGCACTGGGCGCGGGGACGATGTCGCTCTACAACTACGTGCCCAAGAAGGAGCACCTGTTCGACCTCATGCTCGATGCATCAGCCGGCGAGTTCACACTCCCCGACGCTCCGTCAGGCGACCCGCGTACCGACCTCACCGCGCTGGCCAGCGAGATGCTGGCCGCTATGCGACGGCACCCCTGGTTGCCCGGGCTGTGCATCACCCGGCCCTCGATGGGGCCCAACTCCCTGCGCTGCACCGAGTTCTTCCTCGCCGCCCTGTCCGACTCCGCTTGGGACGGCGGCACCAAGATGGAGATGTTCGCCCAGCTCAACGGCTTCGTCTGCCAGTACGCGCAATGGGAGCACACCGCGGCCGGCGGCGCGAGCACTCAGTGGCAGACCGACATGGTCACCTACCTGACCGGCGTCATCACCACCGGTCACTACCCCCACCTGGCTGCCGCGCTCGCCGCCGGCAGCGACGGGCCACCGCCCGACGCCGACACCGTCTTCGCCCGCTCCCTCGACCGCCTGCTCTCGATGATCGTCACACCACCGACAGCCCTGTGAGCCAACTGGCCAGGACACGGCCGGAACTGGACGTGAAACGGACGGACGGGGCTGCGAACTCTACTGTCGTTACTGACCCACGGTCCTGGTCGACGCCCTTTGCAGCGCGCAACTTCGGAGGCGCATTCTCAACCTCGAAGACGCGTTGTGAGTGCCCAGCGCTCTGCCGCCTCAGTGAGCTTGACTCGCTGCGGTAGCGGGGCCTCACGAGTGCGCGCTGTCCAGAATGCGTGCACCGTCCGGGCGAAGATGCCCAGCCGTTCCGCGTCCGCGTCCCGGTATGCCGGGACCTGCCGGGCAACGTAATCCGCCTGCTCCGGCGTGTGACCCGCCGCGATCATTCGGGGCACCCACAGCGCCGTGTCCGCCCAAGCCGGCCCCGGGCAGGACAGTGCCCAGTCCAGCAGCCGAACCCCGGAGCCCGTGACGAGGAGGTTGAACTCCCCGGCATCCGTGTGGGAGAGCGACGCACCGTCAAGCGCCCCTTCCCCGCCAGCTGGGATGAAGCCCGCCAGCCGGTCACTCAGTGGCTTCTTGCTGATCTCCACGGGCCAGTGCAGCTCGGCCACGGTTGACAGCGCCTTGACGACCGGCAGCAGGTCCGGGGAGCCGGGGGCGAAGCTCGGATGCCTGCCGACCAGCGCACCGTATCCGTAGAGCAGCCAACCCCCGCCTTCGGCCTGCCAGAGCAGCGGCGGCGCGACAGGTGCGGCCTCGGTTACCCGTGCCTCATGGCGGTAGGTCCAGGCAAGCGGGCTGTCGGACGGGGTCGCCTTGACGAAAACGAGACCAGTCCGAGTATCCAACATGCTCGCGAAAGCGGCCATGACCCCGTTTTCGGCGCTCCGGGCGCTGAGCACCGGACCGGTGTGTTCCTGCACTGCCTCCCGTGCCTTGTCGGGGAGCTGGGCCCAGTCCGTTCGCTGCGACAACACAGATGCGTTCCTTTGCCTGCACGGGACGGGCGGCACTCCCTCACGGAAGCACCGGCCAGACTGACGGTCAGCCCGTTCTACTTCCCGGTGAACGGACTGTCAGAGCAGTTGGCGTGGCACTGCGAGCACTGCGCCAGTTCGATCTCCGGCCAGAAGTCGGGTTCGAGCACGAATCCCAACTCCGCGATGGCGTCGATGGCACGAGCGCGCAGCACCTTGCCGCCGCCGTGCTCCTCCGGGTTGAGGTAGCCCGGCTTGTGGTGCACCATCTTGCCGAACATCTCCGTGCACCACGTCATGTACGCCTCGGTGTTGAGGACGAACGCGTGCCAGTAGTCGTCCACCTCCGGGGACGGGCTCAGCGGGCGCTCCGCCGTCGCGCAGACCGTGAGGAACGCAGCCATCTGGCCCACGCCCAACTCTGCGTGCTCCTCGGTCACCTGTGGGAACTGCGCCCGCATGGTGGTGATGATCAGGCTCCGGATCTCCGGCCGGATCAGGGTGCGCGGGTCGATGCCCGCCGACAGGGGCGTTGCGGTCTCACTCATGGTGCGAACCTCCTTGCGTGGAAGTGGTCGGACCGTGCAGGCCCGCCCCGGAAAAGAGCGGGCTGAGCGGCGTCAGGGGTGCTCACCAGGCCGGCCCCAGACTCCGGATACTCGCGGCGTTCCGTTCGGCGACGCGGGCAGACAGGGCCTCACTATCGGTAGCCGGGCGCACATGGGCGGGCATGGCCTGCCATTCAAGGGCGCCGACAGGTGTCCGCAAGTGCAGGCGACCGTCAACAATGGCCCTCACGAGGGCTGTTCGGTTGTCGCGGGTGTCCACGACGTACGAACCGACGGATAGATCCTCGTGTGTGCTCACCCGTTCACCGCCTGCGGCAGCTGCAAAGGGTGCTTGACCATGGAAACAGGCTGAATCCGAACGATGCCGCAGCAGCTCCAGCACCGCCCGTCACGCACGCTCACGCACTCATCTGTCCGACGACATGCTGAGCATGTGCTTGGCCTTGCCGTGTAGAACCACATACGCCCCGCTCCCCGCCTCTTACGTCTCCGTTCAAGACGCTAGGGATTGGCGGTACGGCAGCGCGAGGAAGTTCCACGGAATTCCACGCGAATCACTCGATAGCGTCGATGGCGCTCGTGATAAGAGCCCGGGCCCCTGCGCCGTAGACGGCCATCTCCGCAAGCTCGGTGTGTGCCCTCACGTACTGCGCCACCTCCCCCGGTGCGGTCACCGTGATTCCGGCCGTGAGTAGTTCCACATGGACACGCTGATCGTCAAAGATGTTGAACGCCTCCAACGGCCACATGTCGCGCGATCGTCGGAATGGGACCACCCCCAGGGAGACCGCCGGGAACGACATCAGAGCGAGCAGGTAGCCGAGTTGGCCGGCCATGGCCTCCGCGTCTCCGACCTGGTACCGAAGGACGGATTCCTCCACCAGCACCGAGAATCGGTGATTTCCCTCGCGAACGACATGGGAACGGGTGAGCCTCGCGGCAACGGCCTCCGCCACGTCGTCGGGCGTCTCGTGGAACCGTGTGATCGAGCTGAGCAGCGCCGTGGCGTACGCATCCGTCTGGAACAGCCCGGGAACGACGTTGGAGCAGTACACCCGAAACAGCCGTGTGCGCTCGTACAGGGGGACTCGTGACTCCTGCAGCCGTCGTAGCCCGGTCCGCTGGACCCGCCGCCACTCCAGGTACATCGAATCAGCGGCGCGGGAAGCGGCGACCAAGTCGGACACCTGGTCGTCGGCGCCGCAGATGCGACACCATTCCCGGATATCCGCATCCGACGGCGGAGTCGTGCCGTTCGTCAGGCGGGACACTTTGGACGGGTACCAGCCCGCCTGTTCGGCAAGCTCCCGCCCGGACAGTCCGGCGTCCTGGCGGATCTCGCGAAGGCGCGCAGCAAGCGCGTCTCGGGCGGCCTGGACACTGGGCGACGGGGAACGAGTCATGTGACTAGGGCGCTGTCAGATCCGGAAGTTCTCGTGCGGGGTAGCCCTCTCCCAGACCGCCTCGAAGGCGTCAGCGCACCGCTTCACCACCGCCGGATCATCGCTCACCGCGTTTGCCAGGAAAGCACCGTCACCTGAGAACAGGCCGAAGCGCACCACGCTGTCGTCGAAAATCCACAGATCATTGCCCGGCAGCAGCAGGTCGGACGCTCGGCGACGTGGAAGCCACCGGACCACCTCCCCGGCCGCGATGTTCTGGAATGTGCACGAGTGCTCGTAGCGGATGTAGTCCGAGACCGGCTCGGACACCACACGGGCGCGACGGAACTCCACGCCGCGCGCCACGGCTTCGGAGACAAGCGTCAGGAATGGGTTCCACCATGCCGCGCGGTCGGCCGGGTCGTGGCGATGCCCAGCCTTCCACGCGGCGAAGTCCTGATCCTCTTCGGCCACGCCGTAGATGTCGCGCATCTCCAGGTGCACGGCGGAGTGCTGACACTTCGCCAGCATCTCAGCGAACGGCGGAACCTTCTGCGACATTGCATGCCTCCCTGATGGCGGCCACCATCCGGGCAGGCAACCGCACAACCGCTTCCGTCTCCGGGATCGGGCCGGAGGTCAGGCACTCCGACTGCGTCACCTCGTCGGCCTTCCAGCCCTGGACAACCAGGTCCTGCGTCTCCGGGTCTACCCATACCGTCGGGCAGTTCTCCCCGTTGGTGTTCGGATCCTTGGCGATGAACGTTAGCGGCATGACGCCCTCCGTTGTCGGCCAGTTCTGCAGGCTTCTACGACCATCGCCCAAGCGGCGCACAACCGTCAAGACCCTTGGTTACCCAAATGTGCACATCTGATCACTCTGCGCATATGGATCCCGGGCAAGTGGATCGTCAGGGCAGGAAGCCGGCGCGGCGGGCGGCGACCACTGTTTCCATGCGGCTGTGGGTGCCGAGCTTGCGCATCGCGCTGCGCAGGTAGCTCTTGACGGTTTCCGGGAGCAGGCCGAGTCGCCGGGCCGCCTCCGCGTTGCCGCAGCCCAGGGCGACCAGGGTCAGCACGTCCAACTCGCGCGGTGAGAGCGGGCTGGCGCGGGGGCGGTCGGGGTGCGGGGCGGTCAGCCGGTCGCAGACCGATTCGAGGCGTTGGCGCAGGTCCGGGTCGGTGATGTCGCGGGCGATCGAGCGCAGTTCCGCGTGGGCCTCGCGGACCTGCTCCCACTCGGGCGCCGGGTGCGTCTCGCGGGCCGACCGCGTCGCCGTGGCCGTCTCCAGTTCGGCCAGGCGTTGCTCGACCTGGGAGCGCACGGTCAGCTCGATCCCGGTCCGGGTGGCGACCGCGACCATCGCGTCGAGCACCCGGGCGCCCAGGGTCAGTGGCTCGCGGATCCCGACGTACAGGACCCCCGCCACCGCGTCCCCGGCGACGACCGGCACTGCCGCGAGCGCGCGCAGGCCCTCGGCGGTCACCGGTTTGTCGTACTCGTGGCTGATCCGCGCATCGGCGGCGTAGTCGTGCACGCTGCCCGGTCGGGCGCTGAGCAGGACCCGGCCGCCCAGACCCGCGCCCGAGGCGATGACCAGATCGCGCAGCGCCCCCGTGCGGGTTCCGACGAACCCGGTCAGCCGCACCTGTCGGCCGCCGCGCGAGACGGCGCCGCCGAACGCGACCGGCAGGTCCGTGGCCCGGCTCAGCCGTCCCAGGGCAGCCCGCAGCAGCGCTTCGTGTTCCGGCACCGCCACTGCTGCCGGACGTCGGTCGACCGCCACGTCCTCAGCATGGCACGGGACCCGTGGCCTGCGGCTACCCCTGAACGGGGGTAGTGGTCCGGCCCGCTTCGGCCGATGCTTTCAGCATGGATGCTTCCGGTTCGAGCGGCACGGCCCTCTCCTACACCTCGGGAACCAGCGCGGTGCCCCTGCTCGGGGAGACGATCGGCGAGAATCTCCGGCGCACCGCCGAGCGCCACGCCGACCGCGAGGCGCTGGTCGACGTGGCCGCGGGCCGGCGCTGGACCTACGGCGAGTTCGACGCGGCCGTCGACGAGGTGGCCGGCGGCCTGCTGGCCCGCGGCATCGCGAAGGGCGACCGGGTCGGGATCTGGGCGCCGAACTGCGCCGAGTGGGTGCTGACCCAGTACGCCACCGCGCGGATCGGCGCGATCCTGGTCAACATCAACCCGGCGTACCGGACCCACGAACTGGACTACGTCATCCGCCAGTCCGGTCTCAGCCTGCTGATCAGCGCGGTGGCGTTTCGGACCAGCGACTACCGCGCGATGATCGCGCAGACCGGCTTCGGGCACACGCTGTTCATCGGCGGGCCCGACTGGGACGAACTGCTGGCGGCGGGGCGCGGCCTCGACCCGGCCGAGTTGCGCGAACGGGCGGCCGGCCTGGCCTTCGACGACCCGATCAACATCCAGTACACCTCCGGAACCACCGGCTTCCCCAAGGGCGCGACGCTCTCGCACCACAACATCCTCAACAACGGGTACTTCGTCGCCGAGGGCGTCGGCTACACCGAACAGGACCGGGTCTGCCTGCCGGTGCCGCTGTACCACTGCTTCGGCATGGTGATGGGGTGTCTCGCGGCCACCTCCCACGGGGCCTGCATCGTGCTGCCGGGGCCCGGCTTCGACCCCGGGGCGACCCTGAGCGCGGTCCAGGCCGAGCGGTGCACCTCGCTGTACGGCGTGCCCACCATGTTCATCGCCGAACTCGGCCACCCGCGCTTCGCCGAGTTCGACCTGACCACGCTGCGCACCGGGATCATGGCGGGCTCGCCCTGCCCGGTCGAGGTGATGAAGCGGGTGGCCGACGAGATGCACATGGCCGAGATCGCGATCTGCTACGGCATGACCGAGACCTCCCCGGTCTCGACGATGACGCTGCGCGACGACAGCCTCGCCCGCCGCACCGGGACCGTGGGCCGGGTGCTGCCGCACCTTGAGGTGAAGCTCACCGACCCGGTCACCGGCCTGGTAGTGCGCCACGGCGAGCCCGGGGAGCTGTGCACCCGCGGATACTCGGTGATGCTCGGCTACTGGCAGGAGCCCGGGAAGACCGCCGAGGCGATCGACGCGGCGCGCTGGATGCACACCGGCGACCTGGCGACCATGGACGCCGAGGGCTACCTCAACATCGTGGGCCGGATCAAGGACATGGTGATCCGCGGAGGCGAGAACGTCTACCCGCGCGAGATCGAGGAATTCCTCTACACGCACCCCGACATCGCCGACGTCCAGGTGATCGGCGTTCCCGACAGCAGGTACGGCGAGGAGCTGATGGCCTGGATCGTGATGCGCCCGGACACCGAGCCGCTCACCGCGGAGCGGATCAGGACCTTCTGCGAAGGCCGCCTCGCGCACTACAAGATCCCCCGCTACGTCCATGTCGTCGACGCCTTCCCGATGACCGTCACCGGCAAGGTGCGCAAGGTGGAGATGCGCGAACTCGCCATTGATCTGCTCGGCCGGGACGAGGCCGCCGCCGCCCACCGCGACGCTTAGCGGTGGGCGGCTCCCACGCTCCGACCGGGCGTCAGCCGCGGGGCAGAGCCTCGGCCTGGACGGCCGGCAGCTTGGTCCAGTCGTTGGAGACCACGCTGGCGTGCGCGGCAGCCAACTGCGCCACCTTGGCCTCGGCCTGGGCCTGGGTGGGGTTGGCGTCGTCGATGGCCGGTGGGACGTTCTGGGCGTCGGTCATCAGCAGCAGATAGTGGTTGGTGTCGTACCAGGAGGTGTCGATGCTGCCGTTGAGGTAGGTCGAGGCGTCGCCGTCGAAGACCACGAACCAGGGCCGCAGCGTGGTGTCGGAGTAACGCGTACGGGGGTCGCCGGCCTGGGCGTTGTGGACCGCGGGGAAGATCTGGGCCTGGCCCAACTGCCCGGCCGCGGACAGGGCGTTGAGGTGCTGGGCGTACTCCTTGTCGGTCCACAGGGTGTCGGTGGGATTGGACTCCTCGAACGTGCCGGGGATGATCTCCAGGATCACCTTCCCGGCCAGCGCGTTGCGGCTGGGCCAGTTGTTCGCCTGGGCCGCCGCGTCCAGCGTGGCGTACTGCCCGCCGCCGGGCTTGGCCAGCAGGTCGGCCGGGCGGAAGACGTCGCTGCCGAGGTGGGCGGCGATCGTCTGGTCCAGCTGGGTCGGGCCGAGCCCGTAGGTGGCCTGGAAGCCCGCCTTCAGCTCGATCTTGATCATCAGCGGGGCGTGGCCGGGGTGCGCCGCGAGCCACACCCTGACGTCGTCCAGGCAGCTGCCCAGGTCCTTGTTGGCGCCACCGCTGTACAGCTGGGCGGCGCTGCTCGCGTCCACGCAGTTGTTGCTGTTCCCGAACGGGTTGGAGTGGCTGACCTTCCACTCCTTGGTGAAGAAGTCGTCCCAGACGTCCAGCTCGATCATGGAGGTGCCGGTGTCCAGGGCCTGCGCCAGGTAGGGGAAGGCGCTGGGGTCGTAGGTGTTGTGGATGCCGACGGTGGTGGCGCCGGCCTCGCCGAGGGATCCGGTGTCGACGGCGCTGCTGGTGCTCGCAGGCACCAGCAGCGCCGCGGCGAGCAGCGCGAGGAACGGCAGAGTACGGCGGGTGGGGCGGGACATGCTGCCTCCTGGACTGGAGCGGAGCGCGGCACCGCCGCGCGACCGGACTAGACCATTCTGGCGGCGCCGCATGTATAGGCCGTGACATGACAATGAAGCAAAGCTGACCGTCTGTCTGCCCCCCGGCAGCGGCGGCGGTTCCGGAACCGCCACGGTGCACCGCCGCAGCGGCACAAGCCTCAGCGGCACCGTCTCAGCGGCACAGGTACAGCCGCGGCGGGGCCAGCCGCAGCCTGGCCGCGGTCTCCCGCTGCTTGGGCGACATCAGCACCCCGCAAGGCAGGCAGGGCGCACCGCTGCGGGTGCGCCCGGTGCCGTGGCAGGTCGCGCACTCGTCGTCGACGAAGGCGCGGTAGCCGTCCCGGTACTGGGGGCCGTACAGCGTTCCGATCGACCACCGATCCATGGATCCCCCTGGGCTCGAAGCAGTTCCGATCGCGGAGGAAGGCCCTCAGCCGGGGCGTTCCGCGAGGCGTTCGTAGCTGTTACGCGCCCGGATTGGCCCAGGATCAATGAAATCCGAGAAATTTCGGCGCAGTTGAACTCCCGTCAGGAGGCGTACGCCTGAAGCCCGGAGACCTGCCCGGCGGGCCAGCCGGTGTTGGCGGTGAAGGTGAGTCGGAGGTACCGGGTGCTGCTGCCGGCGGGCAGGGTGGCGGTCGCGGTGTTGCCGCTCGCCGGGTTGAAGGTGTAGCCGGCGGAGCCGAGCAGGGTGCCGAACGAGGAGCCGTCGGTGCTCCCGGACACCGTGATGGTCTGCGTCCTGGTCCCCCAGGCCGTGGACGGCGGCAGGGTGAGCACGATCCGACCGACCGTCCTGGCGCTGCCGAGGTCGACCTGGATCCACTGCGGGAAGGCGTTGTTGGCGCTCTCCCAGTAGGTGTTGGGGTCGCCGTCGACGGCGTTGCCGCTGCTGTAGACCTGGGTGTGGCTGCTCTCCGAGGTGGGCTGGTGCAGCGCCAGGTCGGTGGTGGGCGGCGGGGTGGTCGGCGGCGGGGTGGTCGGTCCGCCGGAGGCGGTGGGCGAGGTGGGGCGGGTCGCGGTCAGCGCGATCTGGCCCTTGAGCATCCGGCCGCCGTCGGCGGTGAGCCGCAGGTAGTAGTCCGAGGAGCAGGGCGTGCCGTCCGCGTCCAGGGCGAGCAGCCCGGATCCCGCGGGGACGCCCGCCTGGGTCTCGGCCGTCTTGGCGATCTGGTTGCCCTCGCCGTACTCGTCGAACATGGAGATGTAGATGCCCTGGGCGCCGACTCTGACCATGTTGTAGAACTGCCGCCACATGAAGTCGCCGTGGGCGCGCTGGTTGCCCGAGACGTCGCCCGGCAGTACGCAGGGCTGGTAGTCGATGCCGTTGGCGTTGCAGTCCGCCTGGTCGGGGATGTTGATGTTCTGGTAGACCGAGTCGGAGTCGGCGGCATTGCCGATGGCGCCGACCATCCACGGCGAGATCATGTTGAACGCGTGGTAGGTGCCCAGGTAGCCGGTCCGGGAGCCGCCGGTGCCGGTGCGCCACTCCCTCGGCACCCCGCCGATGACGTAACAGCCCTGCCCCTTGAACCAGTTGATGACGTCCAGGCAGGTGGCCGCGTCCCAGGGGTGGTTGGCGTCGTTGAAGCCGAAGCCCCAGATGCAGACCACCGGCTTGCCGTTCTGGCGCGCGTAGGCGCTGGACGCGGTGTGGGCCGACATCTTGTTCGTCCAGTCGGCCTTCATCTCCGACTGCATGTTCGTCCAGCCGGTGGCGTCGTACATGATGTAGAACTTGCGGCCGTACGTCTCCGCCGAGCTCCGCACCTTGGCGGCCATGGCGTCGCGGGTCGGGCCCTCGCTGCTGTTGGGGTTGAACCGCTGGAGTGCGGCGGTGTCGCAGCCGTTCTGCTGCATCCACAGGAAGTGGGTGTCCACGGTCTGCTGGTCGTAGGAGGAGAACAGGGTGGCCGGCTGGCCGTTGTTGAGGTTGGCGTAGCCGGTCTGGTAGCCGTGGGTGTACTCGCGCATGTCCGGCCAGGCCTTGATGGCGTTGTTGCTGGTCGACGGCGCCTGGGACCAGTTCTGGCTCCAGTGCCACCAGCCGTTGATCGGGGCCCCGTCCCCGATGCAGGCGAACCAGCCCTGGTAGCCGACGGTGATCTTGCCGACCACGTCGCCGGCGGGGCTGGCCGCCGGGGCGACCGCGGCGTCCGCGGCGCGCAGCAACTGACTGCCCGTCACCGCGATGACGGCTGTTCCTCCGAGCACGGACGCCATGAACGTCCTTCGTGACAGTGGCATGGGGGTGTTCCTCACGGCTGGGTGGGCGGTGAACAGTCAAAGCGTCGTGTATTTTCTCTATGCTGTAAATAGATTGCGAGCATCTGTCGACTCCCCCTAGCTTCACAGCTACCCGCACGACCGGACGGCGCCGAGGGAGACAGCGCGTTGACAGAGCATCGGAGTGCACCCCTGGTGGAGGCCCGGGGGCTGCGCAAGGTCTACCAGCCCTCCGGCCTCACCGCCGTGGACGGCATCGACTTCACCCTGGTCCCCGGCGAGGCCTTCGGCTTCCTGGGACCGAACGGCGCCGGCAAGTCCTCGACCATGCGCATGATCAGCTGCGTCTCCCCGCTCAGCGGCGGCTCGCTGCGGGTGCTCGGCCTGGACGCGGCCACCCACGGCTCCGAGATCCGGGCCAGGATCGGGGTGGTCCCCCAGGAGGACACCCTGGACGACGAACTGACGGTCCGTGAGAACCTGCTGATCTACGGCCGCTACTTCGGCCTGCCCCGCGCCGTGGTCCGCGAACGCGCCGACCGGCTGCTGGAGTTCGCCCGGCTCTCCGACAAGGCGGACGAGCAGGTCTCAGCCCTCTCCGGGGGCATGAAGCGGCGGCTCACCATCGCCCGCGGCCTGGTCAACGAGCCGGAGATCCTGCTTCTCGACGAGCCCACCACCGGCCTGGACCCGCAGGCCCGCCACCTCCTCTGGGAGCGGCTCTACCAGCTCAAGTCCGAGGGCGTCAGCCTCATCCTGACCACCCACTACATGGACGAGGCCGAACAGCTCTGCGACCGCCTGGTGGTCATGGACGGCGGACGCATCGTCGCCGAGGGGACGCCACGGGAGCTGATCGAGGCGCACGCGAGCCGTGAGGTGCTGGAGCTCCGGCTCCCGCCCGGCGACCAGGCCGTGACGGCGGAGAAGCTGCAGGGCCTCGCCGACCGCCTGGAGCCGCTGCCGGACCGGCTGCTGCTCTACACCGAGGACGGCGAGACCGCGCTCGCCGCGGTGCACGCCCGGGGCATCGTCCCGATCACGGCGCTGGTCCGCCGAGCCGGGCTGGAGGACGTCTTCCTCACCCTGACCGGCCGCACCCTCGTCGACTAGAAGCCCGGAAGGGAGGATCCCATGGTCTCGGCCACACTCCGACGTCCCGCCGCGCGACCCGACGCGCGACCCGCCCCGCCCCCGCTGCTGCGGGAGTTCAGCTACTGGCTGCACCGCTACCGCCGCACCTGGCGCGGCACCGTCGTGATCAGCGTGGCCAACCCGCTGCTGTTCCTGGCCGCGATCGGCGCCGGACTCGGCAAGCTGGTGGACCGCGGCGGCAGCGGCTACCTGCACGGCAGTTCCTATGTCGCCTTCTTCGCCCCCGGGCTGCTGGCCGCGATGGCCATGCAGACCGGTTTCATCGAGGCCGCCGGACCGGTGTTCCAGTCGGCCCGCCCGCAGGGCAACTACCGTGCCGCCGCCGCGACCTCGATGAGCCCCACCGACATCCTCGGCGGCCATCTGCTGTTCATGGCCTTCCGGCTGGCCCTCAGCGCCACCGCGTTCAGCGCGGTGGTCGCCGCCTTCGGCATCACCGGTCCACTGCGCGCCCTGCTGCTGGTACCCGCGGCCGCCCTCACCGGCATGGCCTTCTGCGCACCCGTCGCCGCCTGGTCGGTCACGGTGACCCGGCAGGCCCGGATCAACGGTGTCTTCCGCTTCGTGCTGATGCCGCTCTACATGTTCTCCGGGACCTTCTTCTCGACCGACCAGTTGCCCAGCCGGCTGCACGCCGTCATCGCCTGCACCCCGCTCTACCAGGGCATCGAGCTGTGCCGCTCGATCGTCGCCGGCACCGCCACCGCCCCGGGCACCGCTCTGCACACCGGCTACCTCGCCGCCCTGGTCCTGATGGGCTACCTGGCCGCCCGCCGTACCTTCACCCGCCGGCTGAACGGATAGGGAGCCGATCGTGCCCGCCCTGCTCCTGATCGAACGCAATCTGCTGATCTACCGCCACACCTGGTACCTGCTGCTGGCCGAGGTGCTGGAGCCGATGCTCTACCTGCTGACCATCGGCGTCGGCATCGGCCAGTTGGTCGGGCACGTCCCCGGCCTGGGCGGCACCGGCTCGGGAGGAGGCGGCATCGGCTACTCGGTGTACGTCGCCCCGGCGCTGCTGGCCACCGCGGCGATGAACGGCGCGATGAACGAGACCACCTTCAACATGTTCGCCAAGCTGAAGCTGCAGCGCGTCTACGACTCCATCCTGGCCACGCCGATGACCGTGTACGACGTCGCCGTCGGCGAGGTGTGCTGGGCGCTGCTGCGCGGGGTGCTCATCACCGCCGGCTTCCTCGCCGTGGTCGGCGCCTTCGGCCTGGTCCACTCGGCCTGGATCCTGCTGGTGGTCCCCGGCGCCGCACTGGTCGGCTTCGCCTTCGCCTCGGTGGGCCTGGCCGTGGTCACCTGTCTGCGTACCTGGGCGGACTTCCAGTTCATCCAGCTGGCGATGCTGCCGATGTTCCTGTTCGCGACCACCTTCTACCCGCTGTCGGTGTATCCCAGGCCGATCCAGATCGCGGTGGAGTGCCTCCCGCTGTACCAGAGCATCCAGCTGATCCGGCTGCCCGCTCTCGGCCACCCCGGGACGGCCCTGCTCCTCCCGGTGGTGTACCTGCTGCTGATGGGCGCACTCGGGCTGCGGATCGCCCTGCCCCGGATGCAGAAGCTGCTGCTGCGCTGACGGCGGCAGCGGCCACGGCAGCCGGGGCAGGGAACGATCGGAACGACCTCGGTCAGGCCCCGGGTCGGGCCAGCGGCCAGCCGCCGGCCGCCAGCCTGGCCTTGACCCGGGCCACATCGGCGTCGGCGAGCGGGCCGGCGGCGGTGCTCTCGGCAGCCTCGCGGATGGCCCTTGCGGTGATCGGGTCGCTGCCGCCGACCAGCTCCTCGATGATCGAGGAGACCTGATCCTCCGTCAACTGGCTGGCGAGCAGCGCGAACAGCGGAACGTAGTCGCGCTCCGGAACTCCCTCGGGATAGCCGGCGCGGAGCCAGCCCACAATGGATGACAGTACGGGTGGCAAGGGCATCTGCCTGGCCCCTCCTTCGAACGAGTGGTGCGACCGGTGTCAGGTCGCGGCGACGATCAGGTAGATGCCCCAGCCCACCGCGGCCAGGACCACGGCGAAGCAGAGCACGGCGACGGCCAGGCCCAGCGTGCTGCCGCCGACCACCCGGTCGTCGTCGTCCGCGCCGGCCGTCGTGGCGGACGCGGTCCCGGCCCCGCCGCCGGGGAGGCTGAGCGCGCGCAGGCCGACGGCGAACAGCGCGGGCAGTCCGGCGCCGGCCAGCAGGCCGAACACCACGATCTGCCACAGGGCGTGCAGATTGATCCAGGCGTTCATACCGCCGCGACCTCCTTCGGCTTCTCGCTCGGGGGCGCGACCGTTCCGGTCCACTCCGCGTTGACGTTCTGGTGGCTCACCGCGGTGCGGCGGGACCTGACGTAGATGAGCCCGGCCACCGCGAGCAGCAGCACCAGCACCACCACGATCCCGGCGTTGCCGCCGATGACGTGCGCGAGCCCGTAGCCGCCCGCGCCGACCAGCCCGGCGGCCGGCAGGGTGAACAGCCAGGCGACGGCCATCCGCCCGGCGACGCTCCAGCGGACCTCGGCGCCCTTCTTGCCGACGCCGGTGCCCAGGATCGACCCGGTGGCGACATGGGTGGTCGACAGCGAGTAGCCGAAGTGGCTGGACAGCAGGATGATCGCGGCCGAGGAGGACTCCGCGGCCATCCCCTGGGGGGACTCGATCTCCACCAGCCCCTTGCCGAGGGTCCGGATCACCCGCCAGCCGCCCATATAGGTGCCCAGGGCGATGGCGATGGCACAGCTGAGGATCACCCAGAACGGCGCCTTGGCGCCCGAGTGCAGGCTGCCGTTGGCGATCAGCGCCAGGGTGATGATGCCCATGGTCTTCTGGGCGTCGTTGGTGCCGTGGGCCAGCGACACCATCGAGGCCGACCCGATCTGGCCGATCCGGAAGCCGTGGCTGCGGGCCTTGGGGTGCACCCCGCGGCTGATCCGGTAGACCAGCCAGGTCCCGGTCGCGGCGACCAGCCCGGCGATGACCGGCGACAGCCCGGCCGGGATGATCACCTTCTGGACGAGTCCGTGCCATTTGACCGCGTGGCCGCCCGCCGCGGCGATGGTCGAACCGACCACCCCGCCGATCAGCGCGTGCGAGGAGCTGGAGGGGATCCCCAGGAACCAGGTGAGGAGGTTCCAGATGATGCCCCCGGCCAGTCCGGCGAAGACCACGGTGAGAGTGACGAGGTTGGTGGCCACCAGGCCGCTGGCGATGGTCGCCGCGACGCTCAGCGAGAGGAAGGCACCGACCAGATTGAGTGCTCCGGACAGCGCGACCGCTGTCCTGGGGCCGAGGGCGCCGGTGGCGATGGACGTCGCCATGGCATTGCCCGTGTCGTGGAATCCATTGGTGAAGTCGAAGGCCAGAGCCGTGACGACCACCAGAGCAAGCAGAGTGTCGTTACCCACCCCCGCAGTGTCCCCAGCTGGGGGGACGACCGTCGAGACGCCGGGCCGAGACTTGGCCGACTGGCCGTATCGGCGTCACCCTGCGTCCATGCGGGGCACAGATCCGCGCCCGCGTTCCCGTACAGTGGGGGTGTGCGACACATCACTCTTTCGCCGATGTAACGAATATGTGCGGTACGCCGATAAACCCATCGGTGCTGCTTGGTATGCAGCGCCGGATGCGTGTCCTGCGCAGCCTCGAGCAGGTCCTATGAGGGAGGCACAGCGCTGATGGTGGCCGTTGCCAAGACTTCCGCGCCCGTACGGAAAAAGCCCGTGAAAGCTGCCGGGAAGAATTCCGAGGCAATGCCGGAAGCCGTGGAGCAGACCGAGCAGCCGGAGCAGGCTGATCTGTCCGAGGCTGCCGAGCCGACCGGCCAGGAGGTCTTCACCGTCTCCGACGAGGACGAGGACGACGCTCCCGCGCAGCTGGTGACCGTCGCCGGGGCCACCTCGGACCCGGTCAAGGACTATCTCAAGCAGATCGGCAAGGTCCCGCTGCTCAACGCCGAGCAGGAGGTCGTCCTCGCCAAGCGGATCGAGGCCGGCCTGCTGGCCCTGGCCATGACCGAGGGTGACGAGGATCTGACCCCGGAGCTCCGCCGCGAGCTGGAGATCATCGCCGAGGACGGCAGCCGGGCCAAGAACCACCTGCTGGAGGCCAACCTCCGGCTGGTCGTCTCCATCGCCAAGCGCTACACCGGCCGCGGCATGCTGTTCCTGGACCTGATCCAGGAGGGCAATGTCGGCCTGATCCGCGCCGTGGAGAAGTTCGACTACACCAAGGGCTTCAAGTTCTCCACCTACGCCACCTGGTGGATCCGGCAGGCGATCACCCGGGCCATGGCCGACCAGGCCCGCACCATCCGCATCCCGGTGCACATGGTCGAGGTCATCAACAAGCTCGCCCGGGTGCAGCGCCAGCTGCTGCAGAGCCTGGGCCGGGAGGCGACTCCGGAGGAGCTGGCCAAGGAACTCGACATGACCCCGGAGAAGGTCGTCGAGGTCCAGAAGTACGGCCGCGAGCCCATCTCGCTGCACACCCCCCTCGGTGAGGAGGGCGACAGCGAGTTCGGCGACCTGATCGAGGACTCCGAGGCCGTGGTCCCGGCCGACGCGGTCAGCTTCACCCTGCTCCAGGAGCAGCTGCACGAGGTGCTGGACACCCTGGCCGAGCGCGAGGCCGGCGTGGTCTCGATGCGGTTCGGGCTCACCGACGGCCAGCCGAAGACCCTGGACGAGATCGGCAAGGTCTACGGCGTCACCCGCGAGCGGATCCGCCAGATCGAGTCCAAGACCATGTCCAAGCTGCGCCACCCCTCCCGCTCCCAGGTGCTGCGCGACTACCTGGACTGACGAGTACGGGGACTACTGAGTACTGGGACTGCGACGAGATGACGACTCCCCCGGGACCCCCAGCCGCGTCCGACCAGGGCACGGTCAGGGTGGACAGCTGGATCTGGTCGGTACGGCTGACCAAGACCCGCTCGCTGGCCGCGGCCGCCTGCAAGGCGGGCCATGTCCGGGTGAACGGCGAGCGGGCCAAGCCGGCCCAGACCGTGCGCGCGGGCGACGAGGTCCGGGTGCGCGAGAGCGGCGGCTACGAGCGGATCGTCACCGTCGCGAAGATCGTGCGCAAGCGGGTGGGCGCCCCGGTCGCCGCCGAGTGCTATGTGGACACCAGCCCGCCGCGGCCGCCGCGCGAGGAGGTCGTGCTGGTGGCCGTGCGGGACCGCGGCGCGGGCCGTCCTACCAAACGCGACCGCCGCGAGCTGGAACGGCTGCAGCGGTACTGACCCGGAACTCGGTGCGGTCCGGGTGCAGCACCATCAGGTCGGGCAGGGTCCCGGCGGCCCCGTCCCACAGCCAGCCGCCGTCCCGGCCGTTGTAGCGGGGGCAGGACAGCGACCAGGCCAGATTGCCGCTGAGCATCAGCCCCCAGGCCTCCAGGTACGGCTCCAGCCCCGGACGGCCGCCGTAGCCGGCCCGCAGCCGGTCGGCCTCGGCGAAGAAGGCGTCCTCGGCCCCGGCCAGCCGGGCGCACAGCTCGTCCACCGCCTGCTGCAGGCCCAGGGCGCGGGTGCGGCAGAGCACGCCCACCGCGTTCATCGGCTCGTCCAGGACGTACTCCTTGCGGTAGGAGAGCAGGTCGTTCACCAGGATGGTGTGCTCGAAGCACGCGTCCAGGAAGTCGGCCAGCTCGTCGGCGGAGGGCCCGGGGTCGCGTTCGCCCTCCAGCCCGAGGCCGTGCGCGATGGCGACCCCGACCAGGTCGAAGGCGGCGTCGGCGCGCCGCACCGCGAGGTATCCGGCGTAGTCGGCCACCGGCGCGGCCGACTTCACCGCAGCGGTCCGCACCACCTCGGAGAAGCCCGCGACGAACTGGGCCCACAACTGCGGCGATACGCCCTGGCGGACCCGCTCCAGGGTCTGCGCCAGCAGCCGCAGATGTGCCGAACCGCCCTCGGCGGAGGCCCCGCCCAGCACCGCCAGATAGCGTTCGGCCTGCGAGGTCTCGGCCGAGTCGCCGTCCGTCACATCGTCCAGCAGGAACAGCACCGAGGCCGCCAGGCAGATGCCCAGCAGCCGGTCGGCGTCGGCGCCCGGCAGCACCCGGCACATCAGGCTGACGCCCTCGCACTCCTGGAACAGCCGGTGCTCCAGCGGCAGCCCGACCGCGGCCATCCGCTCCCGGAACCAGGCGTCGTGCTCGCGCCGCAGCCGTGGCCGGTCGGGGTGGTCGGCGGGTTCGGGCAGCCGCCCTCCGGGCAGTGCCAGGCCCAGTTCGATCGTCATCCGGTGCTCCCAAGGTCCGAGATCAGCCCTGCTGTGCAAACCCAACGACACACCTTTCCCCGCGTTGCTACCGTTCGCACGGGTGCACCCGGCCATTCGGGGTAGGGGCCTGCTTCCACAGGCCCTGGGCCCCGACATCAAGGAGTACCGGTGAGCACGGACCAGGCCGACATGCCGTCGCAGGAGACCCCCGACCGGGAGACCACCGAGCGGCTGAGCCCCGACAGGCAGTCCCGCCCCTGGTACAGCATCGGACTGCGCTTGGGGCTGGGCCTGCTGACGGCCTATCTGCTGATGCAGGCCGTGATGAAGATCCAGAACATCCTGATGCTGGTGCTGCTCTCGCTGGTGATCGCGGTCAGCCTGGAACCGATCGTCGGCTGGTTCACCACCAGGGGGATGTCCCGGCGCTGGGCGGTGGTGACGGTGATCGTCGGCCTGGTCGTGGTGCTGGGCTCGATGGTCTCGCTGTTCGTGCCCCCGGTGACCAGCGAGGTCAACGCGCTGGTGAAGATCATCCCGACCTGGCTGCAGCAGCTCCACGACCACCACTCGTTCCTGGGCCGGCTGGAGGACCGCTACCACCTCATCGCCAAGGTGAAGACACAGCTCGGCGGCAGCGGGGCGGGCACGGTCGTGAACGGCCTGATGGGGGCAGGGCAGCTGCTCATCAGCACGCTCACCGGCTTCTTCCTGGTGATCACCCTGACCATGTACTTCCTGGCGAGCCTGCCCGTCCTGAAGCGGTTCTGTCTGCGTTTCGTCCGCGGCAGCCGATGGGAGCGCGCCGAGGTGATGACCGACGAGGTGCTGCAGCGCACCGGGCGCTACATGCTGGCCAATGTCGCCACTTCGGTGATCGCGGGCCTGGCCACGCTGATCTGGCTGCTGGCCCTGGGCGTGCCCTACCCGGCGGCGCTGGCGGTCTTCGTGGGCCTGATGGACCTGATCCCGGTGGTCGGCTCGACCATCGGCGGGATCGTGGTGTCGCTGGTGGCGCTGGTGGTGTCCTTCCCGGTGGCGGTGGCCACGGCGGTGTTCTACATCGTCTTCCGGGTCGCCGAGGACTATCTGATCGTGCCCAGGGCGATGAAGTTCGCCATCGAGGTGCATCCGCTGGTCACCATCCTGGCGGTGATCGTCGGCGGCGCGCTGATGGGCGTGATCGGCGCGCTGATAGCCATCCCGGTGGCCGTGGCTGTGGGTCTGTTCCTGGACGAAGCGGTCTTCCCGGGGATCGCGGCGCGCTGAGTCTTTCCTGCCGGGGGTCCGGGGGTTGTCCCCCGGGAGATGGAGTCCCGGGATCGCCGCGCGCTGAGGCGCTGACCTCCCTTGGGAGTTGGCGTCGGACCGCTCAGAAAAATCTGAGGCACCTTCTAGGTTTCACTGCCCCAGTACGGGTAGGCGTAGGGTGCGGCTGGACCGGGAGGCACCACTCCCCCCTGGACTCCCGATCGCCGCCCCGGATGGTCCCCTGCTCTCCCCCCAGCAGGGGACCATCCGCTTGTCCGAAACCGAAACCGAAACCGAAACCGGATCCGAGCCCGGGTCAGAGAATCGCGCCCGGGGTGTACTTCGCCGCCTCCGGGTAGTGGGCCGCCACGGCCTCCACCTGCCGGACCACCGCCGCGACCTGGCTGGCCGCCGCGCCGGTGAAGGACAGCCGGTCGGCGAGCAGCGCGTCCAGTTGGGCCCGGTCGAGCGGGATCCGCTCGTCCTCGGCGAGCCGCTGCACCAGCTGGTTCTCCCGTACCCCTGCCCGCATCGCCAGGGCGGAGGCCACCGCGTGCTCCTTGATGGCCTCGTGCGCGGCCTCCCGGCCGACGCCGGCCCGGACCGCGCCCATCAGCACCTTGGTGGTGCCCAGGAACGGCAGGTAGCGGTCCAGCTCGGCGGCGATGACGGCGGGGAAGGCGCCGAACTCGTCCAGCACCGTCAGGAAGGTCTCGACCAGGCCGTCAAAGGCGAAGAAGGCGTCCGGCAGGGCCACCCGGCGCACCACCGAGCAGGAGACGTCGCCCTCGTTCCACTGGTCGCCGCCCAACTCGGAGACCATGGAGGCGTAGCCGCGCAGGATCACCGCGAGGCCGTTGACGCGCTCGCAGCTGCGGGTGTTCATCTTGTGCGGCATCGCCGAGGAGCCGACCTGGCCCTCCTTGAAGCCCTCGGTGACCAGCTCGATCCCGGCCATCAGCCTGATGGTCTTGGCGAGGCTGCTCGGACCCGCTGCCAGCTGCACCAGCGCGGAGAGCACGTCGTAGTCCAGCGAGCGCGGGTAGACCTGGCCGACGCTGGTGAAGCCCTGCTGGAAGCCGAGGTGCCCGGCGACCCGGCGCTCCAGGTCGGCTAGCTTGTCCTGGTCGCCGCCGAGCAGGTCCAGCATGTCCTGGGAGGTGCCGACCGGGCCCTTGATGCCGCGCAGCGGGTAGCGGGCGATGAGCTCCTCAAGGCGCTGGAAGGCCACCAGGATCTCGTCCGCCGCCGAGGCGAAGCGCTTGCCAAGGGTGGTGGCCTGGGCGGCGACGTTGTGCGAGCGGCCGGTCATGACCAGCTCGCCGTGCTCGGCGGCCAGCGCGGCGAGCCGGACCAGCAGCGCGACGGTGCGGTCGCGGACGTGCTCCAGGGACTGGCGGATCTGCAGCTGCTCGACGTTCTCGGTGAGGTCGCGTGAGGTCATACCCTTGTGGATCTGCTCATGGCCGGCCAGGGCGCTGAACTCCTCGATCCTGGCCTTCACATCGTGCCGGGTGACCCGCTCGCGCTCGGCGATCGACGCCAGGTCGACCTGGTCCAGCACCCGCTCGTAGTCGGCGACGGCCCCTGCCGGAACCTCGACCCCCAGGTCGGCCTGCGCCTTGAGCACGGCCAGCCACAGCTGCCGCTCCAGGACGACCTTGTGCTCGGGGGACCACAGACGGGTCAACTCGCCGGAGGCGTAGCGGGAGGCGAGGACATTGGGGATCTTCGGCTTGGCGGTCACGTTTCGCAAGCCTAACAGTCCAGGTCGGAGCGGTCGGCCGGGGCTGGGTCGGCGCTCGGTCGGCCGGGGCCGCTGTCAGCGCACCAGCAGGTCCAGCAGCCGGTCGGCCTCGGCCGCCGGGTCCGCGCTCAGCCCGCAGTGCACCGGACCGGGCTGGACGACGGTGCTGCGCGGCGCGGTCAGCCAGCGGAAACGGCGTCCCGGGTCGTCCCCCGCCGCCTGCCCCGCGGCCGCGCCACCGGTGCAGACGGCAGCGACGGCAGCGAGCGCGCTGCGCACCGCCGCGACGTCCGCGCCCGGGTCCAGCGCCAGCAGCCGCTCCTCGTCCAGGTGGATCACCGCGCGGACCAGCCCGGCCTGGCGGCTGTAGACCAGCACCCCGGCGTTCAGCTGCTCGCCGCGCTCGACCCGGGGCACCACCCGGACCAGCGCGTACTCATACACGTACTCGGTCACCCGCTCGGTCACCTGCTCCGTCACGACGCCACCTCCGGCAGCCAGTTCCGCGTACCCGACACCCGCCCGGCGAGCTGGGCGACATAGGCCTCCCGGACCTCGGCCACCGATGCGAAGCCCGGCTCGTCCTCCAGCCAGACCTCGGGGACCAGCGCCAGCACCTCGCGCAGCAGCTCTTCGGTCACCAGCCCGGCCAGTGCGGCGTCGGCGGCCGCGACGTCCGGCGCGAACCGCAGCAGCGCATGGTCGGAGGCGTCGTAGGGCCGGTCCACGGCCGCCGCGGCGCGGGGCCAGTTGTGATGGAAGATCAGGCTCGCACCGTGGTCGATCAGCCACAGCTCGCCCTGGCGGACCAGCAGATTGGGGTTGCGCCAGGAGCGGTCGACATTGCCGATCAGCGCGTCCAGCCAGAGCACCCGCCCGGCCGTCACCGGGTCCACCGGGAAGGCCAGCGGGTCATAGCCCAGGGCGCGGGACAGGAAGGCCGTCCCCAGATTGGTCCCGCCGGAGGCCTTCACCAGCTCCTGCACCCGCTCGTCCGGCTCGCCCAGCACCAGCACCGGATCGACCTCGACCGTCACCAGCCGGGGCACCGGGAGGCCGAGCCGACGGGCCAGCTCGCCGGAGACGACCTCGGCGACCAGCGCCTTCCGCCCCTGCGCGGCACCGGTGAACTTGGCCACCCAGAGCCCGCCGTCGCTGCCCTCCACCAGCCCCGGCAGCGAGCCGCCCTCCCGAAGCGGCGTCACATACCGGACAGCCCGCAGCTCAGACAACATGGGCCCCACCCTACCCATCGGCCCGCCCGTCGATGTGGCCACCGACTTGGCCGTACCCGGTGGCAGCGCCGGGGTGTGCGTGCCAGGGTGGCGGGCAGGAATAGGCCGATATGGACATACGACTGAACATACGACGCACCGTGACGACATTCAGCAAAGGATGACTCCATGGAACGACCTCGGATCCTGGTGGTCGGCGGCGGGTTCGCCGGCGTCGAGTGCGCGCGGAGGCTGGAGCGCAAGCTCGCCCCCGGTGAGGCCGACATCGCCATCGTCGCGCCCTTCAGCTACGAGCTGTACCTGCCCCTGCTGCCGCAGGTGGCCGCCGGGGTGCTGACCCCGCAGTCGGTCGCGGTCTCGCTGCGCCGGATGCTGCACCGGACCCGGATCATCCCCGGCGGCGCGATCGGCGTGGACCCCAGGGCGAAGATCTGCGTGATCAAGAAGATCACCGACGAGATCGTGAACGAGGAGTACGACTACATCGTGCTCGCCCCGGGCAGCGTCACCCGCACCTTCGACATCCCGGGCCTGACCGACCACGCGCGCGGGATGAAGACCCTCGCCGAGGCAGCGTTCGTACGCGACCACGTGATCAGCCAGCTCGACCTGGCCGACTCGGCGACCCACCGGGACGAGCGGATCTCCCGGCTGCAGTTCGTGGTCGTCGGCGGCGGCTACGCGGGCACCGAGACGGCCGCCTGCCTGCAGCGGGTCACCACCTCGGCGGTCAAGCGCTATCCGCGGCTCAACCCCAACCTGATCAAGTGGCATCTGATCGACATCGCCCCCAAGCTGATGCCCGAACTGGGCGACAAGCTCGGCGCCACCGCACTGAACGTCCTGCGCAAGCGCGGGATCGAGGTCTCGCTGGGCGTCTCGGTGGCCGAGGTCGGCGAAGACTCGGTGAAGTTCACCGACGGCCGGGTGATCCCCTCCCGCACCCTGATCTGGACCGCCGGCGTCGCCGCCAGCCCGCTGATCGCCACCCTGGACTCGGAGACCGTCCGCGGCCGCCTGGTGACCACCGCCGAGATGAAGGTCCCGCAGTTCGAGGGGATGTACGCACTCGGCGACGCCGCCGCCGTCCCCGACCTGGCCAAGGGCGACGGCTCGGTCTGCCCGCCCACCGCGCAGCACGCCCAGCGGCAGGGCAAGGTCGTCGCCGACAACGTCGTCGCCGCGCTGCGCGGGCAGGAGGCGAAGCCGTACTTCCACAAGGACCTGGGCCTGGTGGTCGACCTCGGCGGCGCGGACGCGGTGTCCAAGCCGATGGGCGTGGAGCTCACCGGCGTCGCCGCGCAGGGCGTGGCCCGCGGCTACCACCTGATGGCGCTGCGGACCAATGTCGCCAAGGTGCGGGTCATGACCAACTGGCTGCTCAACGCGACCGCCGGGGACGACTTCGTCCGCACCGGCTTCCAGCGCGGCCGCCCGGCGACGCTGCGCGACTTCGAGTACACCGACACCTACCTGACCAAGGACGAGATCAAGGCGCACACGGACGCGCTCAGGGCGCGCCAGTAGGCCTGTCAGGGACGTAGGCCTTCCGGGACGTACGCGGAGAAGCCGGGTGTCCACCACGCCCGGCCTTCCGCGGTGACGGCGAAGCCCTCCAGCCCCGGCTGCGCCTCCAGCCAGTCCCGCCCGGCGGAGCCCATCGCGAAGGCCGTGGTCGCCGCGATGTCCGCGGCGGTCAGCGACTCCCCCACCACCGACACCGACAGCAGCACGCCGGACACCGGCCGTCCGGTGTGCGGGTCCAGGATGTGCGCGCCCCGCTCGGCCGTCCCCGAGGTGGCCAGAGCGATGCCGCTGCCGCGGACCACGGTCGCGAACGCCCCCGGATGCAGCGGATGGGCCACGGCCAGGCTCCAGCCGCGCCCCGGCTCGGGCTCCCCCGCGGTCTGCACGTCCCCGCCGCCGTTCACGCTGTGGTCCGTCGAGCCGGCCTCCAGCAGGATGCGCGAGGCCCGCTCCACCGCCCAGCCCTTGACCACGCCGGAGGGGTCCAGCTCACCCCCCGGACCGCCGGGCCGCACCGAGAAGAACCCGTCGCCCGCCCGCTCCGCCGCCGCGCCCAGCTCCAGCACCTCGGCGACGTCCGGATCGCAGTCATGGACCGTCAGCTCCCCCCGCCCCAGCCGGCTGATCTGGCTGTCCGGACGGTAGGTGGAGAACACCTCGTCCACCCGGTGCAGCCAGGCGACCGCCCGCCGCAGGCCGTCGGCGACCGCGCCGTCGGCGCCGTCCGCGCCCCTGAGGTCGAAAGACACCACGGTGCCCATCACCGGCTCGGCATGGCGCAGCACGTCCCGCTCCATTCCGCCCTCCTGTTCACCGCGTCCACTTCACCGCGTCCACGTGCCCTGACGCTGCGCCAGGGAGCCCAGGCAGTTCACCCCATCAGGTGATAAGACGCCTCCGC
This sequence comes from Streptacidiphilus sp. EB103A, assembly GCF_041261405.1. Classification (NCBI taxonomy): domain Bacteria; kingdom Bacillati; phylum Actinomycetota; class Actinomycetes; order Kitasatosporales; family Streptomycetaceae; genus Streptacidiphilus; species Streptacidiphilus sp. EB103A. The sequence continues at coordinate 11,652 of NZ_JBGCAQ010000016.1, read as the reverse complement.
CTCAGGGGACATCCTCGCAGCCCAGCCGGGTGGAGCCGGACGCCACGCCGCCTGGCGGCAATGGCAGTCAGGGTACGTTGGCAGGCTTACCGTCCTGTATCCATGCGCCAGAACTCCGCACGACCCCGACCCGCACTCTCCCGACGCGCGCTGCTGGGCACAGCCGTGGCCGGCACCGCGGCCGCCGCACTCCTCCCGGGCACCGCGTCCGCCACCGGCATGGACCACCCCTCGGAGCATCCTGCGGTGCATCCTGCGGACCGTCCCTCGGACGACACCGCCGCGGCCGAGGTGCACACCGAGTTCCTGCACGGCTGGCGCGGCTACACCGACCACGCCTGGGGCTACGACGAGGTCTGCCCGGTGAGCCGTCGCCACCACGACTTCTTCGCCCCCGGGCACACCTTCGGACTGTCCATCGTGGAGGCGCTGGACACCCTCTACCTGATGGGCGAGGACGACGAACTGGCCCGCGGCTGCGACTGGATCGACGCGAATCTGGACCCCGTCCAGAACGTGTCGGTCGAAGTCTTCGAATCGATCATCCGGCTGGTCGGCGGGCTGCTCGCGGGCTACCTGGCGACCGGCAGGCCCAGCCTGCTGGACCGTGTCGGGGAGCTCGCCGACCGGCTGCTGCCCGCCTTCACCAAGTCGCCGACCGGCATCCCGTACAGCCATGTCAATCTGCGCACCGGCGCGGTCTCCGGCACCATGGTGGCGCTGGCCCAGGCCTGCACCAATGTCATGGAGTTCGGCCTGCTGTCCGACCTCACCGGCGACGGCCGCTACTACGACGTAGCGACGCGCGCCTACCAGGCCGTCGTCTCCCGTCGCAGCTCGCTGGGGCTGCTGGGGTCGACCATCCACACCGAGACCGGCCGCTGGATCGACGTCACCTCCGTCGCGCCCAACCCGCCGGTCGACTCCTTCTACGAGTACCTGTGGAGCGGCTCGGTCCTGCTCGGCGACCCCCAACTGGGGTCCTGGTACCGGGAGCTGACCGCCGCGATCATGAGACACCAGCCGGTGTCCGTCGGCGGCCGGCTGTGGTTCAGATCCGTCGACTCGGCCACCGGCCGGCCCGTCGGCGCTGCCGCCCAGTCCGAACTGGGCTCCTTCTACGCCGGACTGCTGGCCAAGGGCGGCGATCTGACGCATGGTCAGGCGTACTTCCGGACCTGGTCGGACGTTCTCGCCCGGTACCCGGTGCTGCCGGAGACGGTGGACCCGGCCACCCTGGCGGCCGTCGACAAGGGCAGCCAGCTGCGCCCCGAGTACGCCAACGCCGCGCTCGACCTGTGGCGGCTGACCGGGGACGACGGGTACAAGGACGCCGCCTACCGCCTCTTCGCCGGCAGCCGGGCCAACCAGCGGGTGGCCGAGGGGTACACCGTCTCCGGTGATGTGACGGTGCGTGGGATGCTCCCGGGCGACCTCACGCCGGCCTACTGGTTCGCCGAGAACATGAAGTACCAGTGGCTGCTCTTCTCCGGCACGCCCCGGTTCGACTACCAGAACGGCATCCTCTCCACCGAGGGCAAGGTCCTGTCGGGCCTGCTGCACGGATAGGCCTGCTGCACGGATAGGCTTCCTGCTCGGGCTGGGTTAGAGCGCGGTAAGAACAGTCGAGGGGACAGCGGGGAAGCATGAGTGCAAGCGGCGGTAGCAGGGCGATCGTGGCGGCGCTGGGGGCGAATCTGGCGATCGCGCTGGCGAAGTTCGTGGCGTTCGCCTTCAGCGGGTCCTCCTCGATGCTCGCGGAGGGCGTGCACTCGGTCGCCGACTCCGGCAACCAGGCGCTGCTGCTGCTCGGCGGACGCAGGGCGAAACGGGCCGCGACCGAGGAGCACCCCTTCGGCTACGGCCGGGAGCGCTTTGTCTACGCCTTCCTGGTCGCCATCGTGCTGTTCAGCGTCGGCGGCCTGTTCGCGCTGTACGAGGGGGTCGAGAAGGTCCGGCACCCGCACTCGCTGGACCACTGGTACTGGCCGGTGGGCGTGCTGCTGTTCTCGATCGTCGCGGAGGGGTACTCCTTCCGCACCGCGGTGAAGGAGTCCGGGGAACTGCGCGGCTCGCAGAGCTGGGTGCAGTTCATCCGCCGGGCCAAGGCGCCCGAGCTGCCGATCGTGCTGCTGGAGGACTTCGGCGCGCTGATCGGCCTGGTCCTGGCGCTGTTCGGGGTGGGGCTGAGTCTGGCCACCGGCGACGGCGTCTGGGACGGCGTGGGCACGCTCTGCATCGGCGCCCTGCTGGTCTGCATCGCGGTGGTGCTCGGCATCGAGACCAAGAGCCTGCTGCTCGGCGAGGGTGCGGGCGCGGCCGACAACGCCTCGATCCGCGCGGCCCTGGTGGACGGGGACGTGGTGACCGGGGTGATCCATATGCGCACGCTCTACCTGGGTCCCGAGGAACTGCTGGTGGCGGCCAAGATCGCGGTGCAGCACGACGACACCGCCGCCGAGGTGGCCCGGGCCATCGACGCGGCCGAGGCCCGGATCAGGGCCGCCGTGCCGATCGCCCGGGTGATCTACCTGGAGCCGGACATCCGGCGGGCCTGACGGGTTCGGTCCAGGCCGGCGCGGCCGGCGCGGCGGGTTTCCGGCCGGCGCGGCCGGTTACGGCACCACCGTGACCGGCCAGCGGCCCGCCTTCACCAGCCGTACCGCCACCGACCCGAGGATGCGGTGGCCGGCCTTCTCCGAGGCGCCGATGACCACCGCGTCGGCCTTCAGCCGGTCGGCGTGCTCGACGATTCCCGCGTAGGCGTCGCCGGGCGCGGTGTGGAACTCCCAGCGGATGCTCCGGCCGTGGCTGCCCTGGTCGACGCCCTCGCGGATCTGCCGCTCCAGGTCCGCGGCGACCTCGCGCCCGGCCTGGTTGATGGCGACGCCCACGTCCGCGCCGCCCATGGTGCCGATCGGCTGTATGTAGACCAGGGCCAGCAGCGACCCCTGCCGGCGGGCCAGCCCGGCCGCGTATGCGGCCGCGCGCAGGGACGAGTCCGAACCGTCCAGTCCGGCGACGATCACGGAGGGACCGTCGGTCCCCAGCTCGAACATACGGGCTCCCTGTTCTCGGCTCACGCGGGTACTCAGCATTATGCCGTCCGGCCGGGGCGCAGACTTGTACGATTCTCAACAATTCCTCATCCAGCCGCCGACCTGCAGCTGAGTACTTCTGGGAACGTATGGGTGTGAGGGTTCTCCGACCGCGATCCGCCGCCCGCTGGGGCGTGGCCGTACTGGCCTGGCTGCTGGTGATGGCCGGCGGCAGCGCCACGGCCGCGGTCGGGGCCACGCAGGGGCCGGGCAGCAGCAGTGCGGCCGCGGTCAACGCGCAGTCGGCGCGGGTGGGCGCGCTGTTCACCGACAGCAGCATGAGCGACCACTACTGCTCGGCGAGCGTGGTGGACAGCCCGGGCGGCGACATCATCGTCACCGCCGCGCACTGCCTGTCCACCGACCCCGGCACCACTGTCTTCGTCCCCGGCTACCGCAACGGCACGGCGCCGTACGGGGAGTGGAAGCTGGTCGGCGTCGTCGAGGACCCCCGCTGGACCGCCGACACGGACTCCGACCTCGATGTGGCCTTCGCCGTGGTCGCCCCGCTGAAAGGCCGTCAACTCCAGCAGGTGGTAGGGGCGAACCGGCTGGTAACCGACCCCGGCGTGGGCGACGGCACCCCGGTCGCGGTGACCCTCACCGGCTATCGGGAGGACGAGGACGCGCCGATCACCTGCAGCAACATCGCAAGCCGGTTCACCAGCACCCAACTGCGGGTCGTCTGCGCCGACTTCACCGACGGCACCAGCGGCAGCCCCTGGGTCGTGGCCGGCCCCGGCGGCACCGCCGGGATCGCGGGCGTCATCGGCGGCTTCGAGCAGGGCGGCTACACCGCGGGCATCTCCTACAGCAGCTACTTCGACCAGGACACGCTGACGCTCTATCAGCAGGCGGTACGCTCCGCCGGCCTGTCGTGAGGTCGGCTTGAAAAGGTCAGGCCGTCTCGGAGACGTCCACCGAGGCTTCCGACGACCCCGACTCGGACTCCGGCTGTGCGCCCTCGGCGGGCACGCCGGTCCCGGACTGCAACCGGGACAGGCCGACCACGCCCAGCAGCACCAGCCCGACCCCGAAGATCTCCGGCAGCAGCCACCAGCCGGCCCGTACCGACTCGGAGTAGAGCGTCACCCCGAGCGAGAGGCTGATCAGCGCGTCGCCCAGGGTCAGCGCGGGCTGGGAGGCCACCAGCGGACCCGCCTGCATGGCGTTCTCCAGCAGGAACAGCGCGCAGACGCCGACCGCCGCGAAGGCGTAGGTCTGCCAGGCGGTGAAGAACGCCCCGACGCCGCCGTGGTCCAGGGTGTCGGTGGCGGACTTCATCAGGGCCGCGGTGAGGGCGTAGCCAATCGCCGCAGCCGTGCCCAGGCAGGCGGCGCGGGCCCGACCCACCGGCCGCTTCAGCGCCGCGCCGGCGAGCAGCACCATCATTCCGCCGCAGCAGACCAGCGCCAGCAGCCACAGCGCGGCCGGCGGCTGCAGCTCCCCGCCGCTGGGCGAGGCCGCGGCCAGCGCGGTGCCCAGGCCCACCACGATGCAGGCTACGGACAGCCAGCCGCGCCGCACCATCGGCTTGCGGAAGACCAGACCGGAGATCAGCAGGGCGAAGGGCAGTTCCAGCACGAAGATCGGCTGGACCACCGCCAGCGGGCCGGTGACCAGCGCCAGGCCCTGGAAGACCGCGGCGAAGACCACGCCGAGGATGCCGAAGAACCAGATCGGGGTGCGCAGCAGGTCCCACATCAGCTGCAGCTGGAACCCGTCCGACTGCGGGACGATCAGTGCGGCCCGCCGCTGGAGTACCGTGCCCAGCGCATTGCTCACGGCGGCGAGCACGGCGAAGACCACCGACAGTGTTGCCATCAACGACACGGCCCTCCCCCTCCTTCACAGCGCCCGGCCGACACCCATCGGTACACGGCTCGATGCTACCGGCAGTCTTGGAACCACCGGTGATATGCCACTGAGTACGATGTGAGCATGGGCCAGCCTAATGACCAGGGCGATCAGCGCACCGGGCGCCTCGACGCGGCTGCCGCCGCCCGGGTGGCCGGAACCCTGCAGGCCCTGGCGACGCCCTCGCGGCTGCTGATCCTGGCCCGGCTGCGCGAGGGCGCCTGCGCGGCCACCGAGCTGGCCGCCGAGGTGGGCCTGGAGCAGTCGGCCTGCTCGCACCAGCTGCGGGTGTTGCGCGAGCAGGGCCTGGTGGTGGGCGAGCGGCGCGGGCGCAGCGTGGTCTACGCCCTCTACGACTCCCATGTGGCCGCGCTGCTGGACCAGGCCGTGCACCATGTGGAGCATCTGCACCAGGAGCACGCGCGGCCCGCGAGCCTCGGCCTGTCCTCCGTCCCCGGCCTCCTATGATGGCGTGATGCAGGCGATCACCGACTGGCTGCTGCACCTGTCAGGGCCTCTGGTCTACCTGATTGTCGCCGCGCTGGTGTTCACCGAGGACGCCCTCTTCTTCGGCTTCGTGCTGCCCGGCGAGACCGCCGTGGTCATCGGCGGGGTGATCGCGAGCGCGCACAACGGGGTGAACCTGCCCGCGATGATGGCAGTGGTGGTGCTCGCCGCGGTGACCGGCGACTCGGTGGGGTACGAGGTCGGCCGGCGCTTCGGCCCCGCGCTGCTGTCCACCCGGCTCGCCGTGAGGTACCACGACCGGATCGAGCGCTCGCGCGCCTTCATGCGCGACAAGGGCCCGGCCGCGGTGTTCCTCGGCCGCTTCGTAGCCCTGTTCCGGGCCATGGTCCCGGCGCTGGCCGGACTCTCCCAGCTGCCGTACCGGCGGTTCCTGCTGTTCAACGCGGCGGGCGGGCTGCTCTGGGGTGTCGGCTACACCCTGCTCGGCTTCCTGGCCGGGGCGGCCTACGCGAAGACCGCGCAGACCGTGGGGACGGTGGCTGCGGGCGTCGTCGGCGGGATCGTGGCGATCGCCCTGTGCGTCTGGCTCTGGCGCCGGCACCACCGCACGCCCCCCGGCGGGGAAGCCGACTCCGAGAGCTGAGGCGTGGCGCTCGCAAGCGCCACGCCTCCGTCGGTGCTCGTTCGAGGATCAGACCCGGGGGGTGTGCTTCTCGGGGTTGTCCGCCGTCTCGGCTGCGGCATCGTCCGCCGGCTCGTCCTCCGACTCGGCCGGTTCCGCTTCGTCCGCCGTCGCGTCGTCCTGGGCCGGTCCCTCGGGTACCAGCCGGGACCGGCCCAGGCGGTTCTCCGGTTCGGGGCGGTTGCGGGAGACGATCAGATAGCCGACGGCGGCCACGAAGCAGATCAGCGAGGTCCAGTCGTTGAGCCGCAGGCCGAGGAAGTGGTTGGCGTGGTCGGTGCGCAGCGACTCGATCCAGCCGCGGCCCGCCGTGTAGCAGGCCACGTAGAGCGCGAACAGCCGTGCGGAGTGGAAGTTCCAGCGGCGGTCCGCGTAGAGCAGCAGCGCGACACAGGCCAGGTCCCACAGCGACTCGTAGAGGAAGGTCGGCTGGAACACGCCGTGGGCGAGCTGGCCGTTGGCGTCGGTGTAGGTGATCTTGAGACCCCAGGGCAGCGTGGTGGGGTCGCCGTAGAGTTCCTGGTTGAAGTAGTTGCCCCAGCGGCCGATCGCCTGGGCCAGGATCAGCCCCGGCGCGAGCGCGTCGGCGAAGGCCGCCAGCGGGACGCCGCGGCGGCGGCAGCCGATCCAGGCGCCGAGCGCGCCCAGCGCCACCGCTCCCCAGATGCCGAGGCCGCCGTCCCAGATGTAGAGGGCGCGGATCGGCTGCTCACCGGACTTGAAGTAGAGCTCCGGGTCGGTGATCACGTGGTAGAGCCGACCGCCGACGATGCCGAACGGAACCGCCCACAGGGTGATGTCCACGACGTCGTCGGGGTTGCCGCCGAGCTTGACCCAGCGGCGCCGGGTCAGCCACAGGGCGGCGGCGATGCCGACGATGATGCACAGCGCGTACGCGCGGATCGGCAGCGGGCCGATGTGCCAGACGCCCTGCGACGGGCTGGGGATGTACGCGAGTTCCATCAGGGCCGATTCCCTTGAGGCCGGGCGGGTGGGGGCCTCCCGCAGCTGTGCCGGTCTGTGCTTGTGCGGCCCCACATTACATCCGCCGGGAAACGGTTCGGCCATCCGCGTGATCATGGCGCGCACGGGTTTCGCGCCCGCCCCCGTGGGGTGGTGCGGCGCGGCCCGGGGAGTGGGCCGCGCCGCAGTCTGCCGGAGCAGTCCGGTTACTCGATCGGCTCGGTCAGCTCGCGGTGCAGGTGAGCGTCGGAGCGGTGTTGGTGCCGGAGTAGGTCGCCCCGAAGCCGAAGCTGGTGTTGCCTCCGGCGGCGATCACATTGTTGTAGGGCTCGTTGGCCGCGGTCACGGCCGACCCGGAGTGGCTGTAGACGGCGTTCCACATGCTGGAGACGGTCTGGTTGCCGCCCCAGGTCCAGGTGACGGTCCAGGACTTGGTGGCGCTGGTCCCGGTGTTGGTGACCGTGACATTGGCGTTGAAGCCGGAGCCCCAGTCACTGCTGACGCTGTAGCTCGCGGTGCAGCCGCTGCCGGCGCCGCCTCCGCCGCCGCTGGAGGCGGAGGTGGTGCCGGTGACCGTCGCGGAGGAGGCCGAGACATTGCCCGCCGCATCCTGGGCGGTCACGTGGTAGCTGTACGCGGTCGAGGCCGTCAGCCCGGTGTCCGTGTACGAGGTCGTGGTCACCGTGGCGACCTTGGTCGATCCCCGGTAGACCGCGTAGCCGGTGACGCCCACATTGTCCGTGGAGGCCGTCCAGGTCAGCGACACACTGCTGCTGGTCGTCCCACTCACCGCCAGGTTGGTGGGGGCCGACGGCGGAGTGGTGTCGCCGCCGCCGCTGGAGCTGCCGAGCGCCGGGTAGGAGTTGGCGACCAGTTGCTGGAACTGGGCCGCGAACCAGTTGCCGGCCGGGATGTCGTAGCCGGGGATGGCGTCGGTCGGGTAGGTGTTGCCGTTGCCGTCGGTCTGGGTGCCGCTGGGGTCGCAGTGCGGATCGCCGTGGGTGTGCGTACCGCTCGGGTAGTCACCGTCGGACTCGCCCGGGGGCTTGATCCAGACGTAGGCGATGATCGGGTCGCTCGACCCGTACGGCTGCGCGGTCGGGCGCGAGCCGATGCCGGCGCCGTTGACGTTGCACCAGTCGCCGCGGAACGGCCGCTTGTCGACCTTGTTCGCGGTCACGTAGGAATTGACGTCGGTCGGCGACGAGTTCAGCGCGGTGGGACGGGACGAGCCGCCCCAACCGTTGCGGGAGGTGTCGATGAGCATCCCGACGGTGCTGGGGAAGCCGGCCGAGACCATCGAGGCGTGCATCGCCTCGTCATAGGTGTGCTCGTCGAAATACGGGTTGTACTGGTAGAAGTTGGCCGAGTCCAGCGGCTGCCCGCCCACCTGGAGCGTGGAGTTGGGCAGGAAGGGCTCGTCGGTGGGGGTGGTGTTCGCGGTGTCGCTGATGAAGCCGTCCACGCTGGCCACGCCCGCGGTCGTGGCCTTGGCCACCTTGGCGAACTCCTGGGCGGCCGGGCCCATGTTGCTGGACCAGCCGAGCCAGCCGGAGTGGCCGATGTCCAGGTAGGTGTAGACGTTGGGGATGGCGTGCAGCTTGTTCAGGGTGTACTCGACACCGGTCTCGTAGTACGGGGTGGCCGTCGCGCAGGCCGTCTTGCTCTGGTTGGTGACCGCGTTGGGCAGTGAGTCGGGCTCGATGATCGTGGAGATCCGCAGGTTGCTGTAGGTGCTGGTGCCGAGCAGCGCGGCGATCGGGTCGACGTACTGGGACTCGTACTCGGTGAGGCCGGCCGCCGTGGCCGGGATCTCGCCGTTGGAGGCCAGCGCGGCGCAGTCACGGCCGGGGAGGTCGTAGATCACCACCTCGAACAGCACCGGCGTGGAACTCCCGGCGGCCTGCGTCTCGGCCTTGTCGAGCTGCGCCTTGAGGCCGAGGTGGGTGCTGTCGCCGGCGATGGCGCCGATGTGGTCCATCCAGATGGCGGTCTGGTAGCTCGCGACCTTCGCCTCGGCCGTGCCGGTGGTCCCGCCGTCCGCGGTGGCCTGGGCGTTGACCTCGGAGACGTAGTCCGGGTTGAGGTACGGAGTGGAGCCGAGGTAGGGGTTGGCGACGTGGGTGACCGCCGCGTGAGCCGACTGCGAGGCAGCGACGGGGACGAGCATGGCCGCGCCGAGGGCGGCCGCTGCGGCGGCTGCTCGGAAGCGGGCGAGCGGGCGGGCGGGTGGAGGGGCGGGAGGACGGGCGGGATGTGACACTTCACGGTCCTTTCGGGTGGGTGGATCGTGATCAACTACCGGTCCGGTACCGGGTGAACGGAGTGGGAGCGCTCCCATTCGAAGCAGGCTTACGACTCCTGCCGACGGCGGCAACCAGTGGGAGCGCTCCCGATAGTCCGGCGGTTCTGACGGCGCGTCAAGCCCCTTGACGATGAGCAGAAATTTCTTGCTGTGGGACTGCCGTGAACGCAGTCCATCCGCTACCTTGACGCCCGGCAGCCAGTGAGAGCACCCCACCCACCCAACAGAATCGGGTGCTCCCCATGCGATCCCGCACCACACTCCTCCTCGGCACGGCCGCCGCCGTAGCCGGATTCGCCGCGGCACTGCTGCCGCTGGCCGCGTCCAGCGCCGCGGCCACCGCCCTGTCGTGCAGCGTCAGTTACTCGGTCACCAACGACTGGGGCAGCGGATTCACCGCCGCCGCGACCATCACCGACACCGGCGGCGCGGCCGTCCAGCCCTGGACACTGACCTACACCACCACCGGCAACCAGACCCTGCAGAGCGGCTGGAACGGCACCTGGTCCCAGTCCGGCCACACCGTCACCGTCGCCGCACCCAGCTGGAGCACCGGCATCGCGGCGGGCGGCTCCTTCACGACCAACGCCAACTTCGGCTACTCGGGCGCCAATTCGGCGCCGACCGGCTTCGCGGTGAACGGCGTGGCCTGCGGGCCGACGACCTCGCCGACGCCGTCCCCGACTTCGTCCCCGACGACCGCTCCACCCACGACGGCGCCGCCGACCACGGCACCGCCCACCACCGCACCGCCCACCACCGCACCGCCGACGACCACGCCGCCCGGCGGAGCCGCACCCGCCCTGCATGTCTCCGGCAACAAGCTGGTGAACGCGAGCGGCAGCACGGTCACCCTGCACGGAGTGAACCGCTCCGGCGCGGAGTTCGCCTGCGTACAGGGGACGGGCCTCTTCGACGGGCCCGTCGACCAGACCTCCGTTGCGGCGATGGCCAGTTGGCACATCAACGCCGTACGGGTGCCGCTGAACGAGGACTGCTGGCTCGGTGAGTCCAACGTCCTGGCCGCCTACTCGGGCGCGAACTACATCAACGCGATCAAGAGCTACGTCTCACTGCTGCACCAGAACGGCCTGGTCGCCATCCTGGACCTGCACTGGACCGACGGCGTCTACAGCGGCAACTCCTCCGGCTGCTCCAGCGCCACGGCGACCTGCCAGAAGCCGATGCCGGACGCAGCCGGGGCAATACCGTTCTGGACCTCGGTCGCCAACACCTTCAAGGGCGACAACTCGACGGTCTTCGACCTGTTCAACGAGCCCTACCCGGACCGCGCGACCAGCACCACCGCCCAGGCCTGGACCTGCTGGCGGGACGGCGGGACCTGCTCCGGCATCAACTACCAGGTCGCGGGCATGCAGTCGATGGTGAACGCGGTGCGCAGCACCGGCGCGAGCAATGTGCTGATGCTCGGCGGGCTCGCCTACTCCAACGACCTCACCCAGTGGCTGCCCTACGAGCCGACCGACCCGGACCACAACCTGGCCGCCTCATGGCACTCGTACAACTTCAACACCTGCAGCAGCAGCTCCTGCTGGAGCAGCCAGATCTCCCCGGTGCTGGCCCAGGTCCCGCTGGTGACGGGCGAGCTGGGCGAGAGCGACTGCGCCCACGGCTACCTGGACACCCTGCTGCCCTGGCTGGACAACGCCGGCGCCTCCTACCTGGCCTGGACCTGGAACACCTGGGACTGCTCCTCCGGCCCGTCCCTCATCAGCGCCTACGACGGCACCGCAACCGCCTACGGCGCGGGGTTCAAGGCGCATCTGGCGGGGCTGAGGTAGGGGCGGGGGCGGGGCTCGGGGGAGGCGGGACGCCGCAATCCGCCCCGGACCCGCCGGGCGACCGAGCCCCCGTCCCGACCCCGCCCCCGACGTGCGCGTTCGCTCCCGCTGACCCACCATCACCTCCATGGGGCACGCCGCTCCGTGCCTGGCCGGGGTGGCTCGCTCCGCTCGCTGGCCAACCACGAGGAGCGGGGAGGGTGGTGGGGCGTGCGTTGCCGGGCGGCGCGCCGGTGCCCTCCCGGGCGAGGAGTGAAGAACCCTTTCGCCAGGTGGGCTGCCCGGTTTTCGGGTCACTCACCCTACTTTTGGGTCACTCATTCGACGGATACTGCCCGTTATGTCCGATATAGCGTCAGATCAGTGACCCGAAAGTAGGGTGAGTGACAGTGATGATGTTCTCGGTGATGCTTCTGGTGGGTCTGACTCGCTAAGTGACTGACGCTTCGGCTGTCCTGTTGGGGATGTGTCGGCCTG